>CAHJWO010000324.1 GCA_903642295.1 PVC group bacterium | reverse complement strand
GGTCCAACACGGCGTAGGCGAGGTTCATCAGGAACCAGAGCACGATCAAGAGGTAACCGGGCGCGTCGAACCAACCGGGCCGGATCATAAAAAAATAAAAGCAGTGGATGCGGTTCACCGGGTACACCGCGAGATAAATGCCCAGCAGCCCGCTGATCGCCCCGCTGGCCCCGATCATCGGGTGCCCGTTCACCACCAGGTGAATCGCCGCCGCGCAGACCCCCATGACCAGATAAAGCGCCAGGTACAAAAGGTTGTTCATCACGCCCGCGAGGGCGTTCCCGAATACCCACAGGAACGCCATGTTGCCCAACAGGTGACCGAGTCCCGCATGGAGAAACTGGTGTCCCAGCAACTCGTACGCGTACCAGCCGGTCAGGACCATCTGGTAGGTCCACTCTTCCGAAAGATGATCGGTGAGGAGCAGCCCGAAAAACAGGACGTTGAGCCCGATGAGCAGGTAGTTGGCCCAGGGGACGCGGATCGTCAGCGTCCGAACTTCGTATGGCACCAGAAGAAACACCGGCTGACGACTTACCGGCTTGCCCCCCGGGTGGCAAGCACCGAATGACCACGAAATCGCTTCCTCCTTGAATCTTGGACCTACCTTGGATTCTTGGTTTCCTGGTTTCCTGGTTCCTTCTTCTGTCCGCCTACTGCAGCAGCCCCGAGAGCGTATTGATGCTCAGCCCGATGATGGCCACGTTGAAAAAGAACGAGATCACACTGTGGACCAAACACAGCCGCCTCAACCCCGCTGATTGAACGGCGACATCCGAGGTCTGGGCGCACATCCCGATCACAAAAGAAAAATACGCAAAATCCAGATAGTCAGGTTCGTCCTCATCGGGAAAATCCAGCCCGCCCCGAATTTTGTCATTTTCGTCGGTGCCGTAGAAGAAATGCGCGTAGCGCAAAGCATAAATGCTGTGGACGAGGAACCACGAGGCGAAAACCGTCAGGATGCAGAATCCCACGCGTAACCCGACCTGCCCGTGGCCCGATTCTTTTGCCATGCTCAACTCGTAAACCACCGCGAAAACGCTCCCGCACGCGCCCGCCAGCACCAGCAAAAAGATCGCGGTCCGACTCGAATCCTCCAACTTCGCCGAACTGACCACTTCCTTCGGCTCGGCGGTGATAATGAGCGTCCACATCAAGCCGAGGGTGGTGTAGATGAAAGCATTCCAGGACCCGAGCAACCGGGTGGCCCAACTCAAGTGCCCCGGCATCAAGGCGAAGGCAATCACCGCCACCCCAACGGAAACGAAGAACCGGTGGTGCGCATCCGTCCGCCCGAACCACCTCCAGGCAGGCACTTTTTCGGGGGAGTTCGCTTGGCTCATGGTGATTTCGTTTGGAAAAACTGCCGCCGCGACGCGCCCGTCGTCACCACTCGACGACCATGCTCGCCCACGTCAACCCACTGCCGAACACGACCATCAGCACCTTGTCGCCGGGCCGGATGCGCCCTTCCCGGTGTGCTTCGTCCAGCGCGATGGCCACCGCCGCCGCCCCGGTGTTGCCGGTCCGGTCCAGGTTCATGAAAAACTTCTCCGAGGGGACCTTGAGCCGGTCCTTGATGGCGTCGATGATCCGCACGTTCGCCTGGTGCGGGATGATGCAGGCGATGTCGTCCACGGTCAGCCCCGTGCGGTCGAGGACCTCGATGCTGGCGCTGGTCATGGCGTTCACGGCCTGCTTGAAGGTTTCCTTGCCCAACATCTTGATCGTGTTGAGTTTCTGGTCAAAATTCTCCCGGGTCGTCGGGCAACGCGTCCCGCCGCCGGGGATGCCGAGGATCTGGCTGTATTCGCCGTCGCTGCCCATGAAAGTGCCCAGGATGCCGCGGCCGGCGCGCCCCTCCGGTCGGCGACCCAGCACCGCCGCGCCCGCGCCGTCGCCGAACAGCACGCAGGTGTTGCGGTCGCTCCAGTCCACCAGCGCGCTGAGTTTTTCGGTGCCGATGATGAGCGCGTAACGGATGGCCCCGCCATCGATCATGTGGCGGGCCATCTCGATGGCGTACAGGAACCCCGAACACGCCGCCGAGATGTCCATGCAGGTCGCCCCGGACGCGCCGATCAGTCGCTGGATCAGGCAGGCCGTGGCCGGAAAGAACATGTCCGGCGAGGCGGTCGCCACCAGGATCAGATCCACCTCGCCCGCTGTGATGCCCGCCTGTTCGAGCGCCTTGCGCGCCGCGGCAGCCCCGATGTCGCTGGTGTGCTCGCCCTCGGCGGCGATGCGGCGTTCCTTGATGCCGGTGCGCGAGGTGATCCACTCGTCGCTGGTCTCGACGATTTTCTCCAGGTCCGCGTTGGTCATCACCCGCGCGGGCAGATAACTGCCGGTTCCCAGCACCGAGACCCCGCCCACGCGGCCAGCCGGGGCGGACTCAGGCGGCTTTGGAAGGGGCAGGTTCGCTGGCATGGGTGGCATAATAAGCTTCTAACTCCTTGACGATGTACGGGTTTACTTGGTGCGAAATGCTCTCCAATGCAACCCGAATCGCGCTCTTGATGGCCAGCGCCGAACTGGAACCATGCGCGATAATGCAGATGCCGTCTACCCCCAGCAACACACTCCCGCCGTATTCATCGACGCTGATCTTGTCCCGGATGTTCTTGAAGGCGCCCTTGGCCAGCAGGGCCCCGGCCATGCGCAAGGGGGATTTCTTCAACTCGTGCTTGAGCCAGGAAAAGATGGCGTGCGCCAGTGCCTCGCAGGTTTTCAGCACCACGTTGCCCACGAATCCCTCGCAAACGACGACCTCGACGGGGTTCTCGAAAAGATCGTGGCCTTCCACGTTGCCGCGAAAGTTCAGCCCGCTCGCCTTGAGCATCTTGAACACTTCCTTGGTCGCCTCGCTGCCCTTGTTGTCCTCGCTGCCGATGCTCATCAGGCCGATGGTCGGATTCGCGTAGCCCAGGACGTGGCGCGAGTACACCGACCCCATGATTGCGTACTGCAACAGGTGGTTCGGCTTGGCATCCGGGTTGGCCCCGGCGTCGATGAGTACGAAAAGGTTGCCTTCCGTCGGTACGGTCGTGGCGATCCCGGCCCGTTCCACGCCCGGCAGGGTACGCAGCTTGATGGTGCTGGCGGCGACTGCCGCTCCGGTGTGCCCGGCGCTGACGATGGCGTCCGCTTTGCCGGACTTCACCAGATCGACCGCCCGGCTGACCGACGAATCTTTCTTCTTGCGGACGGCGGCGACTCCTTCGTCGCTCATGTCCACGACCTGACTGGCATGAAAGATCTCGACGCGCGGATCGGTGCAGCCCAAACGGGTCAGTTCCGCCTGCACGGCGGCTTGGTCCCCGACGAGGAACAGTTTGGTCATCTGCGCGAACTCACGCAGGGCCAACACCGCCCCTTCGACGTTGTTGCGGGGAGCAAAGTCCCCGCCCATGGCATCAAGAGCAACCCTCATCGGTTCAGGCGAAAGCCAAAAGCAGGTCCTGACGCCTTGCTGGGGCGTTCGTAACGATCTGCCGGGACGGCATCGCAGAAAGCGCCCGCTCCGAAGACATACCTGACGGAGGCCGTTTAGGCCTCGATGGTCAACACCTGACGGCCCTTGTAATAGCCGCAGGAAGGACAGGCGATGTGCGGGAGAACCGCGCTGCTGCACTGGGCGCAGCGGCTGAGTTGAGGTGCGTGCCAGCGGTTGGCGGCGCGGCGGGTGCGCAGGCGCATCTTCGAGGTTTTACGTTTGGGGACTCCCATGACAAAGGTTCCTTTCGGAAAGTTAAAACTACTTGGCGGGTTTGTTGATTTGGTCGAGCACTTCCCACGCGGACGGTGTGCGGGACGGGTCGGCTGCTCCCTCTGCGGAGGCGGCGGACTCCCTCTTCGCTTCCTGGCGACCGGGACAAACTCTCTCGCCCGACCAGTCGCAGTGCGGATAGGCAGGCAAGGCGAGGAGAATATCTTCTCGGAGGTGCGGCGTCAAGTCCACCGTTTCCTGCGGCGGCAGTTCGATTTGCATCGCCACGTCGGACACGAGGAGCGGGTACTCGAACTTCTCCAAGCAGCGGACGCATTCCAGTTCCAGGTCCAGCGACAGTTCACCGGTCGCCCACAAGCCCGTCCCGGAAACCCCTACGTCGAGCGAGTATTGCACGGGCCCGAGCGGCCGGTTGTACTCGTCGGTCGGCAGGTCCAGCAGGGCGGCGCTTTCCTCTCCTTCGAGGTGCAATCCCTCCTCGGGAATCTGGCGCAGGTGGATCTTCATAAAGGCAGAAGGTAGAAGGCAGAAGGCAGAAGGAAAAAGGTGGATGGAGAGGATAGAAGTTAAAAATAGGGGCGTTAGGTCTGGTTTCCGGGTTCCTCCTTCTGCCTTCTGCCTTCTGCCTTCTGCCTTTCTTCCGTGGGTCGCGGCGGGAATTTTCCCTTGAGCGCGTCGGACACGCAAGATGGCACAAAACTGGTCACGTCGCCACCCAGACGCGCGATTTCCTTGATGATCCGGCTGCTCAGGTAGGTGTATTCCTCTTTGGGCATGAGGAAGATGGTTTCGACGTTGGCCTCCAGCTTGCGGTTCATCAGGGCCATCTGGAACTCGAACTCGAAGTCCGACACGGCGCGCAGCCCCCGGATGATCGCCGACGCCCCGGCGTTCCGGGCGTAATCCACGAGGAG
>CAHJWO010000323.1 GCA_903642295.1 PVC group bacterium | reverse complement strand
CTAGGCTCTAAGGGCGAAGGCTTGCTCAAATTGCTCCAATCCTTCAATACCGAGCAGTACCAAGACCGCTTCACAGAGCTAAAAGAACTGCTTCATACGCTAGGATGGTTTGAGGATTTGTCGCTGCCGACGCCCGATGATGCAATGCGTGACCGCATCCGCATCAAAGATGGACTCCTGCCTCCAGACAAATCCTTCTTCGACCAACGCAGTGCCAACGAAGGCTTTCTCCTGCTGCTCTTTTACTTCGTGCTTTTCCTGAGTTGGCGTACGCCGAAGTTCTTCGCCATCGACAACATCGACACCGCGCTGAACCCGAAACTCTGCGCGACCTTGATGCGCCAGCTCTCCACACTCGCCGCCAAGTACGACAAGCAGGTCATCTTCACCACGCACAACCCGGCGGTTCTCGATGGCCTTGACCTTAACGACGACGAACAACGGTTGTTCGTCGTCGCCCGCAACGACGAGGGGGAAACCAAGGTCCGCCGCGTCAGCGTGCCGCAGCCTCGTCCGGGCGAACTGCCGATCAAACTGTCGGAAGCGTTCCTGCGCGGGTTGATCGGCGGACTGCCGCAAAACTTCTGAGCATTCCTCCATGAATGACTTCGCCGTGGTCTCGGAAGGGTTTACCGACCAGCCGGTTCTCAACCGGATCCTGCTGACCTACTTCAAAACCCCCGACTACGAAGGTCGCTTCCTCTTCGCGGTGTGCGTGCGTGAGATCGAATGTTGGTTGCTGCCGCTGTGGATGACCGAGGACAAAAAGGCGAAAACCACCGGCTGCTTGGATGCTTTGAACACAGCGTTAGCCCGGCAAAATCAGCCGACCATCAGCCGGGAGGACAAGAACGACCGCTGCTATCGAAACGCGGCGGCCGGTTACAAAAAGCGGAAGGTGTTGTTGGAAGAAGGGGTCAAGAATGAAAGCTTGCGCATTTTTCTCGACCGGATTTCGGCGTGCGCCGTTCCGCCCCTCACAATTCCGACCGCTTACGTTGATGAAACCTGAGCAGCGGCATTGTGTAAGGATCGTGGTGCCAAACTACATTTTGTGGTTGACATCCCGCAGCAAACTATTAAAATCACCCCTGTTGCTCATTTTATCGCTTTCCTGAGCTGGTCGGCATTTTGGTCTTCACTTCGCGCCGACCCTTCTTCTCCGCGCAGGATGTTGCGAACGTTGGGCAGCGTTTTCCCTGGTTAGTTTTCCCCTCGCGGTATGGCGGGTCATAGTAAGTGGTCGAAGGTCAAGCACATCAAAGGGCCGCTGGATGTCAAACGCGGTGCGACGTTCAGCAAGCTGGTGAAGGAAATCACGGTCGCGGCCCGCATGGGCGGCGGCGAGTACGTTTCCGGCAACCCCCGGCTGCGGACGCTGGTGGACTTGGCCCGGGCGGCGAACATGCCGAAGGAAAACGTCGAACGCGCCATTAAAAAAGGCACGGGCGAACTGGAGGGCGCGCAGTACGAAGAAACCCTGTACGAAGGCTACGCCCCCGGCGGCGTGGCGATGGTCATCGAAGCGGCGACAGATAACAAAAACCGGACGGCGGCAGACCTACGATTAATTTTTAGCAAGAACGGCGGCAGCCTCGCCGCGAGCGGCAGCGTACTCTACATGTTCCACAAAAAGGGACAGATCACGGTGCCCCGCTCGCTGGCCGACGAAGACCGCATCCTCGAACTGATGCTCGACGCCGGGGCCGAGGAACTGACGACCGGGGACACGCATTACGTCGTGTTCACGCCGCCGGACAAACTTTACGCCGTGGCCGAAGCCCTCAAAACCGGGGGCATCGCCACGGAGACCCAGAAACTCACTTATTTGCCGGATAACAGCGTGGCCGTCGCCGACGACGCGACCGCCGCCCAGGTGCTCAAGCTCTACGAAGCGCTCGACGCCAATGACGACACTTTGAACGTGCATTCCAACTTTGACATCTCAGAGGAAATCCTCGCCCGACTCTCCGCTTGAGCCGGTCCCGGGGTTTCCAACGCAGCGATCTCCACTCCATCTCTCTCGCCCGTGGTCAGCACGGGCATCCTCTCGCGCCGTTCGCGCACCTCCAAACCCGCCAGTTTCCGCCAGGTTTCTCCCTGGAAGGGCATCCCACCGGCGGCCTCCCTCCTCTCCCAGTTCCCTTTTCCAAATTGATCATGACCGAAGATACCGCCACCCAACCCACGGCCCCCACGGACGCGGGAGGTCAACCTGCCGACGCCGCCAACCAGCCAACGCCGGACACCCTGCCGCCCAAAAAAGCCGCGCCGCGCCGCAAGGTGGCCGCGCGCAAGAGCGTGCCCGCCGTGACCATTGAGACGACCGACAACGGCGCGGATGCGGCGGTAGCCCCGGTCCGCAAACCGGCGCGGGTCCGCAAACCGGCCGCGGCCAAGTCTGTGCCGGGCAAAGAGCAGGACCCGGCCGCCGGTGCCGGGGCCACGCCCGCCGTGCGCGAGCAGGTGGAGGCAAGTTCCTCCGTGGCATCGGCTGCGTCGGCTAAGGAAGACCAACCGGCCCGTTCGCGTGATCCGCAGGCTCATGTCGAAACACAGGTGATCCTCGCCGAGACGTACCGGGCGGTCGAGGAGCAGACCGCCCTGAACTTCCGGCCGGGTGGTCCAGGCGAACAAGCTGCCGCCGCTGCGTCGGAGCACGCCCCGGAACCGGCGGTGCGAACCGTCGCCCCGGTGCCTTCCGCGCCCGTGCTGCCCGCCGCCCCCGAGAAAGATCCCGCTCCGGCGGCGGCCTCACGGGAGTATGCATCGGAAGCCGAGACTCCGGCGACGGGCCTCGTGGCGCCCTCTCCTTCGGTCGTGACGACGGGATTTGATTCCTCCGTCTCGCAGGGAACGGGACAGCAAACTCCGGCGAACCGGGACAATTTTCAATCGCCGGAGCGTGAGGGCCAGCCGGGACGCCCGAACGACCAGCAGGGGCGTCCGAACCGCTTTGATCGGCAGAACCGCCACGGTCGCAATGACCGCCGCGACCGCTTTTCGCCGGGTGGCGGGCAACAGGGTCAGGGTAGCCAGGGCGGGCAAGGGAACCAGGGGGGCGGGCAACGCGATCAGCGTGATTTTCAAGGCCAGGGTGGTCAACGCGAGCCGCGTGACTTTTCAGGTCAGGGACGTGACAACCGGGATGGCCGGGATGGCCGGGACGGGCAGCCGCAGGGAATCCAGGGGCAGGGCGGCGGCGACGGGTTCGTCAGCCGCGTGGCCGAGCCGCAGTTCGGCGAGGGGATCGTGGAGGTGTCGGGCAAGGGCTTCGGCTTCCTGCGCGAGGCCAAACGCAATTTCGTCCAGACGCCCGCCGACGTGTTCGTGACGCCGGAAGTCTGCCGCAAGTACAACCTGCGCGACGGCCAGTGGATCAAGGGCGAGGTGCGCCGGTCCTCGCGTGGGCCGCAGCTTTTCCGCCTCACCGAACTCAACGGCGAGGACCCGGAAAAGTTCAAGAATTTGCCGAATTTCGACGAGTTGACGAGCATCAACCCGAAGAAGCGGATCCGGCTCGAAACGGTGCCCGAACGCTACACGACGCGGGTGATGGACCTGATGACGCCCATCGGCAAGGGGCAGCGCGGCCTGCTGGTCGCGCCCCCGCGCACGGGCAAGACGACGTTGTTGCAGCACATCGCCGAGGCCGTCATCAAGAACCACCCGGAGATGAAGGTGATCATCCTGCTGGTGGACGAGCGGCCCGAGGAAGTGACCGAGATCCGCCGCGCCGTGCCGCAGGCCGAGATCATGGCCAGTTCCAACGACAGCGATCTCAAGAGCCACACGCGTATCGCACAACTGGCGATGGAGCGCGCCAAGCGGCTGGTGGAGGCCGGGTTCGACGTGTTCATGCTGCTGGATTCGATCACGCGGATGGGCCGCGCCTTCAACAACACGGCGTCGGGCAGCCGCACCGGCAGCGGCGGCATCGACTCGCGCGCGCTGGAAATCCCGCGCAAGATTTTCGCCGCCGCGCGCAACACGGAGGAGGCCGGGAGCCTGACGATCATGGCGACCGCGCTCATCGACACGGGCAGCCGCGGCGACGAGGTGATTTTCCTGGAGTTCAAGGGCACGGGCAACATGGAACTCGTGTTGGATCGCAAGATCAGCGACCAGCGCATCTACCCGGCGGTGGACATTTTCCAGTCCGGCACCCGGCGCGAGGAACTGCTCCTACAGCCTTGGGAACTGGACAAGATCAACGTGATCCGGCGCGGCTTGGCGGGTCACAAACCGCTGGAAGCCATCGAACGGTTGTTGAGTTTCCTCAAGAAATTCCCGACCAACGCGCAGATGTTGACGAGTTTGCCGGGGTGAGGCTGGAGATCTCCACCACCGAATAACGGTCAGGCTTGGCACGCGTCGGAAATGGGCATCGCGCGTGGCGAGAGGTATCTCACATTCTTCACGTCATTCCCATCCTGGAAAGAACTAAGCATCTGCGAAATAGAATCTCGGTGGATGGCGATCTCCGAGCGCCATGTTTTCCCTGCGGCGCAGCCGCCATTCTTCCAGGCCTTTTCAACCGCGGCGCGGTCACGAAAGCCTGGCGCTCGGAGATTGCCATCCACCTGGAAACCTTCTCGTCCATCCTTACTGCCGATCCGAAAAACCCGGTTCCCAGCCCCGGCAGGGGCGG
>CAHJWO010000322.1 GCA_903642295.1 PVC group bacterium | reverse complement strand
AATGCAGAAGTTAGATCCCATGATTTCAAAGCCTCGCTCCTTTGATTCAGCCTGATCCAACTTGCCTTCTAACTTCTGCATTCTACATTCTAACTTCTCACTTTTTCATCATGGAACCCGCAAACTACTCCTCCCTGCGCACCCGGCGCGGATTCATCCGGCAGGCGCTCTGTGCGGCGGTCGGCACGGCGGCGATGTCCAACACGATCCGCGACCTGCGCTTCATGAACGCGGCGATGGCGCAGTCGGTGAGCACCATCTCGGACTACAAGGCGCTGATCTGCATCTTCCTCAACGGCGGCAACGATTCCAATAATCTCTTCATTCCGACCATCGCGTCGGAGTGGGCGAACTACGCGACGATCCGCACGCCGGCGCTCGCCATTCCGAACGCCGATGGCAGCCGCGCCACGGCCCTGGCGCTCAATAACCTGACGGCGGACGGGCACACGTACGGCATCCACCCGGCAGCCCCGGAGTTGCAGGCGATGTTCAACAATGGCAAGCTGGCGGCGATCTTCAACGTCGGCACCCTGGTCTATCCCGTGACGAAGGCGCAATACACGGCGGGGTCGGTCGCGCTGCCGCCGCAGCTCTTCTCTCACGCGGACCAGCAGGTGCAGTGGCAAACGTCCATCCCCGACCGCGCCCCGACCACCGGCTGGGGCGGCCGCTGTGCGGATTTGATGGACACGTACAATCCCAAGAATGGGGCGAACGACGTGCTCTCGATGTGCATCTCGCTGGCGGGATCGAACACGTTCGAAGTCGGCGGCACCGTGCAGCAGTATTCGGTTTCCAGCGGCGGCGTGGTTTCGCTTACCTCAAATTTGGGTCCGAGCGCGGCGCAACTGGCGCGGACGGGGACGCTCAACAACATCCTCATCATCGACGCCCAGCAACAGAACATGCTGGAGCAAAACTATGCGCTCGCCTTCGAGCACGCGCTCGCCAGCGGCACGGGGTTGACGACTTCCCTGGCCAGCAACCCGTTGAAAACTTCCGGCTACTGGAACACCTTTCCCACCACCGTCACCACGCCCAACGGCGGCTCGACGTTCACTTCCAGCCTGATGGCGCAGATGAAGATGGTCGGGCAGATTATCGAAGCCGGTTATCGGTCGGCGGCATCCGGCGGCCTGGGGATGAAGCGGCAGGTATTTTTCGTGCAGGTCGGTGGATATGACCTGCACACGGGTCAGACAAATAACGCGGGCAGCACGACGGTTGACAACACCAAGGTCGTCATCGGCGCGCAGGCCAATCTGTTCGCGGAGTTGAGCCAGACCATGAACGCTTTTCAGAACGCAATGACGCAGATCGGTGTGCAGAATAGCGACCCGAATTTCGACCAGCGGGTGACCTCGTTCACGGCGAGCGATTTCGGGCGCACGCTGCCCAGCAACAGCCTCGGCAGCGACCACGGATGGGGCAGCCATCACCTCGTGTTCGGAGGCGGGGTAAACGGCCAGCGCACCTACGGCAAATTCCCGGCGCTGGTGGTCGGCGGCCCCGATGATACCAGCACGGGTCGGTGGATTCCGACGACCTCGGTGGACCAGTTCGCGGCGACGATGGCCACCTGGTTCGGGGTGGACAATACGAACATCAACACGGTATTCCCGAATTTGGGGCGTTTCAACACGCCGAACATGGGCTTCATGGCAGCGACATGAAACCGCGGTATGTCAGTCTGGCGCTGGCGTTGGGGCTGTTCGTCCTGGCGCTCTGGTTCGCCTTCCGACCGGCAGGAACCCGGACCGGGCCGGAGCCGCCGGCCACCCCTTCCGCCGCGCTCTCGACCGCCACGTCCCCTGGCGCAGCCGCCCGGCCTTCGGCGGGGCCGGACAGGCCGCAAACGCCGACCACTTCCCCGCCGGGCGTCGCTTCCTTGTCCTCCCCGGCGCGGCTAAACAACCCCGCTGCGTCGCCCGCGCTGGCAGACGCCTTGGCGGCAACCGCGACGACCTCTGATAGCCCCCCCGCGCCACGCGATGCCCGGATCGACGTGGACAAGGTCCGGCTGATGATGCGCGATTACCACACGCTGACGGGCGAAAATCCCGTGGGTACGAACGCGGAGATCATGAAGTCGATCATGGGCGGCAACTCCAAAGAAGCCACGTTGGGGCCGCCCGAAGGCATCACCCTCAACGGCAAAGGTGAGTTGATCGACCAATGGAGCACGCCCTATTTTTTTCATCAATTGAGCAAGGACGTGATGGAGATTCGGTCCGCCGGACCCGACAAGGTCATGTGGACGGCGGACGACATCGTCACGCGCTAAGAGGAGGGAGGGACGGCTGTCCCCGTCCCCGTTGGGCCATCGGCCCTCGGTTCTGCCTGGCTGCTCTTGCGCCCGCCTTCGTCAGCCCCCCGCTTCCCACCCCGACGCCTTCATCCTTCAATGGACTTCCGACAAAAGTCGGAAACTGTCCGCAGATTCCGCAGATTTTCGCAGATTGAGGAGAAGCGGAGCGACCGCCTGTCCCCCTTTCTCTCCCATCTGCGAAAATCTGCGGAATCTGCGGACACTTTTCTCTCTTGGGAGCACTTTCGTCGGAGATCTATTCTTCATCCTTATCTTCCACCCCTTTCCCTTCCGCGAAACTTTGGTAAGCTGCCCCATGCCCGAACTCCGCACCGTTCCCGCTTCCTCTACGTCCGCCGCACCGCCCGCCACTCCCGCCGCTCCCGCCTCTTTTTCGCCGGTTGCTGCCCTCTCCCCCGCCTTGCACGTCACCGACCCCCTCCGCCCGCTCGACACCTTCGCGCGCCGCCACATCGGCCCCTCAGATTCCGATGTTGCCCAGATGCTCGATCTCGTCGGCTACCCCACGCTCGACGCCCTCATCGATGCCGCCGTTCCCCCGGCCATCCGCCTGCCGCGCCCGCTCAATCTTCCCGCCGCGCTCAGCGAGAGCGAGGCCCTCGACGAACTGCGCCACATCGCGTCGCGCAACAAGGTTTTCCGCTCCTACCTGGGCACCGGCTACCACGGCACGCTGACCCCCGGCGTCATCCAGCGCAACATCCTGGAGAACCCCGGCTGGTACACCGCCTACACGCCTTATCAAGCCGAAATCGCCCAGGGCCGTCTCGAAGCCCTCATCAACTTCCAGACGATGATCTGCGACCTCACCGGTCTGGCCATCGCCAACGCCTCCCTCCTCGACGAAGGCACCGCCGCCGCCGAGGCCATGACCCTCGCCCACGCCGTCCAGGGCGTGTCCGGCAAAAAGGAGACGTTCTTCATCTCGTCGCTCTGCCACCCACAGACGGTCGCCTGCGTCCAGACCCGCGCGATCCCGGTCGGCATCCACGTCGTCGTCGGCGATCACCGCACTTTCACCCCCGACGAAACGGTCTTCGGCGCGCTGTTGCAGTACCCCGCCACCGACGGCACGATCTTCGACTACACCGCCTTCATCGAAACCGTCCACGCCGCCAAAGCCCTCGCCGTCGTCGCCGCCGATCCCCTCGCGCTCTGTCTGCTGCGCCCGCCCGGCGAATTCGGCGCGGACGTGGCCATTGGCAGCACGCAGCGCTTCGGTGTCCCGCTCGGCTATGGCGGACCCCACGCCGCTTACCTCGCGGTGCGCGACGAGTTCAAGCGCCACCTGCCGGGCCGTCTCATCGGCGTCTCCAAGGACACCCACGGCAAGCCCGCCTACCGCCTCAGCCTCCAAACCCGCGAGCAGCACATCCGCCGCGACAAGGCCACCAGCAACATCTGCACGGCGCAGGTCCTCCTCGCGGTCATCGCGTCCATGTACGCCGTTTATCACGGCCCGGAGGGCCTCAAGGCCATCGCCCGGCGCGTCCACCGCCTCACCGGCACCCTCGCCGCCGGGTTGAAGCACCTCGGCTTCGAGGTCGGCCCCGAACCCTTCTTCGACACGCTCACGGTAAAGCTCACCCCGGGTCGCGCGCTGGAAATCCACCTTGCCGCCAACGCCAAGGGCATCAACCTCCGCCACCTCGACGCCGAAACCGTTGGCATCACGCTCGACGAAACCGTGGACCTCATCGACCTCCAGGACCTCTGGAGCGTCTTCCACCAGGGCGACCAACTCGGCTTCGAGCCCGCCGCCTTCGCCGCCGAACTTCCCGCCGCCGACTTCCCCGCGCCCCTCGCCCGCACCAGCGATTTCCTCACGCATCCGGTCTTCCACAAGTTCCACACCGAGACCGAGATGCTGCGCTACCTGCGCCGTCTGGAATCCAAGGACCTCTCGCTCACCACGAGCATGATCCCGCTGGGCAGTTGCACGATGAAGCTTAACGCCACCACGGAAATGTTCCCGGTGACGTGGCCCGAGTTCGGCCGCATCCATCCTTTCGCGCCCGCCGTGCAAACCGAAGGCTACCGCATCCTCGCGCATAGCCTCGAAAAATGGCTGGGCGAGATTACGGGCCTGCCCGCGGTCAGTCTTCAGCCCAACGCCGGGTCACAGGGCGAATACGCGGGCCTCCTCGCCATCCGGGGCCACCACGAATCGCAAAAGCAGGGCCACCGCAAGATCTGCCTCATTCCCACGAGCGCCCACGGCACCAACCCTGCCAGCGCCGTCATGGCGGGCTATCAGGTCGTCCCCGTCAAGTGCGACCCCCAGGGCAACATCGACCTCGCCGACCTCCGCGCCCGCGCCGA
>CAHJWO010000321.1 GCA_903642295.1 PVC group bacterium | reverse complement strand
AATACTGTCGTGGAAAGCATCCCTCAATTTCAGACCGACAATCCCGAAATCAACAGCCAGTTAGCCACCACCGAAAAATGCATTGGTAGCACTCCGATCCTCATGAACTCAACCTTACCACCCCTTGAGCAGGCGCTGGCCATCTTCGCGCACGAACTCCGCGAACCGCTGGCGTCCATCCTCTTCGCCGTGCAAGTCATGGACAAAACCGAGGGTGCCGAGTCTCCGGTCCACGAGCTGTGCGAAATCGTTGACCGCCAAGGCCATTATCTGGCGAGGATGGTCGATGACATTCTGGAGGTCTGCCAGGCAAGTCAGCACAAAACCCTCCTGCACAAGCAATGGTTCGACTTGGGCACGGTTCTGGAGGATGCGATTGAAACGGCCACTCCCCTACTGAGGAAAAAGGGCCACCGCCTGTCGGTGTGCCGCCCGCCGACAAGGATCGACCTGCTGGCCGACTCCGTGCGGGTGCAGCAGATCGCGGTCAACCTGTTGGTCAACGCCGCCAAGTACACGGAACCCGGCGGCGTCATCAAGTTGCTGGCCGAAACGAGCGGCGACTGGCTCTCGATAATCGTGCGCGATAACGGCATCGGCATCCCGGCGGCTTTGCTCCCCCGAATTTTCAATCTGTTCCAGCAGGGCGAAGCGGACGAACGCCGGGGAGCCGCCGGACTGGGCATCGGACTGGCCCTGGTCAAATCGCTGGTCGAGTTGCACGGCGGAACGATCAGCGCGCACAGCGACGGCGTGGGGGTGGGGTCAACCTTCGTCGTCCGGCTCCCTGTTTCCGGCGCGCCGGCTCACACGGATGGTTTCGAGGTTCAATTCCACGTGCATCCTCCCGTGCGAACTGATTTCATGGGCGACGCTTGAAAAGCCTCGTCGGGTCAAGGCGGCAAAAGCGCGGGGAACGACTGATGTGAGGTCGCAGGTTTTCTCGATCTGGAAAAACGCCGGTTAACGTTCGTTCGATCTCATGAATGCTGAACGGCTTGCGCAAGGCGGCCACCGCGCCGCGCTGATCGGCGTCACGAACGAAGTTCGCATCGTCCGTTCCGGACAGGAGCATTATCGGGAGATCGGGATGATGGGTGTGGACCCATTCGAGGACGGTCCAGCCGCTCGCGCCCGGCAGTTCCACGTCACTGCACACCAGTCCGTAGTCGGCGGCATCGTCCTTCAGACACACGATGGCTTCCACGCCGTTGCCGATGATCTCCGCATCGATCCCCGATGCGGCGAACACGTCTGCCAGCAGGCGGGCGATGGCGGGGTAGTCCTCGACGATCAGCACTTTTTTCGGAAGGTGTGCGGCGTGATTCATGGGTGAAACTAATCCCGGACCATGCGACGACGACGGATTTGGGACGAAGTGCCCCGGACACCTGACGAAACGACAGGCAGTCCGTGATGAAGCGCCATCTGGCCTGATGGTTCACACGCACAGGCGGCAAGGGCGAGATTCAAAACCCTGCGGCGGCGCGAGGGTGATGGTAGAAATAGCCGAACCGATGGGAAGCACTCGCATGAAAATCATCATCGTGGACGACGAACCGCTGGCGCGCGAGCGTCTGCGCCGCTTGCTCTCGGGTCAGCCGGACGTGGAGGTCTGCGCCCTGTGCGGCGATGGGCCGAGCGCGGTGGAAGCGGTGCGTCGGCACGCGCCCGACCTGTTGCTGCTCGACGTGCAGATGCCCGGCATGGATGGCTTCGAGACCCTGCAGGCGCTCGGATCCGCCTGCTTGCCCGCCGTGGTGTTCGTCACCGGGTTCGACCAGCACGCGGTGCGGGCGTTCGAGGCCCGCGCGCTCGACTACCTGCTCAAGCCGACTAGCCGTGAGCGGTTGGCGGAGGCTCTGGCGCGCGTCCGCGAAAAGCTGGCCGCTCAAGATGCCTCGCCCCGTCTTCCGCAGGCCTTGCTCGATCTGCTGGCGGAACGGACCGCCGCGCCGCGCGCGCGCCGGTTGGCGGTCCGCACGGGGGAGCGCACCGTTTTTATCGCGGCGGCGGACGTGGATTGGGTGGAAGCCGCCGGCAATTACGCCATCCTGCACGTTGGCAAATCGACCCACATCATCCGCGAGACGATGGGCAGCCTGGAAGAGCAACTGCCCACGAAAACCTTTCTACGCGTGAGCCGCTCGGCCATCCTGAATCTGGGCCGCGTCCGGGAACTGCAATCCATCGCGCCCGGGGAGCACGTCGCCATCCTGCTGGACAACCAGCGGGTGCCGATGACGCGCAGCCTGCGGGAGATCGAAGAGCGGCTGCGTTCGGCTTAGGATCGGTCGTCGTGAGAATTCTGCCCCGGGGAGGGGGTTTCTCTGCCTTTCGACCGGGTTTTGGAAGGTGAGTCCCCGGCGTTCGTCACGCCGTGCGGTGCGCTTGTCACACGGAGGGCACGGTTAATCCCTAATGCGTCGCCATCTCCTTGGCGGGCGGTACGTTTGCTCGCCATCGACATGAATCCAATCACTTTTCACGCTTCTCGCGCTCTCGTCATCACGGCTATCGGTGCCCTCGCGTTCCTCACGGTTGGTTGTGCTTCCGTCAGCGTGCAACCCAAGACTCGGGCAGATCAACGTGCAACGGGCGGAAAAGCCCAGGCTCCCCAACAATTTGTCGTCGAAGCATTCACCTTCCCCGACGCATCCAAAATCCGGGCCGACCGAAACGGGGCAGCCATGGACAAGTTCGAGCGTGATCTTCAGCTCCACCTGCAAGATCAGATCGCCAAGGATATCCGAAAGTTGGGCCTCACGGTACTGACCGTTCCGCCCGGGGAGAGTGCTCTGCCGGCGGGACCGAACCGGCGCACGACGGCGCACGCGATCCCGACCTGGGTAATCTCGGGGCAGTTCACCAGAGTCAACCAGGGCAGCCGCGCCTTGCGGGTGGTCGTCGGCTTGGGGGCAGGCGGCACCAAGATGGAAACCGCCGTGCAGGTGTTCGACTCGGCCGCACCGGGCCATGAACCCGCCCTGGCCTTCCGCACCACCGGGGGCAGCGGGGCCAAGCCGGGCGTATTTGTCGGCGCGGCCAGCACCGGTCCCGCCGCGTTCGTCGGGTTGGGCCTGAACGTGGTGGGCGGCTCGCAACCAGGTGTCACCGAGGACACACGAAGGACGGCGCGCATGATCACCGCCTACCTCTCGGAAGACCTTGCCCAACGCGGCTACCTGGACCCGGCCAAAGTGCAGCACGCCAAGCGGCTCGGCACAAACTAACCGGTGTCCAGGTAGTCGTGAATCCGGCACACGATGCCAACAGGAACCTTTTGCTTTTCCGCAAACAAAACGCGCTACTTCCATGAACAATGCCCATGCTCTCGCGGACACTTCGTCCTTGAGCGAACCCGCCTTGTTCCACCGGCACCGGGCGGTGCCCTGGTGGCTGTGGCTGCTGGCGTCGCTGGCTGCTCTCGGGGTGGCGGCCTACGGGCTGCGGGCGAAGCTCCCGATGTTCCGTCACGGCGTCGCGCCGCGCTACCTGACGGTGCCCATCGCGCGGCGGCATCTGCGGGAGGCCGTCTCGGCGACCGGCACGCTCAATCCCATCGTCAGCGTGACGGTCGGCGCGGAGGTCAATGGGGTGATCCGCAAGGTGCTGGTGGACTACAATTCGCCCGTCAAGGCCGGGCAGGCCGTCGCCCAGATCGACACCGCCTCCTACCAGGCTTTTCTCACGCAGGCGGAGGGCGATTTCGCCAACGCGCAGGCTTCCCTCACTTTGGCGGAAGCCAACCTCAAGCGGTCCGAGCAGTTGCGCGCCAAGAACGTCGTCGCGCCTTCCGACTACGACACGGCGGTGGCCAACGTCGCGCAGGCGCGCGCCGTCGTCACCACGAGGCAAGGTGCGCGCGACAAGGCGAGGACGGACCTGGAACACTGCACGGTCTACTCGCCCATCGACGGGGTGGTCACCTCGCGCGTGGTGGACGTGGGCCAGACGGTGGCCTCGGCTTTCAGCACGCCGACGCTTTTCACCATCGTCAACGACCTGCACAACATGCAGATCGACGCCAGCGTGGCCGAGGCCGACATCGGCGGGGTCGCGGTGGGCCAGAGCGTCGAGTTCACGGTGGACGCCTACTCGACGACAATTTTCCAGGGCCGCGTGCGGCAGGTCCACAACGCGCCTATCGCGGCGACCACGTCGTCGTCCACTTCATCTTCCTCTTCGACCTCGACCGTCGTCACCTACGATGCGGTCATCGAGGTGAACAACGCCGACCTGAAACTCAAGCCCGGCATGACCGCCAACGTTTCGATTGTGGTGAGCGAACGGGCCGATGCGCTGGCGGTGCCGAACGCCGCTCTGCGTTTCACGCCGGTGGCGGAGTCCACGGCAGCCCTGCCCGCCGAGGCCGTCGGCACGCACCGTGTTTACCAGGCGCGGGACCCGGTGGATGGAGCCGGCAACGGCCTCCAACCTCTGGATCTGACGACGGGCATCAGCGACGGCGCTCACACCGAGGTGCTCGGCGGCGCGCGCGAAAGGGAGCAGGTCGTCATCGCCGTGCTGACCGGTGCGGCCACGAAGTCCGCCGCCGGGTTGCCGCCCCCGCCGTCCAACGGCCCCTAGAGCGTTTCTCAAATGAGTTAGCCTAGGTAGCCGCAGTGAGCAAAGAAGCCGTGGGCATCTTTGGCGTTGAT
>CAHJWO010000320.1 GCA_903642295.1 PVC group bacterium | reverse complement strand
TCCTCCCCCAAAGTCTGTCATCCTGAGCGAGTGGAACGAGCCGAAGGACCTTCCACCGTCGAGGGCACCTCAGGCTGGCCCAAAGGCGATGATCCCGCGGCTGATTCAAACGGGATGCGCTCTAATGCCGCTTCGAAAGCGGCTTCCATGCCCGGGCCAATTGGGCACCCGCCACTCCGCTGCCATTTCTCTACTCCCGCGGCGGCACGGGATGAAAATCGCTCGCGTGGTAACTCGACCGCACCAGCGGCCCGCTGGCCACGTACTCGAACCCCTTCTTCCGGGCGATCTCCCCGTACAAATCAAACGTCTCCGGCGGGAGGTATGCCACCACCGGCAGATGCTGCGGCGTCGGCCGCAAATACTGCCCCAGGGTCAACACCTGGACGCCGTGCGCCCGCAGGTCGTCCATCGCCTGGAAAAGCTCGTTCTCCGTCTCGCCGAGACCCAGCATCAACCCGCTCTTGGTCACCGTCCGGGGCGAAATCTCCTTCGCCCGCGCCAACACCTGCAACGAGGTCTGGTACTTGGCGCGCGAACGCACCAGCGGCGTCAGCCGCTCCACGGTTTCCAGGTTGTGATTGAAGATTTCCGGCCCGGCGTCGAGCACGACCTTCAGGCAATCGCCCTGTGCGTGGAAATCCGGTACCAGCACCTCGATGACCATCTTCGGGTCCACCGCCCGCACCGCCGCGATGGTCCGCGCAAAATGCCGCGCCCCGCCGTCCTTCAGGTCGTCCCGCGCCACCGCCGTGATCACGACATGCTTGAGCCGCATCCGCCGCACGGCCTCGGCCACGCGCTGCGGCTCGTCGTCCTCCAGCGCAAACGGCTTGGCCGTGGACACCGCGCAGAACCCGCACGCCCGCGTGCAGCGGTCCCCCGCGATCATGAACGTCGCCGTGCCCTGGCTCCAGCACTCCCAGCGGTTCGGGCACTGCGCCGATTCGCACACCGTGTGCAGCTTCAAATCGCTCACCAGCGCCTTGGTGGAGAAGAACACCGGGTTGCTCGGCAGCCGGACCTTGATCCAATCGGGCTTCTTCTCGACGTGCAGGGAGGGATCGATCTTCGCGCAGGACATGGCAGTCCGGTAACATGCCGCCCCCCGACCCGGATTGCAACCCTTGCCACCCGCGCCGCCGCCGGATAAGCTCCCCGGCATGGTTGCCATCCTCGAAGAGCCGGAGATCCGTCGGCTGGTCACCCTCATGCCGGTGGCGCTCTACCATCGCTTCGGCGAATTCCAGCCGAACGGCCAACGCACCGAACTCATCCGGGGCATCGTCATCGATAAAATGAGCAAAACGCCCTTGCACGTCGCCGTGCTGTACCACCTGCTGACCCTCATGCAGACGGCGACTGTTTCCAGCCAGATGTTCGTCCGCAAAGAAGATCCTCTGACTCTGCTCGACTCGGAGCCGGAACCAGACATTGCCGTGGTCGCTGGAACGGCGGCAGGTTACAACCTGCGGCATCCCTCAACCGCTCACTTGGTCATCGAGATCGCGGTGACCAGTCTGGAACTCGACCGCGTCAAAGCCGCCCTCTACGCCGAGGCGGACATCCCGGAATATTGGATCGTCAACCCCGCCGGGCAGGCCATCGAGGTCTACACGGCCCCCATCGGCGGTCTCTACACGCAGCGCCGTACCTACGCCCGGGGCGAAACGCTCCTCTCCTCCGCCCTCCCCACCCTGCGCTTGGACCTCGACACCCTTTTCGCCGCGTGACGCGGCGTTGCCTGGATTGCCATGCCGCTGGGGCAGCCTTCGCCGCGCAAGCGGCTCGTAATGAGAAGGTAGGGACGGCTGTCCCAGCCGTCCCTGACTGTCTGGCTGTCGTCCCCCCCGCCCGAGGCCAGCCCAACGGCAACCTCCGCTCTCGCTTTTTTCTCTGTCTTCCTGAGCGAGCTTGACGAGCCGAAAGCCGAGTCTGCGAATCGACGATAGCCGCAGGCAAATAAGCGCAGCCAGCCGCAGGCAAACCTTCCACCCCGGTACAGCTTACAAACCACCTCATCACAGAAAGAGATTACCCCCCCGCAATTGGCGCGGCCAGGCACTGCGCCGGAATCCCGAACGCCTCCACTAGCGCCTCCGCGTGTGGTGCGAGTTCCGCGCACAACCGGTCCACCCGACCGCCCAGCGCCCGCGACATCCCCTCCGGGATCAACCGCCGTTCCAGATACCACCCCCGGTGCTGCTCCAGCAATCCCAGCGCGAAAAGCTCGCCCAACCGCCCGAGCACCTCGCCCAGCCCGCTCCCCGCTTCCTTCTGCGCATCCACCACCGCCGCGAACCGCTCCAGCACGACTTTCTCCACGTACGCGTGCGCCGCCTGGAGCAACGCGCTCTGCTGCCGCGTCATCGCTGCGTGCCCTTGCATCCCTCCCTCGGCCAATCCGAGCAAACTGGCGCGGATTTCATCGATCATCCGTTCCGCGCGTTGCGCGAATAACCACCGGCAAGACGGCTCCTCCATCGGCACGCCGTCCGTCGGTCCCACGTTCTCCCCTTGAATCTCGTCCCTTGCGCCTTCCTTGGATCTTGGTTCTTGAATCCTGGCCTTTTCACCCTCTCCTACCCTCTCCGCCTCCGCCAAAAGCTGCCGCCCGATCCACAGCATCAGCACGGTATTATCCCCCTCGAACGTGGTAAAAATATCGCTGTCCGCCTTGAGCGCCGGCAGCCGGTTGACGCTCATGTAACCTTCCCCCCCGCAGCACTCCCGGCACGTCTGCAACGTTTTCGTGGTGTTCCACGTCGTCCACGCTTTCACCCCCGCCGCCAGCAACTCCACCTCGCGCTGCCCCGCCGGATCTCCCCCGATTTCGCCTTCTGCCTTCTGCCTTCTACCTTCTACCTTCTGCCTTCTGCCTTCTGCCTTCTGCCTTCTACCTTCTACCTTCTGCCTTCTGCCTTCTGCCTTCTCCACCACCTCGACCCTCCTTCGTATCAGGAACTTGTGCGCGAAATCCAGCGCGTACGCATTCGCCAACAGCGGCAGCAGCCGCCGCTGGTGCGTCGGATAATCCATCAGCGCACTCTCCTCCGTCGCCCCCGGCGCGCGAAATTGTCTTCTCCTCGTGGCGTACTTGACGGCAATCGTCAACCCGCTCTTCGCCGCGCTCAAACCCGCCGCCGCAATCGAAATCCGCCCGCCCACCAGCGCGCTGATCGTCGTGAAAAACCGCGCCCCGGCGCTCCGGATCGAACTCTGGTAAATCCCATTCTCCCCCACCTGCCCGAACCGGTCCAGCAGCGCCCCGCGCGGCACCCTCACCCCGTCGAACCAGATTCGTGCATTATCGACCCCGTTCTCACCCATCTTCGGTCCATTATCCTCGATCCGCACCCCCGGCAGCACGTCGCCCGCCTCGTCCCGCAACGGCACCAAAAACGCGTGGACCCCGTGCCGTTCGCCCCGCGTTTCCAACTGCGCGAACACCGTGGCCATCCGCCCGTGGCACGCCCCGTTGCCGATGTAATTCTTCCCCGCCGTCCACGTCGGGCTGTTCACGACAAACTCCCCCGTCCCCGCCTCATAAACCGCCGTGGTCTCCAACTCCCGCACGTTGGAACCGTGTCCGATCTCGGTCATCGCAAAGCAACCCGGCAAGTCGAACGTCCCGATCTTCCGCAACAACGCTTCATGCTGCGCTTCATTCCCCAAAAGCAATACACTCCCGAGCCAGATCCCAAACTGCACGGTAAATTTGATGGTCATTCCCAGATCATGGAACGCAATCGTCTCGAACGCCGCCATGAACGCCCCAAAATCCCCCTCTCCCCCATACTGTTTGGGAATCGCCAGCAACCCCACCCCTTCCTGCGCCAATTCCCGGCACCAGCGGAACGCCTGTTCCCTCTGCTCCTGGATCGAAGCGGTCGGATCGAGATAACGAAACGAAGGACGCGACAAAACTGCGCGCACGCGTTGGCGCACGGCGGCGTGTTCGCCGTCCAGCAACCGCGCCATCGCGGTGGGATCAAACGCAAGGGAATGCTCGGGGGGAGTCATCTCCCACCTTCCGCCCGACCGGGCAAAGGTTCAAACGTCCGTCACAAGCGCGATCATTCCAGGAAAATAGCCATTGGACCTCCGGCAAAAGTCCGCCGATTTCGCCGATTTTCGCCGATGACCAGCCGAGGGACCGCTTGGGTTATCTTTTCCTCCCTCCCATCGGCGGAAATCTGCGGAATCTGCGGAAGGTTTCCGATGTTTGCCGGAAGTCTATTCAAAGCGTCAAGCTCTTCACCGAAAGTTTCTGTCATCCTGAGGGGAGTTTCACGACCCGAAGGACCTCCAAATATGGACGAGAAGGTTTCCAGGTGGATGGCGATCTCCGAGCGCCCTGTTTTCGGGACCGCGCCGCGGTCTAAAAGGCCCGGAAGAATGGCGGCTGCGCCGCAGGGAAACATGGCGCTCGGAGATTGCCATCCACCGCGATTCTATTTCGCAGATGCTTAAAGGTACCGGTATGTTCTCTGTCCCACGGCTGGCCCCGTCTCTCCGTCTTTTTATCTCCCTGCCCGCCGCGAATCCCTTCTCCCTCCGCGTCTCCGCGTTGATAACCCGCGCTCCAATCCACAGCGCATCCGGTCTACAAATGACAGCTCCCCGCATCCAGCATTCCTCCCCCTTCCCCCTGCATCCTGCATCCTGCA
>CAHJWO010000319.1 GCA_903642295.1 PVC group bacterium | reverse complement strand
AACGATGGACAGGCTTCAAACGGTGGACCTTCTTCAGCCCCGGCAGGGGCGTCAGACTTCAGCCCACGGCGCAAGCCGTGGGAACCGGTGTCCCATTTGGAGAGCCCCGGTAGGGGCGTAAGAAACCTGCGGGCTCCATTGGCGAAGGGGTGCCGCTTTTCTTCCGCCCCGGCCGGGGCTTACGTCGTCGCGGGCGCGGCCAGCGGTCAGGACCGTTTGGAAAACCACGCCGCTTGCAGGTACGAATCGCCCGTGAAATCCGCCGGCATCGGCGCGGGGGTAACCTGCCAGTCCCGGGGAGCAGCGGGCAACGCGGTGAGGATCATCTGGCGGAAACCCGGCGCGGTCAGGCTCCGTGCATTGGAGGAACACAGCAGCGCGCCGTCCGCCGTCAGCAGGGGCGCGGCGAGTGCGGCCAGCGTGCCGAAATCGTCGGCGACGCGGAAGACCCGGCCTTTGCGGTCGCGCGCGAAAGTGGGCGGATCGAGGATGATGGTGTCAAAACGTTCGCCCCGGCGCGCGAGCCGCTGGAGGGCGTCGAACACGTCACCCGCGAGGAATCGGTGGGCGTCCCCCTCATCGGGATCGAATCCGTTGAGCCGGAAGTTTTCCCGGCCCCAATCCAGCGAGCGCCGGGAGAGATCGACGCTGACCGTGCGGGCACCCCCCGCCGCCGCCGCCACCGAGAACGCGCACGTGTAAGCGAAACAGTTGAGCACCGCCCCGCCGGGGTTCATCCGGCGGCGGAGCGCCAGCCGGTTGTCGCGCTGGTCGAGGAAGAGGCCCTGCGAATAACCACCCTGGAAGTCGATGCGGTACGCGAGCCCGTTCTCGTGGATCGTGAACGGGGCCTCGACGGGCTCCCCGGCCCACTGGCCGGGCGGACGCTGGTGCTGGTCGCGGGCGTCGAGCGGTTTCCAATAAACGGAGCGCGGCGCGTCCGGGCCGGGTCCGGTCAACGCGCGCAGGAAGCCGGGCGGCTCCTGGCCGGGCCGGGTGGTCTGGACGAGCCAGCGTCCGGCGAAGTCGTCCAGGTAGAGACCGGCAAAAGAGAGCCCGTCGCCCGCGCCGTCGAGCAGGCGCAGGGCATCGGTCTGGCCGTCGGCGCGCAGGGAGTCGCGGCGGCGCAGGGCACGGGTAAAAGGATCGGGCAGGGGCGTCATGGCGGCAACTCACGCGCAGATCAGGCGGCGAAACCGAAACGATGCCAAGCTCCCCCCGCTGGCCCGCGTCAACTTTTCCCCGGCCGACTTCGGTGACGGTCACGTTAATTTAAGTCGCAGCCGTCGCAAGCGTCGCAGGAGTATGAGACAAGCGGCGATTTTCTGCCTAATCTTTGTTCAATTCCCCCGATTCCCTATGTCCGACCTCCTCTCCAAAGTCCAGGCCGCCGCCGCCGAAGGCAAGCTCCTGCCCGCCAGCGCCCAGAACATCGCCACGCTGCTCGGCAGCGGCACCAGCACGATCTACCGCGATTCCGTGACGGAGTTGGCGGACGGCAACCAGTGGGCCGAGTTGAACGACCGGTTTTTCCGCACGCTGGCGTTCGGCACGGGCGGGCTGCGCGGGCGGACCATCGGCAAGATCGTCACGCGGGCCGAGTCGGGCGAATTACAGGCGTTGGATCGTCCGCAGTACCCCTGCGTGGGTACGAACGCGATGAACTTCTACAACATCAGCCGCGCGACGCAGGGGCTGGTGCGTTACCTGCGCAAATGGGTCGCCGAACACGGTCCGGCGGGCGGCAAGCCCAAGCTGATCATCGCGTATGACACCCGGCATTTCTCGCGCGATTTCGCGGACCTGACGGCGAAGGTCGCCACCGAAAACGGCTGCGACGTGGGGTTGTTTGAATCCCCGCGCTCGACGCCGGAGTTGTCGTTCGCGGTGCGGCTGCTCGGCGCACAGGCGGGCATCGTCCTGACCGCCAGCCACAACCCGCCGCACGACAACGGCTACAAGGTGTATTTCGACGAGGGCGCGCAGATCGTCGAGCCGCAGGCCAGTGGCATCATCGCGGAGGTCAACGGCGTGACGAGCGAGGTGTACGAGCCGCTGCATGGCGCGGAACGGGGGGAAATCAGCACCTTGGGCGCGGAGATCGACTCGGCTTATCTGGAGCGGCTCAAGACGCTGGTGCTCGACCCGGCGATGGTCAAGGAGGCGGGCAAAACGCTCAAGATCGTGTTCACGCCCATTCACGGAACCGGCGGGGTCATCACGCCGCTGGCGCTGGAGGTGGCCGGTCTGGATGTCATCGTCGAGCCGACCCAGGAGATGCAGGACGGCCGGTTCCCGACCGTCCAATCGCCCAACCCGGAGAACGCCGAGGCGCTGAGCCTGGGCCTCAAACTGGCCGGGGAACGGGGCGCGGACCTCGTCGTGGCGACCGACCCGGACGCGGATCGCATGGGCGTGGCCGTGCGGGACGACGACGGCCAACTGGTCTTGCTGACCGGCAACCAGATCGGATCGCTGCTGGGCTATTACCGGTTGAAGACGTTGTTCGACACGGGCGTGCTCAACGACGGGAACAAGGCGCGGGCGGTGCTCGTGAAGACGTTTGTGACGACGGACTTGCAACGGTCCATCGCCGAGCATTTCGGGGTGCGCTGCATCGACACCCTCACCGGCTTCAAGTACATCGGACAAAAGCTGGGTCAGTACGAGGGGGCGCTGCCGGACGCGGACCGCGCGGGTTACCGGCAAAAATCCGAAGCGGAAACGCGCGCATTGCGGCTGAAGGATTCGAGTTTCTTCGTCTTCGGTGGCGAGGAGAGCTACGGCTACAGCGGCGCGGATTTCGTGCGCGACAAGGACGCCAACGGCGCGGCGGTCATGTTCGCGGAGGTGGCGGCGTATGCGAAATCGCGCAACCTGACGCTCCCGGCGCTGCTGGACGAGGTGTACGGCAAGTTCGGTTTTTACTGGGAGAAGCTGGGGACGATGACCCTCGAAGGCGCGGACGGCGCGGCGAAAATCCAGCGGCTGCTGGCCTCTTACGAGAGCAGTCCGCCCAAGGAAATTTCAGGGCAAGCGGTGGCGAGCGTGAAGGATTTTGCGAAGGACACGTTCCACGATGCTGACGGCCAGGAGATCCCCAAGGAAAAGATGCTGATGTTCGAACTGGCGGACGGCGGGCGCGTGGCGGTGCGCGGGTCGGGCACGGAGCCGAAGATCAAATATTACCTGTTCGCACGGCAGCAGCCGGAGGCGGGCCGGGAATTCACGCGCGAGGAATTGGCGGGGATCAAACCCGCCGTGGCGCAGCGCCTGGACGAGACGTGGACGTGGTTGCAGGAGGATGCCAAGGGGCGGATGTAAGCTCGAAAGCGCTTCGTTGCCGAGGCACGGCCAGACAAGCGCCTTTCCACGAAATCTTTTCCACAATCTATCTGTTTTTACCTTTTATGAAATCGTTGACCCTGTGTTTGATCCTCGCCGCGTTCGCCCTCCTGCCTAGCGCCAGCGCCCAGAGGGCTGGCGCGCCTCCCCCCAGCACGGGAGGCGGCAGCGCCACGGACGACGCGGCCAGTTCGATCAGCACCATCCATCGGCCCACGCCCGCTCCCACCAAGACTTCCGCTGCGGTAGCCTCCGGCCCGAAGAAGCCGTTGGAAGTCAGTTTGTCGAAAGACGCAAAAGAGAAAGGCCCCGAGACGGCGTTCCCGGCCGCTACCACGAAGATTTATCTCCACTATGATGCACCAAGCGCCGTCAAAGGCGAGAAACTGCATGTGGTTTGGATCGCCGAGGACGCCAAGGGAATCTCGACCAAGAATAAAAAGCTGACCGAGAGCAACGTGGTACTGCCGGGACCGGTATCAAATGGGGATTTCTACCTGCCGGCGTCGGCAACCGGTTTCCCGGTGGGCAAGTACCGTGCGGAAGTGTATGAAGATGGCAAGCTGTTCAAGAGTCTGAAGTTCACCATCGGCGGTTAAAGGAGAGCGGGTTGCCCGGCTGCGGCGGGACTGCCGACCGGCGCCACGGGTGCGGGCGCGGAAGCTGCTTTTCAAAGAGTCATGGCTCGCGACATCAGTCTCAGCGGTGGTGATATCAGCATCCTCAAGGCGCTCGGCCTTTCGGGCGGACAGGTCGGCGGTCGGGCTCTCATGGAACGACTCGGCGGGATGGAGACCGCCGAGATCATCGACGCGCTCGACAGCCTGATCATGATGGATTACGTGCAGAGCGACACGGAAAAGATCCGCAGTGTCGGAGATTTGCAGGTGGCCAAGTTCAACGTGAACACCGCCGTGTTGCGTGACCTGCGTGATGCGATGACCCCGCAGAAGAAGGAAATCAAGCCGACCCGGCAGCGGCGCGGGTAAGGCAACAGTTCACCGGCCCCGGGTTGCCGCGCTGCGGCGCATCCCCGATCAGGTAGGGACGGCTGTCCCAGCCGTCCCTGACCGTCGGGGGAACCGCCCCCAACGCCAAAGGTTCATCTAACCACAACCCGCTCTGGGTGGGTTGCCTCGTGCCCCCCAGCCACGGTGACAACCCGTGAGCCGCGCGACGGCACCGTTTCTTTCGAAACCCCGGTCACGCTAAGTACGGACGAGAAGGTTTCCAGGTGGATGGCGATCTCCGAGCGCCATGTTTTCGTGACCGCGCCGCGGTCTAAAAGGCCTGGAAGAATGGCGGCTGCGCCGCCGGGAAAACATGGCGCT
>CAHJWO010000318.1 GCA_903642295.1 PVC group bacterium | reverse complement strand
GCCGAGGCGGCGGGCTGGGATTGGAGGAGACCGGCGGACATTGGTTGAAGACCATCATACCCGGCAGGCAGGCCGATAATCAACGGACAAAAAGCAATCCGCGCGCCCGGCCTGCCGTTGGTTCGCCGTTTTCTGGATGATAGAAGCTCTACGGTCAGATGCAGGATGCAGGATGCAGGATGCAGGATGCAGATAGAAATGATCTGCCGGGCGGGCGGGGGCAAAAGGATCGGGCGGTATGTCGGTCAACGCCTTCTCTCAACTTTTGTCATCCTGAGCGAATACCACGCGCCGAAGGATGACAGCGATTCCCGGGAATGATCGTCTGCCCGAGGGGGAGCGGTATTTCCCTCCTCACGCATCCTCAAGCCGTCGCACCGCGCCGGGCTTCGATGAAGCTGGCCAGGGTGGCGACGCTCTGGAACGCTTGGAGCGCCTGCTCGCTGTTGGCCACCTTCACGCCGTACTCTTTCTCCACGTTGAGCGTCAGTTCCAGCGCGTCGATGGAATCCAGACCCAGTCCGGTTTTGAACAACGGCATCTCATCGCCGATGTCTTCGGGGGTCACGTCGATGAGGTTCAGCCGCTCGACGATCAGCTTTTTGAGGTTTTCTTTTAACTCGACGGTGCTTTCCATGCTAATTCTTCCGGTGGCGGGATGAGTCCGCATCGGCGTACCCTAACCGTGTGGGGAGGCACAGGCAAGGGCGGGCCGACGTTTCTCCTGCGGGCAAGGAACGACACCGGATTTACGTCTCGTAAGTCGCCGCCGACGCTTTTCCATGCCGCTTTCCCGCTCATCTATCCCGGACGCCCTCACCGGCCGCATCGGCGGGCGGCTGCTCCGGCTCGCGCTTATCGGAACGCTCGTCGGCCTCGGCGGCTGCGCGTCACCGGATCAGGGACCGACGCCGGTCCCCCTGACCTTCCGTCGTTACGACCAGTGGTCCAACGCCCCCAAACGCGACAAAACGCTGCTGGTCTTCCTGCCGGGCCGGGGCACCACGGGCCGGGATTTCGCGCGGCAGGGGTTTCTCGGACTCATCGGCCATCCCCACGAGTTGCCCCCCGGTTGTTTTGACGCCTGCACCCTCGGCCCCCCGGTGGATGCCGTCACCGTGGACCTGACCTTCCCCTATTACGCGCAACGCACCGCCACGCGACGCCTGCACGACGACATCATCGGCCCCGCCCGGGCGGCAGGCTACCGGCGGATCTGGCTGGTAGGGTGTTCGGTGGGCGCGCTGGGAGCGATCTTTTACGACCACGAGCATCCCGGCGAGATCAGCGGGATCGTGGCTATCGGGCCATACCTGGGCGAAAGAGACGTGGCGGCGGAGATCGACGCCGCCGGCGGGCTGGACCGCTGGCAGCCCGGACCGGGCGTGATCGCGGGCGGGGATTTCCGGCGGGAACTCTGGTTGGCGATTCGTCAGGGACGCTACGGCCAGCCGGGGCACGTGCCGCTGGTACTCGGCTACGGCACGCACGACCGGTTCGCCGCGGGCCAGCGGCTGCTGGCCAGGCAATTGCCGCCCGCGCGCGTGTTCACGACGTTCGGGTTCCACGATTGGGGGACGTGGCGAGCTTTGTGGCGGCAGATTTTGCGGTCGCCCGTTTCGCCGGTATCCGCCGGGTCGGAGCCGCCTGTCTTCTCTGAGAATCTATGAATAAGAATCTCGCCCGATGCGTGCATGGTTGACGGCGAAACTCCGGGGCGGACTGCGGTGCCCCCTCGCCGGGGTGGCGCTGGCCGCCATGCTGGGCATCGGCCTGGCGGAAGGCTGGCGCGTCCGCTGCATCCCCGGTCCCGATGCGGCGGCTGCGGCGCAGTGGATCGCTCTCGCCGTGTTCCTGCTTCTCGCCGGGACGTGGACCCGGCGGCGGCGTGTCGGCTGGCTCTGGGGCGCGGTGGCCGCCGGGTATGCCGCGCTGCACCTGTTTGCATCCGACCCCTTGCCCGCCGCCACCCTGGCGCACGTGCTGGCATCTCCCGTGGGAGCCGTCGCCACGGGCAACGATCCGTCGCCCGGCCCGGCCCATGTCCTGCACGCGACCGGCATCGTGCTCGACGTGCCGCGCCTCGTCCCGCCGCCGCCCGGGGTGCCGGGTCGGCCACCGGCGGGACCCACCTGGCACTGCACGCTCCGGCTCGACGACGCCGAGGTGGACGGCTTGCGCTGGCCCTGCCACGCCGCCGTCGCGTTACAGTGGCGCGATGCCGGGTCCGCGCTCTCGCCCGGCGACCGGCTGGAGATGACCGCCCTCGCCCAAAACGTGCTGCCCCCGCGCAACCCCGGCGAGTTCGACCGCGCCGCGCACCTGCGCCGCCAGGGCATCCTTTCGGCGGTGCGCGTCGTCGGCGTCGCCGATGCGCGCATCCTCCCGCCGCCGCCGGGCGTCCCGCGCCTGTTCTCGCCCGCCCCGTTCCGCCGGTTCGCCGGACGGGTCCACGGCTGGATGGAACGCACGCTTCGCCGCGATCTCGACGATGATCCCGCCGCCGTCGCCATCGTCTCCACGACGCTGCTCGGCCTGAGCAATCCGCCCGGCCTCGGCGACCTGGAAAACGTGTTCCAACGCACGGGCACGCTGCACTACTTCGCCGTGGACGGCCTCAAGCTCGGGTTGGTCGCTTTTCTGCTGCTGCGGACCCTGATCTGGTTGGGGTTGCCTCGCCCCTTCCCGGGTCTGCTCGTGCTGCCCCTGCTGCTCGTTTACGCGTTCGCCACCGGCCTGAGCGTGGCCAGCGCGCGGGCGGTCACCCTGGCCGCCGTGGTGGTCGGGGGCGAACTGGTGGACCGCCCGGTCCAACCCATCAATAGCCTCGGCGCGGCGGCGAGTGGGGTGTTGCTGTTTAATCCGCAGGGACTTTTCGACCTCAGTTTCCAACTCACGTTCTCGGTCATGTTCGCTATTCTGCTGCTGGCCCGGCCGCTCGACGAACGTTTGCGGCGCGTCGGCGCGCCCGACCCATTCTTGCCGCATTCGCAGTTTTCCCGAACGCTGCGCGGGTGGGAATGGTTGCGCGGCAGGATTTGCGGCCTGACTGCTTTATCCGTCGCTTCCTGGCTGGGCTCGCTGCCGATCATGCTCGTGACGTTCCACCTCTTTTCACCCGTCTCGCTCGTCGCCAACGTGGTGACGTTTCCGCTCGCCTTTGCCGTGCTCGCGCTGGGCGTGCTTTCGCTGACGGTCTCCGGGTTTTCCACCCCGCTGGCCGTGTGGTTCAACAACACGAACTCGCTGGCGGCCAAATCGTTCCTGTTCCTCGTGCGCGCCTTCGACGCCCTGCCCGGCGGCAGCTTCGCCGTGGCGTCGCCGTCGAACTGGCATTGGCCCGTCCCGGCGGCGGCACTGGTCGTGTACGACTTCGACCGGGGCCGCGCTGCCTCCCTGCGTGCGGGACGCGCCGAATGGCTCTTCGACGCCGCTCGCCTCTCCGAATATTCCCAGGGCATCCTGCCGTGCCTGCGCGCCCGCGCCGTGGAAGGTCTCGACGGCGGCCTGCTCCTGACCCAGGGCGACGCCGATCACCTCGCCGCCGCGCGGCTCGCCGTCACCGATCTGCACCCGGCGCGCATCGTTGAATCCGCCGTTTCCAACCGCTCGCCCCTCCGGCGCGATTTTCATCAATTTCTCGTCGTCGGACGACACCCCGAGATTCTGTGCCACTCCGGCGATCTGATCCCGCTTGGCGAAGGTTCCCAGGCGAGGGTCTTGTATCCGCCCGACGATCTTTCCGGCCGATTCCGCGCCGCCGCCGACCGGGCGCTCGTCTTGCAAATCGAAGCGTCCGGCTGGCGTATCCTGATGTTGACCGAAGGCAGCGGTGCCGCCGCGCAATGGCTGACTTCTCATGCTTCATCCTCCACCCTCCCCAGCGCGGTGCTCGTCACCTCCGGCCCCATCGCGCCGGACCTGCTCGCCGCCGTGCGCCCGCGCCTGGTCGTGGTGCGACCACCGATCATCAAGGAAACGACCATCGGCAAACCCGCGCCGCCGTCCGACACCGCGCCCATTCCAGCGACGATTCCCACCTTGAATCAGCGCGACACCGGCGCGGTGACGCTCCTGATCTACCCCGACCACTTACAGGCGACCGGCTGCATGGACGGACGCCAGGTCCTCCTGAAAAAATAAGGACCTTCCTACCCATCTAAAAATTCGCCCGACCCGCCAACCCATCTCTGGGAGAACACCTCGTAAATTCTGTCATCCTGAGGGGAGTTTCACGACCCGAAGGACCTCTCCGTTATGGCCAAGCTTCCCTACTGGAGTCAGTCTTCTCCGAAGCAGCCGGGTTCCTGACGGAAAGGTTTGTCTTCGGCTGTCTCGAAGACTCGGCTTTCGACTACGTTCGTGCCTCACTCCGCTCAGGCTGACCGAAAGGAAGGAAAGTCGTGCTAACTGCCGATCCGAAAAACCCGGTTCCCAGCCCCGGCAGGGGCGGCAGAGTTTAGCCTGGGGCGTAAGCCCCGGGGAAAAGCGCCATTCGCCCGAAGCCCCGGCAGGGGCGTAAGAAAAAACGCGTGGGTTTTCCGGATAGGCAGTAAGTCTCGGCGAAAAAAATCCACCTCGGAACTTCTTCCCGATTGCTTCACTATTCGAATTGGCCGCTCACTCCCCACCGGCATAAAACGGATTGTGCTTCCGTTCCAACCCAACGGTGGACACCGGGCCGTGTCCGGGACAAAGGAGGGTATCCTC
>CAHJWO010000317.1 GCA_903642295.1 PVC group bacterium | reverse complement strand
AGGCCGCCGACCGGGGCGCGGGTGAAATCCTGCTCACCAGCATGGACGCCGACGGCACCAAGGACGGCTACGACATCGAACTGACCGCCGCCGTTAGCGCGGCGGTCCGCGTCCCGGTGATTGCCAGCGGCGGCGCGGGCAAACTCGAGCACCTCGCCGAGGTGCTCACCCGGGGGGGTGCCGACGCCGTCCTGGCGGCGAGCATCTTCCACTTCGGCGAGCACGACATCGCCTCCGTCAAGCGCTTCCTGGCCGCGCGAGGCATCCCCGTGCGACCCGCCAAAGAAGCGGGCCAATGAAGCGAAGTTTCGCGTCATTGGCCCGTCGTAAGGCGGAGAGTAGATGCTCGAACGGGGATGCACCCCGGGCAGCTTATCCCTCGTGAACCACGGTCACATGGTGGTGCCGATGATGAACGTAATGGTGATGGTAGACGTGGCGGTGATGACGCTCGACCACGACGGTTTCAGCGTTGGCGCTGGTGGTGAACGCGGCGAGGCCAACTAGGGCACAGCAGAGAGCGAGGATAGTTTTCATAGGGTTTGTGGAATGATCGGGGACTGAAGAGGTTTTGGACGTTTTACAAAGAAGATTTTCCAAATTCATCAAATTTGCGTTCGCGCTCGAAGGTTGCGATTCTCACTTTCAATAGTGGATTCGGCGGTACACCACGACGCGGCGCCCGTGCCGGTAATAAACGCGGCGCACGGTGCGGTAGTGACGATGATGACGATGCACACCGACGACCACGGTGACGTTGACCCGCGCCGTGGCGGGCAATGCGTTGACCGGGTTGCTAGCCGGGGCCGTGATAGGCGCGGGCGCTTCTTTGGCACCGGCATTGGTGAGGGGCAGGCCGACGAGGCCGGTCGCGGCAAGACAGAGAGCAATGAATTTGTTCATAGGTTTGTTGGCGGATGCTGGATTTTTCAAATCCTGTTCCTCATTCGGACGTGGCCTTTCCTCCAAGCATTCAATTTTTCTCGCCGTTGCATTCCTAAAACAAGGGTTCAAGCCGTCGCCTTCGGCCCTCGAAGCGGGCCGTATGCGTAAAACCCGCAGCACGGACGGCGGCAAGGGCATGGTCGAAGTCACGGCCCACCTCACCCGGGGCGTGAGCATCGCTGCTGATCACCACCGGGATTGTCGCCGCGTGCATCATGGAGAGAAGCTCCGGCGCCGGGTAAAGTTCGCCCACCGGCTTGTGCAATCCGGCGGTGCTCACCTCCATCGCTACGCCGGTACGGGCGGCGGCTTCGACGGTCGGTTCGTAGAAGCGGCGCAGGTCGCCGGGTGGGCGGAAACCGAATTTTTTCGCCAGGTCGGGATGCGCCACGAAGTCGAACAGACCGCTGGCGACACACCGCTCGTAAGCCCGCCAATAGCCCACCCAGATTTCCTCGACGGCAGTATCGGAAGCCGTGAAACGCCCGATCCACTTCGGATTGTCCACGTCCCAACCGGGCGCAAGGTAATGGACGCTACCGATGAGGTAGTCCCACGGCGCCATCCGGGCGACCTGTTCGATCCAGGTCTCCTGGCCGGGAATAAAGTCGCATTCCAGCCCGAGACGCACGGGGAAAGGTGCGGCGGCCTCGCGCGCGGCGAGAATCATGTCCACGTAGCGCGGGAGGTCGGCGCGAGCCATGCGCCAATCGTCAAATGGCTCCAGGCCGGGCATCGGACTGTGATCGGAGAAACCGATCTCCGCCAATCCCCGGGCGCGCGCCACGGCCACGTATTCGAGCGGTTCGCCGGTCGCATGGTGGCAGAGCGGCGTGTGAAGATGGTAATCAGCGAGCATCGAAGAAAAGGATGAAGGACGAATGAAAAACGGATGGGCCGCCGCCGGGCGCGGCGGGGATCGACCGTGGATTGGTTCAATCGGTTTGTATTCTTTCCTTTCATCCTTCATCCTTCATCCTTCATCCTTTTTTCCCCATGAAGTTCATCGACACGGTTTTTGAAAAGCTCGCGCGCAACCCGAAGCGCATCGTCTTCCCCGACGGTAGCGAGCCGCGCACCATGCACGCCGCCTGCGAATTCGCCGCGCGCAAACTCGGCGCGCCCGTTCTCCTCGGCCACCGCGACCAGATCGAGAGCGTCGCCAAAGGCGAGGGCATCGATCTGCACAACAAACGCCGCAAGATCGCCATCATCGACCCGTCCAACTCCGTCGAACTGCCCACGTTTTGTGAACGCCTGGAGCGGCTGGACCGCTACAAGAAATTCGGCGTTAGCGATTCACGCGAAATCATGATCAACCCGAACTATTTTGGGGCCATGATGATCCAATACGGCTTGGCGGACGGACTGGTCGGCGGGGCGGGCGAGTACGCCGGCGGCCTGCTGCGCCCCTTGCTGCAAATCCTCAAGCCGCTGCCGGAGTACCGCACGGTCTTCGGTTGCATGATCCTCGAACTGCCGGACCGTCCCGTCGGCGATGACGGCGTGCTCTTTCTGGCAGACAGCGCGGTCATCCCCGAGCCGACCGTCGAGCAGCTTGCCACCATCGCCGTCCACACCAGCAACCTGTATTGCCGCCTCCGCGACAACCGGGCACGGGTGGCGATGCTCAGTTTCTCCACCAAAGGAAGTTCGGGCTCGGCGGCCGCCAAGAAGATCGCGGCCGCTTCCGCGCTGGCACGGCAGATGGTCGAACAGCGTGCCACCGACGCGGGCGAGGAATCCGGCGTCGCGGACATCGAGATCGACGGCGAGATGCAGGCCGACACCGCGCTCGACCCGGCGTTAGCCTTGCGCAAGGCTCCGGGCAGCCAGGTGGCCGGGCAGGCCAACGTGCTGGTGTTCCCGGACCTCAACAGCGGCAACATCGCGCTCAAGCTGGTTCAATATCTGGCCAACGCGCGCAGCTACGGGCAGATTTTGCTCGGGTTATCCAAACCGGCGGCGGACGTTTCGCGGGGCGCGACGGCGGAGACGATCCTCGGCGTGGCGGGCATCGTCGGACTACAGGCGATTGAGTACCACACGCGCTACCGGGATTAAGCGCCCTCCGTCCGAGTTTTTCGCCCATGAACAACGTCACCCCGCGCGTCTTCGTCGCCGCCACCCGCCAGAACGACGGCAAAACCACGACCGCGCTCGGGTTGTTCGGCGCGCTGAAAAAACGCCTCGGACGCATCGGCTACATCAAGCCGGTCGGCCAGCGCTTCGTGGAAATCGACGGCAAGCAGATCGATGAAGACATCATGCTCATCGACGACACCTTCCATGTCCAGGTGCCGCTCGAAGACATGAGCCCCATCGCCGTCGAACCCGACTTTACCCGCCGCTACATCGAACACGCCAACAACGATTTTTTCGTCCGGCGGCTGCAAAACTCCTTTGACCGTGCGGCCTGGGAGAAGGATTTCGTCATCATCGAGGGCACGGGGCACGCCGGGGTGGGCAGCGTGTTCGATTTGTCGAATGCCCGGGTGGCCAGCTTGCTGGGCGCGAAGGTGATCATCGTCAGCGGCGGCGGCATCGGCAAGCCCATCGACGAAGTGGCGCTCAACAAGGCGCTCTTCGACAAGGAGGGCGTGGAGATCGTCGGGGTGATCCTCAACAAGGTGCTCCCGGAGAAGCGCGCGTACATCGAGGACTTCGGGCGGCGCGGGCTGGCGCGGCTGGGGATCGATCTGCTGGGCACCATCCCCGACGAGAGCGTGCTGGCCGACCCGGAACTCACGCAGATCTGCGGCAGCATCCACGGCAAATTCATCCACGCCCCACCCCATGTGCGCCGCCGGGTGCGGCACGTGATGATCGGCGCGATGAGCAGCGGGAACGTCGTGGATGAATTCCGGCCCGGGACGCTGATCATCACGCCCGGCGACCGCGAGGACATCATTTTAGCGGCCTTATCGAGCCACTTCCTCAAGCCAGGCGGGGAACCGGCGGCGGCGGCGCGCGAAGATGACGGCGAAAAAGGCACGGCGGGAGATCCGGGAAACGCCCTGGTGACCGGGATCATCCTTTCGGGCAACCTGCGTCCGCACGACAGCATCATGGATTTGATCCGGGCGTCGAACGTACCGGTGATCGCCTCGCCGCTGGAGAGCTATGCCATCGCCAGCAAGATCAACTCGATGACCGTCAAGACCCTGCCGGGTGACACCGAGAAGATCGCCAAGATTCAATCGATCATCGAGACGTACGTCGAGGTGGATCGCTTGCTCGAAAAACTGCGGTGAGCCGACGGTGATCTTTTTTTGACGCGTAAGCCCTGCGCCCGTTAACAGAGCGAACGCATCTTAAAATGCTGTCATCCTGAGCGAATCGAGGCACGAGCGCAGTCGAAGGACTTTCCGCAGTCGGAGGCAAGCGTGGTTTGATCATCCAAGGCGCGAACTTCCCAGCGACGGTTCGCTGCCGTGGGCCGGAAGGTCCTTCGGCTCGCGCGACGCGCTTCGCTCAGGATGACAGAAATTTAGATGCGTTCGCCCTGTGCCCATTAACCCTGCTTCTTTACAGTCGCGTAACGTTAGGAGTAGCATAGGTGACATCCACCTGTTCTCGGTCCTTGTTCAACCGCCGCAACTCACGCGCTTGCGTCCGCCAACGATGCGCCCTCTCTCCTCCGAACTCAAACATCTGCCCGACGAAATATCCCCAGGGCCTCGGGGATGAAAGTTCCCTCGGCTCATTACGCTTACTCAGGATGACAGAAAAGATCCGTAAATCCCTCTTTTGCCTCCTGGTTTGCCTGACCGCACTCACCGGGTGTG
>CAHJWO010000316.1 GCA_903642295.1 PVC group bacterium | reverse complement strand
TCGTTCCACTCGCTCAGGATGACAGACTTTGGGGGAGGATTCAGTGCAAGGCTTATCCAATCGGGATGCGCTCTAATCCCACAGATAGCTCTTTCCCTGAACCTTAAATTTTGGACCTTCCTTGAAGTTTGAATCTTTCTCCGGCGTCTCAACTCGGGAGGTTCAATACCTCGGCACCGTCGAATCGATCTCCCGCGACCACCGGTCGATCCCGCCCGCCACGCTCTGTGCGTTCGTGTATCCGAGTTCGCGCAGGATCTCGGCGGCGCGTAGCGAGCGCATCCCGTGATGGCAGTACAACAGAATCGTCGCGTCCTTCTCCGGCAGCTTGGCGGCGGCTTCTGACGATAACGTGGGCAGTGGAATCAATTCCGCACCGGGAATCCGGCAATGCTCGTATTCGTCGGGGTCGCGGACATCCACCAACCGCACGCTGCCCGCCTCGGCAGCCAGCAAACGCTGGGTCTCAACGACACTGACTTCGATGGGGGAGGCGGAATCGCTCATCGTTCCAGAAAAACCCGCAAACAAAAGCTGCGCAGTTACTGGTTGATCGTCACCGGCGTGCCCAGCGGCGTGTTGTTGAAAAAATTCTCCGCCATGAACCCGGGCATCCGGATGCACCCGTGGCTCGCCGGGACCCCGGGCAGATAACCCGTGTGCAGCCCCACGCCGTTCGTCACACGCAGAAAGAAAGGCATCGAACTGCCCAGGAACACCGTGCCGGGCGGTCGCGGGTCCTTGCCGTTCTCGACGTTCGACTTGACGACCGTGTTCTGGTCATGGGCATCGACGTAGTCGCCGTACAGGGTGGACCGGTGATCCTTGTCCTTTTGCAGCACCTTGAAGCTGCCGCTCGGCGTGTCGTGACCTTCCTTGCCGGTGGACACCTGCGAAACGCCCACCAATTGGTCGCCCTTGAAGTAATACGCGCGCTGTTCGCCCAGCCGGACCTCGATGCGCGGCGCGCCGGGCATTCCGTCGCCGTCCCAGTAAGAGACGGCGTCTTCCGGGCTGGTGTGCTGGTTGTACCCCTCGTTGACCTGGCTGCCCGTCATGCCGTGCATGTACCCGGTGCGGCCCTCCGAATAACGCGGATCATCCCCGCAGGCCGCGACAGCGCAGGCGATTAACAATAGGCCCGAGGTGCGCAAGAAATTCTTCATCTGGATCGTGGTAGTGTAATGGCGGAAAATCCGTGCTACTAATACAACCTGACGGCGCTCCGTCAACCGGCAACTCCCTTCCGAACCGACGACGCGCGCCCCGCTAACTTTCGTTGTTTTCTTCGCTCATGCCGACTTACGAGTACCTCTGCACCAAATGTGAGCAGTCCTTCGACGTGGTCCAATCCATGAAGGACGCTCGTCTCGAAACCTGCCCGGAGAACCTCTGCCGCATGGAGACCTGGGGCCACGGCTGCGTCAAACGGCAGCTCGGAACCGGCGCGGGTTTGATCTTCAAGGGCAGCGGTTTCTACATCACCGACTACCGCAGCGAAAATTACAAGGAAGGTGCCAAGAAGGACGCCCCGGCCGCCGCCCCGCCGGCCGCGTCCGGCACCGGCGGCTCGGAAGCTTCCAAACCAAAGGCCGATGCCCCGGCTGCCGCCCCCAAGCCCGAACCCGCCAAACCCAGCACCCTCCCGGCAAAAACCGGCACTCCCTGATCGGTCCTCGCCGCTTTCCACCCCCTCAAAATCCTTTTCTCCCGGGAGCGGAACCTGCTAGATAAAGCAGTCCGCGAACCGTGATTACTTCCGCGTTCCGCGTTCCGACTTCCGCGTTTTTCCTATGGCCACGACCACGCTCGTCTGCAAGCAGTGCAACTTTGAAAATGAACCCGAGCGGGTTTACTGCCATAACTGCGGCGCGAAGCTCGACCGCAGCCTGCTCCCGCCCGAGGCAACCAAGCGCGAGGACCCGGTGCTCGTCCAGGAACGGGTGCGCCGCATGGTCAAACCGCGCAATGCCACGCTCAACTTTCACCTCAAGAATCTGCTGTCGAGCGTCGTCCTGGCGGGGTTGTTCGCCGTGCTCGTGGTCATCATCAAACCGCCCGAGGTCAAGCCAATGCTCAGCCCGGATCAGGTGATGGACGCGCCTGCCATCGTGGACGACATGGACGGCGAACTCCAGCAGCCGACGGCACACCGTCTGGCTTACACCGAGGACCAGATCAACGCCTTTCTCCAGCAGTCGCTGCGCGGAAACAAGGGGGACAAGGCGGGGACGCCGGCGATGAAGTTCGAGCGCGCGTTCGTTCGTCTGGAGGACGGGGTGTGTCATGCCACCATGCAGGAATCTCTGTTCGGTTTGCCGATTTACGCCACGACGGTCCGCAGCCTTTCCGTGCGGAACGGAGCGATCACGACGCAACCACTCGGCGCGAGCCTCGGGCGTCTGCCGATCCCGGCCCGGCTGGTGCCCGCGTTCGAGTTCGTCTTCCGACCGTTGAAGACCGTGCTCGAACACCCGTTAAAACTCCTGTCACAGATGCAATCCGTCACGATCCGCAAAGGCGGCGTGGAAATGATCACCACCCCCGCCCGGCGGTAGGCCACGGTGGTTCGGCAACCGGGTCGAGCGATGCGCTTCCTCTCCCAATCTCTCGGATGGCGGGCACTCGTCGCGGCGCTGCTCTTTTGGCAGGGCATGTCAGCTGTCGGCTACGCCCTCGACCTCATGCCGCGTAGCTTCAGCCGTTCGCGCCAGTTCGTGGTTTACGCGAAGGACCCCGCGTTGCGCGGAGCCATCGGCACCCTGGGCGACGACACCAAGACGGAAATTCTCCGGGCGCTCGGTCAATCGGACGATTGGAAGCTGCCCATTGTGGTGGACCTGCGGGTGCCGGAGGCCGCGATGCAGGATGCCCGTCCGCCGGTCCGTTTGACGCTCGCGCAGACTGGTGCGGGCCTCAAAATCGAACTCGACCTCCTCCTCGGCGAAGCCGGGCGGGGCACGCGCATCCGGGACGAACTCGTCCGCACGATCCTGCTGGAGATGGCCTACCGGGACCACAAATATCTCGGCGCGGGCCAGGGCTACACCCCCCCGCCGCCGTGGCTGGTGGAGGGATTCGCCGCCTACGTGGACAACCTGGAGGACGGCGTATCAGCCAGCATGTTCGCCGCGTTGCTTCCCACGGCGCAAACCCTGCCGATCTCCGAATTTCTCGTGCGCGATCCGGCCACGTTGGATTCCACCTCCCGCGCCGTTTATCGCGCCTACTCGTACAATCTGGTCAGCCTGTTGCTGCAGGACGTGGAAGGCGGGCGCGTGGGCATGGCGGCCTTCATCCGCGACCTCCCGACCCTCCCGCCGGACGAAGCGCGCAACGCCGGGGTGCTCGCCCAGCATTTCCCCCAACTGGCGGGCACTCCCGACGGCCTGGAGAAATGGTGGACGCTGGGGCTGGCGCGCCTGGCGGCGGCAGACCGGTACCAGTCGTACTCGGTCGAGGAAACCGAACAGCGCCTGCTCCCTCTGCTCTCGTTCCAGGGTTTGCCCGACCTCAAAAAGCCGTTGCAGCCCGCGAAAAATTACACGCTGGACGATTTCGCCGATTTTACCGGGCACCGGCAGAACCGCGCGATCCTCGAAGGGACCCGGCGCGGGCTGGTCGAACTGAGCGGACGCGCCAACCCGTTGAGCCGCCCCATCATTCTCGGTTACCAGGAGGTGGTTGAAACGTTGGCGAAGGAGCACACCAAAGATGTCCGTCAGCATCTGGAACTCCTCGCGGCGGAACGCAAAAAAGTGCTCAAACGGCGCGAGGATATTGCCGATTATGTCAACTGGTACGAGGCCACGCAGGTCTCGGAGCAGAGCGGTGCCTTCGAGAATTACTTCCGCACCGCGCGTCAGCTGGAGCATCCCCGGCCGGTCCACCGGCCAGACGCGATCTCGGCCTATCTGGACGGCCTCGACGCGGAGTACCACTGATAACAGGTGGGATGGCTGTTCCAGCTGTCCCCAGCGGGCCGCAGGCCCTTCTGCTCCAGCCCGCCTGTTCCGGTCAGCGTGCCCCGGCTCCCATCCGCCCGATCTGCTGCGTCAGCGTGGCCTTGAGCCCGTTGAATGCCGGATCGTGGATGCTCGCCAGATAGGCCTCGGCCTCCGCTCGCTTGCCGAGATGAATGCTGATCCGCGCGAGGTGGCCGTTGGCGAAATCTTGCTCGTTCCCACTCAGCGCCAGCACCGCCTGCCACGCCGCGAGCGCCTGGGCCCAGTCGGGTTTGGCGAACACATAAAACGTTTCGGCGTAAGCCTTCGCCAGGCGCAGGTCCCCCGGGGAAAGCTCCGCCGCGCGCCGGAAATGCTCCAGGGCGACGCGCAGCACTGCCTGGTCATCAGGCAGGGCGGACGACCCGATGAGTTCATGCCGAAAAAGGTATTGCACGTTGGCCAGCGCAAATTGGGATTCCGCCACGTCCGGCCGCACGTCCACCGACCGCTGGTATTGCTCCGACGCCGCTTTTGCCTGTCCCATTTGCAGGTAGGCCGCCCCCATCGCATCCAGGGCCTCGGCGTTCTTCGGGTCCAGCGTGGCCGCGCGCTGCCAGTAGGGGATGCCCGCCGATGCCGATTCGAGTTCCGCCAGACCGTCGCCCGCGGCTTGCTGCGCGGGCGCCGCCGCCGGGTATTTCGCCGCGAGTTGCCGGTAAACGGTCGCCAGCCGCTGGCGGCGCGTTTTTTCCTCGGCTTCGTCTCTGGCGGGGGTGAGCAACAGCGAAACC
>CAHJWO010000315.1 GCA_903642295.1 PVC group bacterium | reverse complement strand
GCATCCTGCATCCTGCATCCTGCATCCTGCATCCTGCATCCTGCATCCTGCATCCTGCATCCTGCATCCTGCATCCTTCCCCCGTGTCCCGCCTGCCGCTGCCCTTCAAGATCCTGCTCTGGTTCTTCCTGAACCTGGCGCTGCTGCTGGCGGGTTTTCTCCTGCTCTTCAACACGGAATACCGCTTTGATCTCGACTGGGTTTTTTCCAGCCACGCCCAGGGACGGGTCAGCGCCATGCGCGACCTCATCGTGGACGACCTCGACGCCACCGCGCCCGAGGAATGGGACGAGGTGATCGAACGTTTCTCCAACGCCTACCACGTCCGCCTCGCCCTCTTCGACGAACAGGGGGCCTACCTGCTCGGGGCCGCCGGGGCGCTGCCCACCGAGGTCCGCCAGCGGATGCACCCGGTCCGGCCTTCGGCGCGCCCGCACAATGCGCCGCCGGGTGTCACGACCCTGCGCAACGAGGCCAGCGCCTCCACGATGGCCCTGCTGCAAAGCGCCAACCCCACCCGCTACTGGCTGCTGGTCGGCGCGCGGGTGGACAACGCCCGCGCGGGCGGCCCCATGCACGTCTTCCTCGTGGCCGACAGCGCCTCGCCCGCGATGGGCGGCCTCGTCATTGACCCCACCCCGTGGCTGCGCCTGGGCGCGGCGGCGATCATCCTGAGCGTGCTGTTCTGGCTGCCGCTGTTGCGAGGCATCACGCGCGCCATCGCACAGGTCACCGACGCCGCCCGCCGCATCGCCCAAGGGCACCTCGACGCCCGCGTCGTCACCCGCCGCCGCGACGAACTCGGCGTCCTCGCCGAAGCCATCAACGGCATGGCCGTCCGCCTGGCCGGCCTCCTCCAGGGCCAGAAGCGTTTTCTGGGCGACGTGGCGCACGAACTCTGCCAGCCGCTCGCCCGGCTCCAGATGACCCTGGGCATCATCGAGCAGCAGGCCACCGACGAGCGGCAGATCCGCTCCGCCCGCACCGCGATGGAGAAAGCCGGGCAGATCGCCCGCCTAGTGGACGAACTGCTCGTCTTTTCCCGCGCCAGCCTTGCCGCTTCGGCCACCCCGCCGCAACCGGTGGACGTGGAGGCCGCCGCCCGCGCCGCCGCCGCCCAGGAAATCCCGGCGGCGGACGCCGAGGTTCGCTTCGATATCCCGCCGGGGCTCCGCGTCCTCGCCGACCCGGACACCCTCACCCGCGCCCTGGCCAATCTCCTGCGCAACGCCCTGCGCTACGGCGGGGGCCGGGCGGGCCGCATCGGGGTCCACGCCGCGCCGGACCGCGATGGGGTCGCCATCCGCGTGACCGACACCGGCCCCGGCGTCCCCCCGGACGACCTGCCCCGCCTCTTCGACGCCTTTTACCGGGTGGACACCGCCCGGACCCGCGAGACCGGCGGCGTCGGGCTGGGCCTGAGCATCGTCAAAACGGGGATCGAGGCGCTCGGCGGCAGCGTCGAGGCGCGAAACCAACCCGGTGGAGGCCTGGAAGTCACCCTCCGTCTTCCGGCCGCCCCCGCCGCGAAGGCGAGTCGTCCCGAAGAAAGCACGGCCGTTGGATCGTGACCTCCGGGCACGATAGCAAATAAACGAATTCCGCTCTCACCTGCGCACCGGGCTACTAATGGTAGAACGGAGCGAGTTCCGCGTGGGTGGCCGATTCCTCCAGAAAAGTAGGATCTTGCATGATCACCCGGAAAACCGCCGGTTCCGTGACCGCCAGGGCCCGCCGGATGAAGTCCGCCGCGCCCTGGTAGCGCTTGGCCTTCAACTCCCGTGCGGCGGCGGCGAAAAATGCTTCGTAGGGCGGGCGGGCGGCGGCCAGCGCGGTGTCGATTTCCTTGTTGGTGCCGCTGGTTTCTTCCTGGTCCGCCTGAATCTGGGAAAGCCACAGTTTGACCGTGTAGAGCCCCTCGGCGTTTTCGTACTGGTTGCGCAGCAGGGCCGCGCGGAATTTCTCCACGGCCTCGCGCGGCTTGCCGTCGCGCCGCAGGCATTCGCCCCAGAAGTAATAGAAGTCCGGCCGGGCCGGGTCCCGCGCCACGGCGGTGGCAAAGGACGTTTCGGACAGGTCCAACTCTTTGTTGGTGAGGTGCAACAGGCCCATGATGAAGTCCACGTCCGGCAGACCTTGTTCGGAAGTCACGTCGTTGAGGGCGTGTTTTGCTTCCGCAATGTCGTGTTGGTAAAGGGCGGCGCGCGCGGACTCGATGCTCATGGACCACCATTCCGGGTGTTCCCTGTGCAGGGCGGCGAAGCGTTCGCCCGCTTCCTTGTAGTGCGTATGCTTGGTGGCGTCGAAGGCCGCGTCCACCTGCGCCTGCACCTCCGGGGTCAAGCCGTCCAGCACCGTCTTGCCGGAGTGTTTCATCACCTTGGCGCTCGCCAAGGCAGCCGGGGCGTTGGCCAGTCCAAGCGCGTAACCACCGGCCAGGCCGAGCGCGAGCAGGGCCGCCATCACCAGAAGCCAGCGCCAGTCTTTGAGCGGATTGGTCCGGGGCGCGCGTTCCTCGTACACCTTGTTCAGCCGGAAATTCGGCAGCAGGTCGTTGCCTTCGCTTTCGGGGGCGGCCGGTTCTGCCGTGGCTTCCGGCGACAGCTCGTCAACGGGAGCGGCGGCCGGGTCCTGTCCATCGGCGGCCGGTTCTTCATCCCCGGACAATTCCGGGCCGACGGACGCCGGCGGCGTGCCCGCCGGGGCGCGTCTGGGCGAGGAAGGGCGGCGGTATGCTTCGCTCTCGTACTGCGAGTGAAAACGCGCTTTGCGGCGGGGGGAATTCAAGCCGGGGGGATCGTCGTCGCTCATAGTCGAAACTCGGATTGCTTCCCGCAGGTTCGGGGAGAAGGCGGCTTTTTACAAGCGAGCAACGGCGGAGATTTGCAAGGAACAGAAAAACAACGAAACAGGGAACCAGTGATTCCAGAGGAGCGAAACGCTACTGAGGTGCTAACGTGCGCCGTCCGCGCCCTGATCCTTGAACCTTCCTTGGATTCTTGAGTTTTTGATTCCCTGGTTCCTGCATTCTTTGGTTTCTTATTTTCCGCATGGGACTCTCTCTACCGGCAGGATTCACCTTGGACGGCACCACGATCCACCACCGGATCGCCGCACTGGCCGCCGTGTCCGAATCCCCCGCCCCGGTGGTTACACGGGTCCTATTTTCCGAGGCGGACCTCGCGGCGCGCCGCCTCGTGGCAGACTGGTGCCGGGAGGCCGGATTGAGCACGCGCACGGACGCCGCCGGGAACGTTTTCGCCCGCTGGGAAGGCACCGAGCCTGACCGGCCGCCGGTGGCGACGGGGTCGCACATCGACGCCATCCCCAACGCCGGACGCTTCGACGGGGTCGTGGGCGTACTGGGCGGGTTGGCGGCCATCGAAGCACTGCGGCGGGCGGGGTTCCGGCCCCGGCGGTCGTTGGAGTTGATCGTCTTCACCGCCGAGGAGCCGACGCGCTTTGGCCTGGGGTGTCTGGGCAGCCGGATCATGGGCGGAGCACTGGAACCGGCGGCGGCGGACCGGCTGGCGGACGGCGCGGGAAAAACGTTCTTCGAGTGGCGCTCCGGCGCGGGCTGTCCGGGGGACCTGGCCGGGGTGCCGCTGGAGCCAGGGCACTACGCGGCGTTCGTCGAGTTGCACATCGAACAGGGGCCGATCCTGGAGCGCGAAGGACTGGACATCGGCGTGGTGGAGAAGATCGCCGCGCCCGCCGCGCTGCGCCTGCGGCTGACGGGCGAGGGCGGGCACGCCGGGGCGGTGTTGATGCAGGATCGCCACGACGCCCTGCTGGCCGGGGCGGAGATCGCGCTGGCCGTGGAACAGGCGGCCCGGGACAGCTCCAGCCCGGACACCGTGGGCACGACGGGCGTGTTCCGCATCGGGCCGGGGGCCATCAACAGCGTGCCCGCGTGGGCGGAGTTGGAGATCGACCTGCGCGACACGGACCTGCCGCGCCGGGAAGCGGCGCGGGCGCAAATCGAACGGGCGGTCGCGGAAATTTGCGGGCGGCGCGGGGTGGGGTTCGCACTGGAAACGATCAACGCCGATCCACCCGCGATTTGCGACCCGGGATTAATCGCCGAAATTATGTCGCAAATGGAGGAAATACGTCGCAACCGTCGCAGGCGTTGCAGCAGTCGCACGATGGTGAGCCGCGCGTATCATGACACTTTGTTCATGGCGCGGGTGTGTCCGGTGACGATGATATTCATCCCGTGCCGGGGCGGCGTGAGCCACCGGCCCGACGAATATGCCGCCCCCGAGGCCATCGAAACCGGGGTGACCGTGTTGGCGGCGTCGCTGGCGGCTTTGGCGTCCGAGACATGAACGCGCCCGGTCCCCTCCCCCGCCCCGACGACCCTCCGGTCGCCGCGCCCGTGCCGGGTCAGCCCGAGCCGTTGGCGAACGAACCGGCGGCGCGATGGCTGGTCGTGCCAGGGCTTCTGGTGTTGACCGGATGTCTGGAGGCCGGAGAGTGGTTGAAAGCCTGGTTGGGGTTGGTGCTGCCGGGAAACATCTTAGGGTTGTTTTTGCTGCTGGCGCTGCTGATGACGGGTGCGGTGCCGCTGCGCTGGGTGGAATCGGCGGCGCGGCTGCTGTTGTGGCTGCTGCCGTTTTTGTTTCTGCCTATCTTCATCCTGGCGATGCGGGATCAGGCGTTCTGGGCCGTGCAGGGACGGGCGCTGGCGGGAGCCGTGGTGTTGGGCACCGTGGCGCTGTGGGCAGTGGTTGGACA
>CAHJWO010000314.1 GCA_903642295.1 PVC group bacterium | reverse complement strand
GCGCCGTCCGCTGCCCGCGAGGCGCGGGCGCTCCCCAAAGCTGACTTTGGCACCTCGCCAAAGAGCGAGGGCCGCCCACCGGAGCGAACGGCGGGGCGCCGTCCGCTGCCCGCGAGGCGCGGGCGCTCCCCAAAGCTGACCTGCTGGTGCCAATATTGAATGACCTTGTCCGGGCGGGGGGCTGGCCTGCGAGAATTGTGGGGCAAGTGGCCTGCCTGCCCGGCAATCGAAAAGCAATCGAATCGAAAGACCCTGGAAAACGATCAGGGTGTCTCGGTCTTCATCCCCAAAGCCACGAGGATGCGCTGGAGATCATCTTGACCGTAATACTCGATTTCGATGCAGCCTTTTTTGTCGCCATGACGCAGGGCAACGTGCGTGGCAAAATGTTCGCGCAAGCGGTTTTGCAAGCTTTGCAGCACGGGCGGCATGTCCAGCTGGCGCTCCAGCGCCTTGGCGGCGGCACCGGTGCGGCTACCGGGGCCGGTGTGCGTGGTCCCCTGGCGGGCAAGGTGCTCGGCGACGAGTTTTTCGGCCGCACGCACCGTGCTGTGCTGGCGGATGATAATCTCGGCCAGGAGCTTCTGTTCCTCCGGTGATTTCACGCCGAGGAGAACTTTGGCGTGGCCGACGCTCAGGCGCTCCTGGGTCAGCCAGCTTTGGACCTGGGAATCGAGATCGAGCAGGCGCATGGCGTTGGCCACCGCGGCGCGGCTTTTGCCGACCTTCCGCGCAATGTCCTCCTGTCGCAGGTTGAACTCGGAGGCCAGCCGCTCGTAGGCACGGGCTTCCTCGACCACGCTGAGGTCCGCGCGCTGGAGATTTTCGATGAGCGCGAGTTCGAGCACCTCGCGGTCGGTGGCCTCGCGGACAATGGCGGGAGCGTCCTTGAGATTGAGCGTTTTGGCGGCGCGCCAGCGGCGTTCGCCGGCGATGAGTTCGTAGTGCTTGCCGACCTTGCGGACGATCAGGGGCTGGATGATGCCCTGCTCGCGGATGGACTCGACGAGTTCCTGAAGCGATTCGGGTTTGAAGTCCTTGCGCGGCTGGAAGGGGCTGCTCTGGATCTGCTCCAGCGGGAGTTTGCGAACGATTTCGCCCGGCGCGGGCTGCGGTGCCGCCGCGCCCAGGGCCACCGCCGCGTGGTTTCCGCCGCTGCCGGGAGGACGACTTTGGATCAATGCACCCAAGCCGCGTCCGAGAGCAATTTTCGCCATGCGTTATCCATAGCGAAGATTTGCCGGGGAACGAAGGTAAAAGTTTGGGTGGCGAGGAGCAGACGTACGTTCCGTGGCCGGGACGGCGGACCGTCGCCGTAGCCCGGAGAGTGAGGCGGCGGGCCGTCGTAGAGGTTTTATCATCGCGCCCGGAGGTTGCGATGCCGCCCGGAAGGGCCGGAGGCCCAATAAGGGAAGGCCTCGGAGAGGCCTCCCTACCTTGTCACGATGCAGCCGTTTTTTGCAAGGTGGCCTGGTGCTTCCGGTAGAGACCACGAAATTGATCGTAGCTCAGGCCCAGGAGGGTGGCTGCCTCACGCTGGCGGAAGCGAGACTTCGCTAGTGCCTGTACAAGCACCCGTTGTTCCAGGTCGGAGATCATTGCGGGGAGGTCCAAGGGCAGGCTGAAAACGGGCGCCGCCGGGGCGGCCTCGGAGCCGCGTGGGCCGGTGACCTTGGGCGCGCGGAACGCGGAAGGCGGGCGGAACGGATCGAAAATGACCTCCTCCACGACCCGGCCTTCCGCACGGCTGACCGTGCGCTCGACGACGTTCTTCAATTCGCGCACGTTGCCGGGCCAATCGTAGGTGCGCAGTGCTTTTTCGGCGGCATCGGTCCACTCCGGCACGCCGGGCAGACCCAACTCGACGCTCATGCGCGCCGCGAAATGCCGCGCCAGCAAGTCGATGTCCCCCACCCCACGCTGCCGCAGCGACGGCACGAACATCACCTCGAAGCTCAGGCGGTCGAGCAGGTCGGGCTTGAATTGCCCGGCCTCTGCCATCGCGGGAAGGTCCGCATTCGTTGCGCCGACCAGGCGCACATCCACCTGCACCGACTCGCTGGAACCGACGCGTTCGAAGCTGCCGTATTCCACCACGCGCAGGATTTTTTCCTGCACCGGCATGGGCATCTGGGCAATCTCGTCCAAAAAGAGGGTGCCACCGTGCGCCGCCTCGAACCGGCCGACCCGGCGGCGGGCCGCGCCGGTGAACGCGCCAACCTCGTGTCCGAAAAGTTCGCTTTCCAGCACGGTTGGCGACAGGGAAGCGCAGTTGAGCTTGACGAAAGGTCCGCCCCAACGTTGGGACAGGAAATGGACGCGGGAAGCCGCGAGTTCCTTGCCGGTGCCCCGCTCGCCGATCAGCAGGACGGGCCGCTGGACTTTAGCCACGCGGGCAAGTTGCTGCTGAAAATCCAGGAAAGCATCGGATTTACCGAAGGCTTCGAGCGTGCCTTCGCCGCCGGAGTGAGCGCTGGAGGCCGGAGCATAAGTATTTGTGGTCGATTTCACCAATCAATGGTTTTACACGCCATCCGCCCACCTTGGCAAGCGAAACGACGGGAGGAATTTATATTATGCAAATTATTCTATACAAGCAACTTAGAAAACACTGCCGTCAGGTTGGCACGACCGTTGCTAAAGAGGCTTTCGTCCGCAGAAACAAACCAATAATCGAAACCACCTAGCACCCGACAAAATGAAATCCACGGCCTCCTTCCAGTCCTCGATGTTCTTCCAACCCACGCTGCCGATCACCGGCCACTGGGGCGAGTCCACCCAACGGATTAGCCGCCGCCGGGCTCGCCCGCTGCGCCTCCCCTCGCTCAACACCGACGAGCTTGCCGCGAACAAGCAGGAAGTCGTCTGCGGCGGCATCCTGGCGCTCTGCCTGTTCTACACCCTCGCACATTGCTTCATCCAGTTGGCCTCGTAACCGCCGCTGATCGTTCGACCATCTTTCACCCGTAGCCACTCCACCAAACAAACACCACCATGAGCATCTTTAGCCGATTCCGCGACATCGTAAACTCCAACATCAACTCCATGCTCGACCAGGCCGAAGACCCGGAAAAACTGGTCCGGCTGATGATCCAGGAAATGGAGGACACCCTCATCGACCTGAAAGCCTCGTGCGCCGGGGCCATCGCCGCCCGCAAGAAAACCGGGCGCGGCCTCGACGAACTGAACACCCGCGTCGCCAACTGGGAGAGCAAGGCCAAGCTGGCCATCGCCAAAGGCCGCGAGGAACTGGCCCGCGAGGCCCTGATGGAGAAGCGCCGCTCCGGCGAAGGCATCGCCGCGCTGGAAAAGGAAACCGTGCAACTCGACGAGGTCATCCGCAATTACCAGGGGGACATCGGCCAGTTGGAAGAAAAGCTGACCACCGCCCGGGAAAAGCAGCGCGTGCTCGTGCAGCGCCACATCCATGCCCAGCACAAGACCCGCGCCCAGCAGACCATCCGCCGCTCCGAGACCAGCGACGCGCTGCTGCGGTACGAACAGTTCGAGGCGCGCATCGAACGCATGGAGGCCGACGCCGACCTCATCAACTACGGGCGCAAGCCGACGCTGGAGGAGCAATTCGCCCAAATGGAACGCGACGAGGAGATCGAGAAAGAACTCGCCGCGCTCAAGGGCGGCCCGAGGCTGGACAAAACCGAGTCCCATTAACGGTGGCCCGATCTCACCTCTCGCAACCATTCACCCGAACCTCCGCGCGAATTTAACGTGTGTTCCGTTCGCCCGGTGGTAAGAAAATAGATCGATGCCTATGATGCTCCTACTCGCGTCCTCGCCTAGCAACGGCGATGAAGTCCTGGCCATCCCCATTGTCGCCATTGTCTGCACGTTTCTGTGGCTCACCGTCAAAGCCCTGATGTCGCCGTGGTCCAACCGGGGCGACAAAAGTCAGCCCAACGCCGGGCCGTACCGGCGGTGGCGCGGCGGCCCGGTGGGCGCGCAGCCGGGAGCACCCGGCCTGACCCCCGAGGAGCAAGCCCTGCTCCTCAAACTGACACAAACCCTCACGCAAATGGAGCGGCGCATCGAGTCGCTCGAAACCATCCTGATCGACCAATCACGCACCAAGGAGAAATATGGGACGAAACTCTGATATCAAACGCACCGTGGAAAACTTCCGCCGCCGGCTCTACCGGTCATCCAACGGCAAACTGCTGGGAGTGTTCAGCGGAATCGCCGAAAGCCTCGGGTTCTGCGTGAGCTGGACGCGGATCGTCGGGGTGATCGTGCTGTTCTCCCTGGCCGGGACGCTCGGAGCGAACGGGTTGTGGATCAGCATGATGGTCGGAGGATTCTTCTACATGCTGATGGCGCTGCTGATGCAGCCGCCCCGCCAGCCTGGGAGCTTCGTGGCGGGCGACGACGACGAGGAAGACCTCATCCCACCCCCGATCCCTCCCCGCTCTCGCTGGGACCAACCCCCGGCCACGCCGTACTCGGGCGTGTCCGATTCTCCGCGGGTCGATCTGGCGCAGATTGATCGGCAACTGGAGAGCCTCAATCGGCGGATCCAGCGCATGGAAACCATTGTGACCGACCGGCAGTACGATTGGGAACGCCGGTTGGATAGCTAAGGCAGAAGGCAGAAGGCAGAAGGTAGAAGGCAGAAGGCAGAAGGCAGAAGGCAGAAGGCAGAAGTTCGGAAGCGTTGGGCTCCCGGTTTCTGCCTTCTCGGTTTTTGGACTGTGGTATACTGGCGCGATTATTCGATGCGCCCGCTTACCACAA
>CAHJWO010000313.1 GCA_903642295.1 PVC group bacterium | reverse complement strand
GCTTGGCCGCATGGCGGCTGCGCCGCAGGGGACACAGGGCGCTCGGAGATCGCCATCCACCGAGCTTCCATTTCGCAGATGCTTAGAAACGACGGAGAGGCCTGTAAGCCCGATGGGGCAGGGCTCGGAGAGCCCTCCCTCCCTGGTTGACGAACCTCCTCGCGGCGGCCCGGCTATCTTATTTTGCCTTCGCGGGCGACGGCGCGGCGGGCGGCGGGGCGGTCTCGGGTTTGTGATCCAACCCCGGCAGTGGGGCCGTCAGGACGCGTGGACGCCAGATCGGTTTGCCGAGCGGGCCTTGCGATGTGTACTCGAAAAGCTTGCTCACGGGGTAGAGCACCGCGCCGGGGAGGCCCCGCGTGTTCATGCGTACCCGGAAGTTCATCGTGTCGTTCGTGTAGCCCAGCCAGCCGCCGCCGAACAGGCTGAAGCCGATGCCTTTTACATCCAGGTTGCCCGTGTAGATTTTTCCCTCGCTCGTGAGGAAGTTCGCCGTCGCCTGATGCGCGTGATCAAAGCCCAGCCCGGGCAGGACGGTGTTGACCAGCGTCGAGAGGGGACCGAGGAACGGGATGGCAAACACGTTGCCGTGGTCCACGCTCAGGCTGCCCATGCCGTGGAGCGTGTGCGGGTCGTCGCTCCGGCCCGTCCACCGGTAGGCGCCGGAAAGCTGGCCTTTGGATTCGTCGTAGCCAAAGTAGAGTTTCGTGAGTTTGACAAAGTCCACGTCCTTGAGGTCCATCGTCGCCGCGTAGTCCTTGGCGCGGCCCAGCGCGAGGTCCAGCGTGCCGCGCACGTCGCCGCCAAAGATTTGTCCGCGCAGATCGTTGAGCTGCATTTTTTCCTCGTTGAAGACTACCTGGCCCGAGATCGTGTCGAACGGGAGGGTTTTGTGGACGAACGTGAAGTCCATGCCGCCGGGGGCGCTCACGTCCGTGACGAGATGCGAGTTGCGCCCGCCCTCGAACTGCACGTTGCCGTGGATCGAAAGCAGGGGCGGTTTGCGGAACCGGTAGGGCAGGATCGTGCGGTACACGTCCGGGTCGAGCCACACGCCCGCCGTCGCGGGGTCGAGGGCCGTGTGCACGTCTTCGAGGCGGACCTCGTGTTTGTCGAGGTCGTAGGTGACCTCGCCGGAAGCGTTGCCCTCGTCGCGTTCCAGGAGCACGCTGCGCCCGGTGATCAGGTGGTCGGCGTAGGCCCAGTCGCCGCGCAGCCGGTTGAGCCCCTGGCCGCGATAACGGGTCCGCCCAAGGGTGAGTTTTCCCTGCGCGTGCATCGTCGCGGGGTCGGCCAGCGAGCGGCCGGTGGCGGTGAGTTCCACGCGCGGCAGGTCGCGGAACTCCAGGCGTTCCAGCGCGGATTGCACGCGCGGCGGCGCGAGGCTGACAAAGGCCATCGGGTCGAACGTGCTCGATAGGCGCACCTTGCAGCCGGCGGGTTCGGAGAGCACGTCGGCGGCGATTTGCTGGAGGGCATTGTTGCCGCCGTTGCCGGAGGACCGGACCAGCCGCAGGTCGCGCAGATACCAGCGGTCGTCGTTCCACGAGAAGTCGGTTTCGGCGCGCTCGAACTCGAATTTGTGGTAACTGAAGCGGCCCAGCGCGACGCGGCCCGTGCATTGAATGAACGACGCGGGCGCGACGGGCGGCGCGGCGCCATCCGCGTTGACGGCGGGATTGAAACGGGCGCGGCCGTCGATCTGGAGGCGGGGAGATTCGTGGAATTGGAAATTACCCAACTCGGGCGGATTGTAGAATTCGTGCGCCAACGCGACTAGGTCCAGGCCGCGATGCTGGGCATCGAAGCCGCTCTGCACCTGGAAACGCGCCTCGCCGACGGCGGGGCTGTAGTCGCCCAGGGTGGAGAGCGTGCCCTGTTTATCGGTGAATTCTCCCTGGCGGAGATGAAACGCCCCGGCGGCGTAGTCGAGCTTGACGCTCAGTTTTTCGAGGTAATAGGAGCCGCGCCGCAGGGCTTCGCCGGAGAGTTGGACGGAGGCGCGCAGGCTTTCGGGGCGGGCGAGGTCGCCCTGGAAAAGCACCTCCAGCCGGGGCGGCGCGCGGCTGGAGCGGACCTTGCCGATCTCGTCGGTGACGTAGTGCGCCCAGGCGCGGCGGCGGGCGCGGTCCTCGAGGGTGGGTGGGGGCGTGCCGGTGGGGCTGAAGCTTCCCGGGTTTTGCAGCGTACCGCTGGCGCTGATTTGCAAGCCGTAGAAGTCGCCCTGCGCCTGGGTGAGGCGGACCTCGCCGGGCAGCAGGGAAAGCTTGGCCTGGAAGCGGTGGAGCTTGAGCTTGGGGCCGTTGGGGTCGGCCATGTCCACGGGCAGGGTCAGGTTCGCGCCGCGCAGGTCGAGCGAATTGAGGAAGGGCTTCTTCTGGATGAGGTTGGCGATGGAAATGTCCACGGCCACGCGGTTGATGTAGAGGAGGTGGGTGTGGTGCTCGTCGAGGAGATAGAGTTGCGCATCCTCGGCCACGAGTCCCTCGAAGGGGTTGAGCGTGAGACGTTTGGCGGTGAAGTCAAAGCCGCGGCTGCGCAGTTCGGCGGTCAGTTGGTCGCGCCATTTGCGGGTGAAGCCCCGGTTGTACACGTACCACCCGGCCCAAAACACCGTGCCGAGCAGGGCCAGGGCGAGGCCGAGCAGCGCCAGCCGCCAGCCCCAGCGCGGGCGCTGTTTCGAGGGCGTCATCGACGGGGGCAGGATGGGGGTCGTGGACGCCATCAAACACGCAGGATGGAGCAGGACGTGGGCCGGAGACAAGTTTATATCGGTGCGGGGGGCGCCGGTGCGTCCCGACGGGGGAGGAGGCAGGAAGCAGGAAGCAGGATACAAGATGCAGGATGCAGGATGCAGGAGGCAGGAGGCAGCGTTGGCTTGCCGCCCCCCTTTTGCATTCTAACTTTTGCATCCTGCCTTCTGCTTGCTACCGCCTGCATCCCCGCCGCCCGCATCCTGCATCCTGCATCCTGCATCCTGCATCCCGCCTCCTGCATCCTGCCTCCTGCATCCCGCCTCCTGCATCCTTTTCTTCCGCTTTCCCTTTGCGCGCCGCCCCGATTTCCCGTTTATTGGCGGCAAGCATGTTTACCCTCACGGTCATGGGCAGCGGCAGCGCGGGCAACTGCGCCCTGCTGACGACGACCCACTGCCGCCTGCTCGTGGACGCCGGGCTCAGTGCCCGGCAGCTCGTCGGACGCCTCGCCCAGGCGGGCCTGACACCCGATGCCCTCGACGGCGTGCTGCTGACCCACGAGCATGGCGATCACGCCAGCGGCTTGGAAGTGCTCTGCCGCCGGTACAAGGACCTGCCGATTTATTGCAACAAGCTGACCAAGGAGATTTTGTGCCACGCCGGGGGCAGTCTCGCCACGCATCGCAACTGGCAGATTTTCCCCACCGGCGGCGATTTCGAGATCTGCGACATCGGCGTACAGACCTTCAGCGTGCCGCACGATGCCGTCGATCCCGTCGGCTACACCTTCCACCACGGCGCGGCGGCGCTGGGCTACCTGACCGACCTCGGCTTTGCGACCAAACTGGTCCACGAACGGGTCCGGCAAGCGACGACGCTGCTCATCGAGACCAACCACGACAGCGCCCTGCTGCAAGCCGACACGAAGCGCCCCTGGAGCGTCAAGCAGCGCATCATGAGCCGCCACGGGCACCTTTCCAACGAGGCGGCGGCGGCGGTGGTTGCGCAGTTGCTCGACGGCGGCGCGAAGATCCGGCGCACGGTGCTCGGGCACCTGAGCCGCGACTGCAACCGGCCCGACCTCGCCATCAGCACGGTGCGGCGGCTGGGCGGCGACGGCGCGGCGAGTCTGGAGATCATCGCGGCGGCGCAGGGCGAGATCGGCGCGCGCCTGACCATCGAGGATCGTCCACCCGAGCCAAAACCCGTGGCAAATCCACGCATCGCGGAAGAAGCCGACGCCGGTCCGGTCCCGGCGGCGCGGCGGCGCGATTTGCTGCAACTCGACCTTTTCGCGGCGTGAGCGAAATCATGGAACCGGCCACTCCTCCGTCGGCACCTGCCGAGGCTCGCATCCGCACGGAAGTCCAGGTGATGTTCTTCGACACGGACTGCGCCGCCGTGGTGCACAACATCGCGTATCTGCGTTTTATCGAGACGGCGCGCACGCACCTCGCCGGGGCGCTGGGCTGGAGCCTGGCCGAGATGGCGCGCAGCCAGCAGTATCCGGTGGTCGTCCGCACGGAGATCGACTACAAGCGCCCGGCGGTGCTGGGGGACAACCTCGTCATCGACGGCTGGCTGGAGCGGGTGGACCGCATCCGGTTCTGGTGCGCGTTTACGGTGACGCGGCCCGCCGATGGCGCGTTGTTGATCCGTTGCCGTCAGATGCTCGCGCTGGTGCAGATGCCCGGGGGTCGGCCCATCCGCCTGCCGGAGGAGATGCAGAAGCGTTTCGCGCATCTGGGCGACGGAAAACCCGGCGATGAATCGGTCGCCAGCCGGATGTACGGTGGACAGGTGATGGGGTGAGGCAGAAATGTTTGTTGTAGAAATAGCCGCTGGTAATAGAGCGCATCCCACTTGGATAAGCCTTGCATTGAACTAACCCCCAAAGTCTGTCATCCTGAGCGAGGGTAACGAGCCGAAGGACCTTCCACCGTCGAGGGCACCTCAGGCTGACCCAAGGACGATGATCCCGAGGCTGATTCAAACGGGATGCGCTCTAACGATGGACAGGCTTCAAACGGTGGACCTTCTTCAGCCCCGGCAGGGGCGTCAGACTTCAGCCCACGGCGCAAGCC
>CAHJWO010000312.1 GCA_903642295.1 PVC group bacterium | reverse complement strand
ATCAGACCTGCCTCCCGGAGCGCCTTGAAGTGCTGAGACAACGTGGATCTCGGCACGGTTTTCTCGCTGACCTGGAGAAAGTTTGAGCAAATCTGCGAACAACTGGAGCGCACGATCTCGATAAAGATCGCCACCCGCACGGGGTCGGAAAGCGCGTGCAGGATGGCTTCGACCGTCACGTCCTTGGGCGAAGGGTGAAAGAGCGGTCTCATGATCTCCACTGTACACGCCCTTGACATCTTGTTCCATACTTCGTAATTTCGGAACAATGGGAGTAAAGGGAGCTTCCCTCTCGTCTCCTCACGCAATCATAAAAGAAACGCAAAAAAATGAGTAAACTCACAGGAAAAGTCGCCGTCGTTACCGGAGCCTCCAAAGGCATCGGGGCCGGGATCGCCAAAGCTCTCGCCGCCGAGGGCGCGTCCGTCGTCGTCAACTACGCTTCCAGTAAATCAGGCGCGGATGCCGTCGTCGATGCCATCGCCAAGGCCGGGGGCAACGCCGTTGCCGTGCGGGGCGACGTGTCCAAAGCCGCCGACGCGCAGGGCCTCATCGCCGCCGCCGTCCAGCATTTCGGCAAGTTGGACATTCTCGTCAACAACTCGGGGGTGTACGAATTTGCTCCCCTCGAAGTCATCACGGAGGAGCATTTCCACCGGCTGTTCAACATCAATGTGCTCGGCCTCCTGCTCGTCACGCAGGCCGCCGTCAAGCACCTGGGTGAGGGCGGCAGCATCATCAACATCGGCTCCGCCGTGGCCCGCCTGCCGATGCCGGGCGGCGCGGTCTACGGCGCCACCAAGGCCGCCGTGGATGCCGTCACCGGCACGCTCGCCAAGGAACTCGGCAGCCGCAAGATCCGCGTCAATTCGCTCAATCCCGGCCTCGTGCAGACCGAAGGCACCGCCGAATTCATCGGCGATTTTTCACAAGCCGCAGTCGCCCAGACCCCGCTGGGCCGCATCGGCCAGCCGGACGACATCGCCAAGGTGGCCGTGTTCCTGGCCTCGGATGATTCGGGCTGGCTCACCGGTGAGAAGCTGTTTGCCAGCGGCGGATATTGAATTGCAGCCCGGGCAAGCCGCTGCCCCCCATCCAACGTCCGGTCCCGCCGGACGGTGGGTGGGGGGCGTGTCTTTCCTGACGCCGGGCCGGGTGGTTTCGCGGTGTTCGGTCCGCCATGCGGCTTGCGTTCCCGGTTGAAATGGCTCCATTGCTCCTGATGCAAACCGCGAGCAATCCCTTACGCGAAGGTCTCTCCAACCGCCCGCAACCCAAGCCCTGCGCGCTGGTCATCTTCGGCGCGACCGGCGACCTGACCCACCGCAAGCTGGTCCCCGCGCTCTACAACCTCGCCGCCGACGGGGACCTGCCGCCCGGCTCCGTCATCATCGGCTTTGCCCGGCGCGACAAGCCCGACGACGTGTTCCGCAAAGAGATGGAGGAAGCCACCAAGAAGTTCTCCCGCCAGCCCGTGCAGCAGGAACTCTGGGACCACTTCGCGCAAAATCTTTTCTATCACCGCAGCGAGTTTGACAAGGACGAGGGTTACACGGCCCTCGCCGAACGCCTGGACCAACTCGACAAGGAGCACAACCTCGGCGGACGCCGCATGTTCTACCTCGCGGCGGGTCCCGAGCAGTTCGAGCCGATCATCTCGCGCCTGAAGAAGAGCGGCCTGAACAATCCCGGCGCGGAAGGCGGCTGGGCGCGCGCCGTCGTCGAAAAACCTTTCGGCACGGACCTCGCCAGCGCCCGCCATCTCAATGAGGTTGTCAACGACGCTTTCCCCGAAACGAGCACCTACCGCATCGACCATTTCCTCGGCAAGGAAACCGCGCAGAACATCATGGTCCTGCGTTTCGCCAATGCGATCTTCGAGCCGATCTGGAACAGCCGCTACATCGACCACATCGAGATTACCGCCGCCGAAACGCTCGGTGTCGAGGGGCGTGCCGGGTACTACGAGACCAGCGGCGCGCTGCGCGACATGGTGCAAAACCACCTCATCCAACTCCTGACACTCGTCTGTATGGAGCCGCCCACCGACCTCGGCGCGGACAGCGTGCGTGGCGAGAAGGTCAAGGTGCTCCGTTCCCTTCGGCCCTTCAAAAACGCCGACGATGTCAAGCAGCACGTGGTCCGGGGCCAGTACGCCGCCGGCGCGATCAACGGCCAGGCCGTGCCCGGCTACCGCGAGGAACAAAACGTGAAACCCGGCTCCATGACGGAGACCTTCGTCGCCATGCGCGTGCTCATCGACAACTGGCGCTGGTCGGGCGTGCCCATCTATGTCCGGGTCGGCAAGCGTCTCCCGAAGAACGGCGCGGAGATCAGCATATTTTTCAAGCAAGCGCCCAGCGTCCTCTTCAACCAGCAGGCCCCCGGCAGCGACGAGGTCGGCGCGAACAACGTGCTCGTCATCCGCATCCAGCCCGACGAGGGCGTCAGCCTGCGCATGCAGAGCAAACTACCCGGCGCGGCCCTGCGCGTGGAGCCCGTCAAGATGGATTTCCAGTACGGCGCGAGCTTCGGCAAGGCCAGCCCGGAAGCCTACGAACGTCTGTTGCTCGACGCGATGAGCGGCGATCCGACCCTCTTTGCCCGCCGCGACGAGGTGGAGGAAGCCTGGCAGTTCGTGGACACCATTGAACAGGCCTGGCACGGCACGACGGACGGCACCGCTACCGCCAACGGCAAGCCCGCCGACGCCCCGACGCTTTACGGATACGCCGCCGGCAGCTGGGGTCCCGCCGAGGCCGATGATCTCCCGGAGCAGGATGGCCGCAAATGGCGGCGGTTTTGAAGGGAGGGAGGCCTCTCCGAGGCCATCCCATCTCACCCGATCCGACCGCAAGAAAAGACGCTGGCCTTCCCCATTCAACGGTGCCAACCTCATCCATCGGGCAGCGCACGAATCAGGATGAACCAGGATGAAAGGGAACAATCCACCATCGCCGGTCGATAAGGTCGGGCTGCCGATCTTCACCTATCACCCCGACCCGCTCGCCACCGGCAGCGTGCGGCCGGGCACGGAACGTTGCGCCTGTTGCGGTCAGGTACGCGGCTTCATCTACGCGGGCCCCATCTACGCGGCCAGCAGCGACGGCACGACCCTCTGTCCCTGGTGCATCGCCGACGGCACCGCCGCCGCCAAATTGGACGGCACCTTCTCCGACGATCACCCCCTCGCGCGGGCGGGCATCCCGGAAGCGGTGATCGAGGAAGTCACGCAACGCACCCCCGGCTACCAATCCTGGCAGCAGGACGAATGGCAAACCTGCTGCGGCGACGCCTGCGAGTTCCACGGCGACCCGATGCGCGCCGGTCTCGCCCTCGCGGACCCGACGGCCGTCGCGCAATTCCTTTCGGCCACCGGTTGGTCGCCCGAGCAGTGGCAGGAGTTCGTGTCCAACTACGAACCCGGTGGCAGCCCGGCTTTGTATCATTTCGTCTGTCGGGGCTGCAAAACATCGAAATACGGCTGGGACAGCGACTAGACATCCTTCTTTCCTCCATCCCTTCTTCCTCTCTGCGAGTCTCCTTCCCTCTGCGTCTCAGCGTTGAAATCCTGCCCTCCTCGCCAGACCGCGCTCTTTCGCTCTTACTGCATCCTTCATCCCTCCGCCTCCATCCTTCGTCCATCCGTCCCATGCCCGCCGAAGCCGCCACCGAATCACCCGCCGCCGAACAACCCTTCTTCGCCCAAGGCATCCCGGTCGAGGTCGGCAAAATCCAGCGCGAGTTAAAGAAACTCTGGCAGGACAGCCACGAGATGGCCACGCGCGCATCGCGCCTCAATCTCGTCATTTTCAGCGCGGCGGAACACTCCCTGCGCGCCAACACCGCGCTGGTGGAACAAATCACCCTCCAGCACGCGCTCCGGGCCATCCTCATCGCCGCCAAGCCGCAGATTCCCGACACCCGCGTTCGCGCGTGGATCAATGCCCATTGCCAGATTTCCAAGAGCGGCCAGAAGCAGCGTTGCTCCGAGCAGATCGCCTTCCAACTGGAAGGCAACGCGTGGAAACAGGGCCTCGTCCCCAACCTCATTTTCTCCCACCTCGACAGCGACCTGCCGCTCTACCTCTGGCGGCAGGGCGAGTTCTCCGACGCGCCCAGCGAAACGCTGATGGACTGGGTGGACTGCCTCCTCTACGACAGCGCCGACTGGCCAAAACCCGCCGCGCAGTTTGCGATTGTCGAACGCCTGGCGAAAGCGGCCAACCTCCAGCAGGCCGTCAGCGATCTGAACTGGACGCGCCTCAACGGCCTGCGCTCGGCCCTCGCGCAATTTTTCGACGCGGCGGGCACCCAGGATGCCCTCGCCGGTCTCGACTCCCTGACGATCATCCACGCGCCCGGCGCGCGCACGCAGGCCCTGTTGCTCGCGGGTTGGCTCTCGGCCGGGCTGGGATGGAAGCCCACGGGAGGGTCGCCCTGGCGCTCGGCGGGATTTCAGGCGGCGGACGGACGGCAAATCTCGGTGACTTTCCGCGAAAAGGAAGGCGCGGGCATCAGCCGTGTGGAGCTGAACGCGGCGGACGGCAGCCACTTTGTGGTCAGCCGCGTCGCCAAATCGAATTTCTTCAACACCTGCGCGAGTGTCGGGCAGGAAGGGCACGAACTTTGTCAGGTCCTCCCGGTCGGCCCGGAAGACATGGCGGATCTGGTGAGCGCGGAACTCGTGCATGGTGGTGGCCACCGCGCCTACCAGCGTGCGTTGGAACAGGTCGGCGGCTGGCTGGAATGAGGAAGTAGGATGGAAGACGCAGGATGCAGGATGCAGGATGCAGGATGCAGGATGC
>CAHJWO010000311.1 GCA_903642295.1 PVC group bacterium | reverse complement strand
ACCGTTTTTTGGCACTGACAAGTAGTGGGAATATCGATAAACTTCTGGAGGACATGAACGCTGGCAGCGAGCTGATAGCGCTCAAGGTGGACGGTACAGCCCGGAGGGCCGAACATGAGCAAACACAATTGATCGATCTGTCGATGCCATGACCCACAAGGCTGCGGCGTTCGTTTACAACGCGGCAGCTCCAATCGGGTAGTGACACAGGTCTGGCTCGACCACCCGGGCCATCAGGTCGGCGCACTCCGGCTCCAGCCCGACGAAAGCTGCGACCCGCCTGCTCCAGACGAGCGGCTCTTTGAGCAAAGCCGGGTAATCGATTTCTAACACCTCTATATTGGAACTTTGCCGGAGCATTTCGCGCATCCGCACCGAGTGTTGGTGCAATTCCGCTTCCACGTCGATGCGTGAGCCCGTGTGCGCCAGGAACTGGCGTCGATCCCGCATCCGTTCCTGCGAAGAAAGCGTGGCCGCCACCGGCCGCACCATGAAGATGACCCGAAAATGATGGGCGCGGGGCAGAAAAGGCAGCAGCGCCGAGATCACCTTGGTCACCCTGCCGTGCGTTTGCTCGATCAAGCGGACGTCCCCGGACAACTTCTTGATGGTTTCCCACTCGAAGTAGCCGCGCGGATTGTCGGCGTCCGCCGGCCGGAGATCGTCCGCCATGAGGTCCATCCCGACCGCAGCGAGCATCTGCATCATCAAAGACGTGCCGGAACGCGGCAGACCGGAGACCAGGAGAAAGTCGAGTGGCCCGACCAACCCGGAAAGAAGGTCGGTCGACGGTGAGGACGTGCCGGACACTTCGACCGGTCTCTGCTGCGCCCGCCGGGCAGCGCGGGCTTCCGTGCGCTGCCGGGCGCGGTCCGCCACCTCCCGCCGGAGCACGATTTCCGCGATGTCGCGCGCTTCGTGGCCCCGGCTCCGCGCTCTGACCTGATCGCGGTGAAAGTCCGCCTTCTCCGCACCGTCGGGCCGGCGGGTGAACAAAGTGGCCAGGAAGCGGTGCGCCGCGATCCCGTCCGGCTGGTAATGCAAACACGTCTCGAACGCCTGGATGGCACGGGCCTCATCGCCCAGCCGCGCCAGCGCCAACCCGAGATAGAAGTGTCCGAGCGACAGATCGAAGCGCAATCCCAACGCGTGCAACGCTGTCTCGGCGGCTGCCTCGTAGCGTTTGGCGTGCAGATGACAACTCGCCAGGCCCAGGTGCGCCCACGGCTCGTCGGCATCGATATCCAGAGCGCGGCGAAACGCTTGCTCGGCGGCATTCCACCGCCGCACCAGCGCCCAGGTACGGCCGAGGCGGACGTGGACATCCGCCAACAGAGGATTGCCCTCTGCCGCCACCGCGAGGTGCTTCAGACAGGCCGAGTAGTTGCGCCGGTGAAACTCGATGTTGGCGAGCAGCACCCGGTTGGCCACCGTCGCGGAGCGTTCCTGGAGGCCGGTGGCAGTTTCCAGGGCTTCGGCGCTCAGGCCGAGGTTCATCTGGCAGCGCGCCAGCATGAAGCAGTAGTCCCAACGCTCGGGAGCCGCGTCGTAAATGCTTTCGAGCAGCGGCAACGCCTCTGTCAGCCGGCCGGCGTCGAGGTAGGCGCGGGCCAAGTTCCAATCGTTTTCGACACGCGTAAGATGAATGATGCCGTGCGGGTCGTTGCCCGGGTCTTCGAGGTAGCCCAACTCGAAAAACTGCCGCACCACCGACCACTCCTCGGCGGCGGAGGAGGACCGCCGGCCGAGCACGGCGCGGCCGGTCCCGGCCGCAGGTTCCCAGGTGTCGATGACCTCCGGCACGGGCGGCTTGGCGAAGGCATCCGCCAGCACGCGTCCATCCATGTCCCGCCCCACCGGCAGCCCGTAGAGTGCCAGCACGGTGGGCGTGATGTCCAGCAGGCTCGCTCCATGGATGAGTTCGTCCCGGCGCAGACCTTCTCCGCGCAAGACGATCATGCCGCTGGGCCGATGCCATTCGGCGACAGCTCCGGGCAGATTGGAAAGGGTTTCCGGACGCAGGTGATCGCTGTGGAAACCGTGGTCGGAGACAACCAGGATGGTCGCTTCGTCCCCGGCGAGCTGGAGCAGTCGCCCGAGCATCGCGTCGTGCAAACGGTACGCGCCACCGACCACGTCGCGGTACAACTCGAACTCCCGCTCGCTGCGGCCGCGCATCCGCGGCGGGTGGAACTCCATGAAGTGGTGGCTGATCGAATCCGTGGCGCGGTAGTACACGGCGGCGAAGTCCCACGGCTCGTGCTCCAGCAGAAAAGTCGTGGCGGCGTGAACAGAGAAGGTTTCCGCGAGTGATTTTGCCAGGTGGTGCAGGCGTTTGTCGTGCCGCTGGTCGACCTCGTCCGCGCGCGGAACCAGCAGCCGGAGCAGCGCGCCATCAACCTCCTCGGGGCGGATGCGCAGATCGGCCAGCGCCGCCTCCAGCCGCGCGGGCGATACCGTGCCCGGCGGCAGCGGCCAGGGTTCATCCGGGTCGGGCGCGGGGGTGGCGTAGCGGTCGCTCACGCTCACGCCCTGCAAGGTTTCTGCCGGGTGCGAGGCGAACCAGCCGACGACGTGCGTGCGCAGGCCGGCGGTGTTGAGGATTTGCCACAAAGCCTGGCAGCGGCGCGAGGCGCTGGAGGCGAGGGAAACGTGGCCGAGCTCGGGGTCGATCTCGGTGAAGCCGAGGATGCCGTGCTGGTAGGGCCGCTTGCCCGTGGAGATCGAGTTCCAGAGCAAGGGCGAGAGCATCGGCGCGATGCTTGCCAGGTTCCCGGAAACCCCGCCCTGGATGAGGCGGGCCAGGACCGGCATCTCGCCCCGGTCCAGCAGCGGGTGGATCACCTTCCAGTCGGCGGCATCCCAACCGACCAGCAACACTTTACGGCGCTTCACCACGGGGCGAGCCAGAGAAAAAACTCCAAGCGGGTCCCGGGCGCAGATGGCACACCCGGAGTTCCATGAACCGCGCCCTTACGCGGGTTGCTGCGAGGAAGACGCCGCAGTCCGACGGCGGCGCCAGGCGGCAGCCCCGGCCGCTCCGGCCACCAACAGTGCCACCGTGCTCGGCTCGGGCACCACTTCACCCGCCCCGGCGGCGATGGCCACGCCCGAGTTCTCGTAGGCGAAGCCGTACACGGTCCCGGCGTTGTTGCTGGAAACCGGGGAGTTGGGGAAGCCGTTGAACTGCACGTCTGCCCAACCGTAGTCGGTCTGCCCGTTCACGGTGAGCATCAAGCCGATGAACGCCCGGGTGCCCGGATAAAAGTGGTCGGTACCCACCCCTGAAGGCCTGCCGAAAATCGTGCTCGTGCTGTAGGCAAGATTGCTCCCGATCATGGTGCCCGCCGACAACTTCAGGGCGTAGCCGCTGGTCTGGGCGATGCCGAAGTTCGTGGCCGCGTTGGCGTTCGAATTCGTACTGGTGCCGATGGGTTGCCCCGATTTCCCGGTGACGATCGTTGTCGAACTGGTCAGGGTAAAGGGTGCCGTCCCGGCCGTGGTGGTGGAGTACGTGCCCGCGACCGGGTCGAAGTAGATGCTGTCGCCCGAGGCGGCCGGGACGTAGGTGGAGACGACGGCGGCCTGGGTGGACGCTGCCAGCGTCGCCGCTCCGGCGCTCACTCCGTAGAAGAGGAGTTTCTGGGCGAGGGGGATTGAGGATTCGTTGGGCATAAAAACAGGCGGAAGCAGCGCACCTTCAACGAGCGTCTTCTTCCATGCAAGCTTTATCGTTGCGTTTCGGAATCGAACGAGCCCGCTCCGTCCCCCTGAGACGACCCGAGGCACCGCCAACGCAAAAGCGCCAAGTGCTCCACCAAGGTGGCATCCAGCGACCGGGCCAACCGCTGGGTCTCCTCGTGCCTGGCGGGATTTAGTTCGAAGCGCGCCCAAACCGCGCCGCTGTCCCGCGCGGCCCGGACGCCGGCGTGCAACAAGCACAAGTTGGCCCATCCACCGCGCAGTTCCCGCGCGACGACTCGCAGCCGGCAATGGCCGACCGTGCCGTCACGCTCGAACAGGAGCAGTCCCTTGATCTGCCCGTTCAGCCACAGGACCATGGAAAGGGGGACGCCGCCGACGTGCTGCTCCGCTTCCAGAGCCGGCTGGCCCTCGGGCATATTCTCCTCCAAAAACCGCCGGGCCGTGTCGGCCATGTCGGGCAGCAGGCGTGTCAGCTCGACCCCGGCAGGAAGCCGCCCAAGCCCGGCCAGCAGCCGCCGGTGGAGAGGATCGAGGCGGGCCAGCACCGTGGTCAGCGAGCAGTGATAGACCTCCTGCCGCTCGTGTTCCACGAAGCCGAGGCCGCGCAGCACGCCCGCATCCGGAGTATCGATGTCGAGCGCCTGCTGGAGGGTCACGCTCGCCACGCCTTCTTCCCGGGCGAGAGCCAGCGCCCGGCGCGCCAGGGCTTCCAGCAGAACCAGCCGCCCGGGCACCTCCGCGACGCGCAGACACAAGCGGGCATCCCGGGCGTCGTCCGACCCCGCCGCCCGGAGTCCGAAAGCGCCTGTCATTCGTTCGGTGGCCCCCTGGACGGTGACGCCGAGGTGCGGCGGCCCATCGCCGAGTCGAAAGGCTAGGGGCAGGAAGTTCTGCAGCCGGCTCATTTCATCGGGCCAAGGTGGGCGCACTGCAGGGAGGGCAACGGCCGGGACAAGCTGCATCCGTGTCATCTTTGGCGTTCCCCGCTCGCAACACAAGTCCGAACCATTCCCGCTGCAAAGAACGTCCGGGCCGTCCAGCCCTCTGTTCGCCTATTCCGGTAGGACGAGTTCATTTTGCATGCGTCATCATGTCCAGGAAAATCTC
>CAHJWO010000310.1 GCA_903642295.1 PVC group bacterium | reverse complement strand
CGGTGTCTCCTTGGTGAAGGTGCAGCAAGCGCCCGCCCTTGCGATGAAGGTGGAAGATTCGTCCGCGCGCGCGGAAACCCTGCGGCCGCCGCCCTTGCCCACCGCGTTGAAACCGGCGGAGTCGTCGCCCACCGCAGCCCGTTCCAGCGCGCCGAATTTACCCAAACCGCCGCCCCTGCCCACCGTTCCTACCTCGCCGCCGCCCCCCTTCTGGCCGGCATCGGCGGCCACGAGCAGGCCGGCGGCACCCGCCTCCATGCCGGTCAAGGTCCCCTCGCGCAAACTGCCGGGCGGCATTTCCTCGATCTTCACGCAGGGAAAGACGGACGATCATGTGGAGGCGAACGAGGAGATCACACCAGATCCACCGGCCCGGCCGCAGCCAAAGCCCGCGCATCCGAAGTTAGGTCCCGCCTTCTCCAAAAGCGACGATGCCCAGGCACCGAGCGAGGGAAGCACGCAATCCTAGCTTGTTCTCTGGCCCGCAATAGGTTTCCATCTGTTGACCGCGCGTTTCTCCCGTATGACTGACCCCGCTTTGCTCAAAAAGACGGATACCATGCTGTCCTGGTACTGGCAGTTCGGCCAACTGCGCAAGGACGCCTACGCGCTCAACGGGCCGTGGCTGGACCGCCTTTATTCGACCCGGCAACAGGCGGAGGCCGTGGCCACTTCGTCACAAGCAGGCAAGGCGTGCATGGCCGTGTGGGGGCCTTCGCAGACGGGGAAGAGCACGCTGTTGTCGGCGTATTTCGACAGCCCCGAGGTCGATGATCTCGGGAACAACTCGCCGCTGCAATGGAGCCTGGAGGAACCGGTTCGTTTCGTCGTGGGCGGGGACAAGTCGGAAAAAGTCATCGTGTTGAATCCGTTTAATCTGGGCTCGGACGCTTCGGGGTGCGTGACGCGGTTTACCTTGATGGATCAGGTGCCCGATCCGCAGCATCCGGTGGAGATCTTGCTGGCGACGGAAAGCCAGATCATGCACGCGCTGGCGGTGGGATATCTTTCGGAGTGCAAGGTGGCCAACGCCAAGGGCGAGGCGACGGCGTTCGACTCCGATTCGTTCCGGCTGCTGCTGGAACGGCAGAAAGTAGCCGGGCCGCCGAACCGCGCAGCCTACGAGGCGGCACACCAGTTGGCGGACGTGATCGAGTTGCTGATCCTGAGCGAACTGGAACAGCCGCGCTACAAGAATCTGGAAACGGCGTGGGAGAAGAGTTTGCGGCGGCAGTTGCTGGAATCTCCGGCGCTGCTGAGCAGCGTGGAATCCGTGCAGGCGTTCGCTTGCGAATTGCTCTGGGATAACTGGCCGAGCCTGACGGACGTTTTCCGGCAGTTGGCGGCGAAACGGAAGCAGTTGCGCGGGTTGTTCGGCGCGCAGCCGGTGCGGTGCTCGTTCCGGGTGGCAGCGCTGCTGCTGGACATCGGCGCGTACAAGAAGTGCGCGGAAAGCCCGGCGACCCGCGAACAGGTGATGCAGATTTTCTACGCGGCGGACGAGACGCAGGCGGCCATCGGGCAAGAGAGCAGCGGCGGCAAGCTGGTGGAGAACGTGGAGGATTTCGGGCTGTTTCAAAGCCTGATCTGGGAGTTGATCGTGCCAGTGCGGCGCGATCTCTTGCAGGCGCAGGCCCCGGTGCTGGGCGCATTCATGGAAGCAGCGGATTTACTCGATTTTCCGGGCGTGGCCAATGCATTTACCAGCGCGGACCGGCTGACCAACGATGCGCTGGCAGCGGATCGCGTGAAACTGCTGACGGAAGTCTTGAAGCGTGGAAAAACGGCATCGGTCGTGGTGACGAGCGCGCGGAACCTGGACATCGACGGGTTTTCGATTTTGACGAGGGTCGGGAAATTTCCGTCGCAGCCGGTGCAGTTGGTGGCGGGGTTGAAAAGCTGGCTCAAAGCGTACGGCGAAGAGTTTCCGCCGAAGTCGAAGCGCCTGCCGATCAACCTTGTACTGACGTTCAGCTCGACGCTGGTCAACCAGGTCATTTCATCGGGGATCAAGCAGGGGTTGAACCCATCTTTTGACCAGTTGAAGGGACTGGGGCCGCTGTCGCAACCGCAGGTGGTGACGACGTTCGCCACGAATTATCCACAATTTTTCGAGGCGCAATTTGCGGGCACCCCGGAAGAACAGCGCGAGGCCCTGGATTTGATCGAAGCAGACAAGGCGTTCACCGAGCAATTTGCCGGGGATGTGTCTTCTTTCGAAGCGATGGCGGCGGACGGCGGGCGGGATTATTTCTTCGGGCATTTGACACGGCAGGCAACGCAATCCCAAAGGGCACGGCTGCTGTCGGAGCGATGGGACAAGCTCGGGCAAGGGCTGGAGCAGTTGCGGCAAGAGGCGCTGCCCGCCGAAGGCGACGGGGCGGGGCGGCGGACGCGCGAACTGGAGGAATGGATCGCGGCGTTGAAGGAGATCGTCGAGACGCGGGCGCGGGAGTATCCGCAGGAGGACGCGGCGGCGTACCTGAGCCGCCGGGTGCGGGCATTACTCAACGTCGATCCCGACAAACTCGACCCGCTGCCGCTCAAGGCGCTGCCGAACAAGATTCCCCTGCGGGCGTACATCGAAAAGCAATTCCGCAACTGGCAGGCCGACAAGACGAAGCTGCCGGAAACCACCGAAATGGGTTTGCAGGATTCCGCGCACGCCATGCGGGTGCTCGGGTATTTGCTGGAAGCCACCGACATGAACGCGGTGGAAACCTTGTTGAAGGATGATTTCGGGTATCTCAACGCGCGCTCGGACGCGCTGCATTCGCGGCGGTTTCTGGCGGCGAAGATGAGCACCGAGTTGCTGCACGCACAGGACCAGCGCACCACGGTCAAGCATCGTTCCGTCGAGCAGGTGAAGGCGGCGCTTTTCGGGTTGGCGACCAAGGAGGACGCGCAGGATTTCACGCCGACGGAGTCGCCGCATTACCTGAGCGTCATCGGGCCGCTGTTCCGAAGGTTGGAACAGGTGAAAGGGACGGGAGCGGGCAAGCGGCCGCCACAGCCGGGCGACGCGGAATTCGCGGCGATTTTTAGCGTACCCTCGAAAGGGTAGTTCGCGTTGGCCAAAGAGGATGAGCATGAGGCAAAACCGAACCAACGGCGCCCGGAGGTCGCCAGCCACCTTCCGACATTTTTGCAGCCAGCGAAAGGCATCGACATGAGCGCCACCGATCCCAGCCAAGAACCGATCCGCATCGCGGTGTTCCCCGACAGCGGACACCACAGCACCTTCGTGCCGTTTCCGCCTGCGCTGCTGGCCAAGTTCCCGGAATTGAAGGCGTTGTGCGCCTCCGGGCGGACGCCCTGGCGCGAGTTGAATTCGCCGTGGGTGCGCGGACGGTTTGCCAACCGCGACGGACAGGCGGGCCTGTGGGTAGCCGTCGAAAGCAACCTCGGCACGGTGAAGCGCGGGACCATCTACGAGCCGAAACATCAGGTAACGGAAAGCGTCGGCGACGCGGGAAATCCCTCGCCGTATGCGGCGGCGGACCCGGCGCGGCTGCCGGACGAGGAGCGCACCGTCACCATCTCGCTGCCCTCGCGGGCGAATCCGGCGGTGCCCATCGAAATCTCGTTCACGCTGGTGTGGAAGCGTCCGGCGGGAGAAGCGCTCGACGTGGACCTCGTGATCGATTTCGGGAACACGCGGACCGTCGTGCTGGCGCTGGAAAACCAGCAGACGCAGGACGGCAAGCTGGCGAGCATTTGCAAGGCGATCCGGTTCACCAGCCGGGGCTACGATTACGAGCCGTTTCAGCCGTCGAAAACGCCCGACGGACTGCGGACGGAGGACACGGCGGCCATCGTCGATTCGTGGTTCGTGCTGCAAGAGCCGCTGTTCTCCAACCTGGAACCGCCGTCGCCGAAGTTTCAACCACAACTGGAGGTGGAAACCGAGGAGGAAAAGGGCGGGTTCTTTTCCGGGCCGGTGCGGAAGCGGTTCGCCACGTCGCGCGCGCCGCAGATGTTCGTGGAGCTTTCCCACGTCGTGATGGGTGAATCGGCGCGACAGATTTTGGGGAACATCGATCTGGAGGAAGGCGGCAATTATTCGCTATCGTCGCCGAAGCGATACGCGTGGGACACCGACCTGACCGGCAAGGAAGCGACCGCCTGGTGGACGATGATGCTCAACCCCTGGAACGCGGCGGCGCGCAGTCAGGTGGAGTTGCCGAAGCTAGCGGGGAGCGTGCTGCGATTCATGCCCACGGACGGGCGGGATTGGTCCATCGACGCGCCGCCCAACGAGGCGGAGGACCGCGCGAAACGTCCGGCGTCCAACCCGGAGCAGCCGACCTACCCGCGCTCGGACGCGATGTGCTGGGCCGCGCTGGCCATCCTGGAACTGGCCCACCGGCAGATCACGTCCGAGGAATGGCGCAAAGGAAACAACCCGTACATTCCGCGGCGGCTGCGGAACATTCTGGTGACATTCCCGTCGGGCTGGAGCGGCGAGGAAACGCGCGTTTATCAGGCGAAGTGGCAGAAGGCCATCGACATTTTTACCCTGGCACATTTGAAGGACAAGCGGAGCGTGACCGAGGGGGGCGACCGGCCTTTGCTGTTGATGGATCTGGACGAAGCGGTGGCGTCGCAACTGCCGTTCGTGTTTTCGGAAATCCGGCGCTTGGGAAACATCGGTGAGAACTGGATCGAATTGTTCGGACGCGGCAAGGCCACCGAGGCGCGTGTGCGGTTGATGACCGTTGATATTGGCGGCGGGACCACGGATATTTCCATCGTCGAATACGGCGATACCCACGAAGGGGGCGGTGTCAATCTGGAAGCCAGCCTATTGTTCCG
>CAHJWO010000309.1 GCA_903642295.1 PVC group bacterium | reverse complement strand
TCGACGGTGCTTCCATGCGGGCGAGCTTATCAAACCCACCCCGCTACCGCCCACCATTAAATCAGCGGTTCCTTAGACTTGACGAACCGATCTGACGCAGGTTTTGATGCTATTTTTCTGGGAAGCATAATCTGGCCGCGACATTATGGAAGCATATCATGACCAATCCGGCCACATTATGGTTCCATCTACAGCCGGTGCTCCCACCCGGCGCGCGGTCGTCGTGCTGGGGATGCACCGCAGCGGAACGTCGTTGGTGGCCGGATGCTTACAGAAATTGGGGGTGGACTTCGGACCGCGGCTCATGCCGCCCAACCCGGATAACCCCCGGGGCTACTTCGAGCACAATGATGTCGTCAATCTCCACGACCGGCTGCTGCTCGCGCTGGACCGGAGCTGGGACGACGTTTCCCCGTTGCCGCCGGACTGGTGGCAGGACCAGCGGCTCGCCCCGTATCGGACGCAGTTGCTATCCTTGTTGCAGCGGGACTTTCCCGGCGCACCGCTCTGGGGTCTGAAGGACCCCCGGCTTTGTCGGTTACTGCCGTGGTGGGAATCGGTCTGGGCGGATTTCGCCTGCCGTCCGTTGTTCGTGCTCGTCCGGCGGGCGCCGCCGGAGGTCGCCGCTTCGCTGGAGCGGCGGGAGGGCATGTCCGCCGTCAAAGCCTGCCTGCTCTGGTTGCGGCACCTCCTGGAGGCCGAGCGTGGGAGCCGTCCGCATGCGCGGATCATCGTCGATTTCAACGATTTCGTGGCCGACGAAGACGCCGCGCTGGCCCCGGTTCGTCACGCGCTCGGATTGCACGGGCCCGAAACGGGGCGGGGCACGCGCGTCGTCGATCCGGCGCTCGGTCGGGTCGCCACCCCGGCGGACTGGCCGGAGATCCCGGGGATGGTTTCGGAAGCCGACGCAGCGCTGCGCGTCGGAATGGCGGGCCGCGAACAGGAAATGCGGCTGGCCCTGGACCGTCTGACCGACAACCTGCGTGCTTGCGAACCTTTCCTCGCACCGGATGACGCGGCGCGGAACCGCGACCTGAGCCGCCAACTCGACACGTCCCGCCAGCAGGCGCGGTGGTACGAGGAAGAATGGCGCAAAGCCCAGGAGCAGACGGAAAAACTGCGAGTTCGGTTGGCGAAGCGGGAGGTGAAAGAAGCTCCCGCAAGCCCCGTCTCAAATTTGGATAATCATTCAATATTGAGAAACAACGAATTATCAATTTTGAGAAAAACAGGTGAACGCTCCTCTTCGAAGCTCACCCAGTTTTTTCGGTTCTTCCGGGGGCCGCGCTGAACTGACCGCCATTTTGGCGATTAGTTTACCGGTTGGTTGTGAGGGGCTTACGACGGAGAAAAGCGGCCTCGACTGCGCGACGTGGGGAGTCAATTCATTGACCCATATGGGGGATGGAGCGGGGGAATGGCACCAACCTTGCAATAGGAGCTTTCATCACGCTTCTGGCCCAAACCGCCACCTACGTCATGAACACTCCCGCTCGAACCCTCGCCAAAACCCTCTGCATCCTGCTGCCCGCTCTAGCCGCGGTCGGCGCATTATCGGCTGCCCCGACCATCGCGTACCCGCAGCCGCAACCGTCCGCCCGCGAGCAGTACATCCTGGAACTCGTCAACGCCGCGCGGGCCAATCCTGCCGCCGAAGGCCAGATGCTTGCGACCATCAGCGACGCCGAAATCCTCCGGTACTACAACTACTATCACGTCAGCACGAATACGCTGGCCGGTGATTTTACGACCTACGCCGCGAAACCGCCGCTCGCCTTCAACGCGGCGTTGATGGCCTCGTCGCACGTCCAGGCCGCCTACCAGGCCGGGGCCGGGGTGCAGACCCATGACAGTGCGGACGGCACCACCTTCGACAAGCGGATCACCGCTGCCGGTTACAAATGGAGCAGCATCGGCGAAAACGTCTATGCCTACGCGGAAGACCCGTATTTCGGCCACGTCGGCCTGAACACCGACTGGGGCGTGCCCTCCCTGGACCACCGGGCGAACATCATGAACACCGATGCGCGGATTCCGACCTACCGCGAAGTGGGCATCGCCTGCGTGGACAGTTCGATCAAAGACTTCGGGCCCGTGGTCATCACCCAAGATTTCGGCGCCCCGGCGGATACCTCGGTCGCCTACGTGACCGGCGTGATCTACCAGGACAGCAACGGCAACGGAGTCTATGACGAAGGCGAGGGCCTCGGCGGCGTGACGGTGACGCCCGACGCGGGCAACAACTACGCGGTGACGACCGCATCGGGCGGTTTCATCATCCCGCTGCCCACCAGCGGCGCGGGGACGCTGACGGTGACGGCCACGGGCGGCGGCCTCGGTGCGGCCCGGACCAAGTCGGTTGCCTACACCGCCGGTGCCAACGTGAAGCTGGATTTCACCCCTGCGGACGCTGGCACGGAGTTGCCGTTCGTCACCCTTTCGGTGTCCACGAAGGACATCAGTCCGAGTACGCTGCCGGGTAAAATCACGCTTTCACGCGGCGGCGACGCCTCCCAGCCGTTGCAGGTGTCGCTGGCTTACACCGGCACCGCCACCAACGGCGTGGATTGCAATGCCCTGCCCAGCGCGGTGACCATTCCCGCCGGGCAGACTTCGGTCTCCCTGGACGTGCAGGCCACGGGGGCCAACCGGGACGCCATGGTCAAACTCAAGGTGCATCTTGCGGGGGACTCCGGCTATCAACTGGACAACGTGAACGTCAAAGCGTTAAAAGCTCGAATCCGCATCTGGCCGAAGTCGTAAAAAGGCGCTCGACCCGCCGGCCCCGCCCGTCACGCACGCGCGGGGCCGAATTTTTTTTGGTGCCCACCGAGGCTCACCCCTTACAATTACTTACACGGCAAACGTTTCGGGCGCACCTTCTTGGAAGCACCGCAAACAAAACCCTTACGTTATGGACAAAAAGAGCCCCCTTTTTCCCGGCAGATTACGCTTGTCAATATTTGGTAAAAGTGAGTTAGTTGGCCCCATGTCTTCGACCCCCCCCTCGGGCGGCCGCCTCTTCGTCGAGCCTCTCGAAGCGCGCATCGCCCCGACCGGACTGACCGGTATCACCAACAATCAATCCTTTTCGACGGACCCGACCTACCTCGCTTATGCGACGGCGCCCGTGAGCGGCGTGAAGCTCGGCTTTGTCAACGCCCAGTCGCAGTATGGGATCGGCAACGGGGATGTTTTCGCCGTGCAGCTTACCGGCTCGCAAGGGGCGCAGCAGGGAGACAAGATCGTCATTTACAATCCGAGCACCGGCTTCGGACCCGGCAGCATTTTTCTCCAGGCAAACGCGGGTAATCTGGTCGCGTTCTTCAAGGATTTCAACGGCGACGGCCAGGTGCAAACCAACGAACTGGTCGGTCTGGCGCTGGGCAAAAAGTCGGACACCACCGTCAACGGCAACGTGAACGGCGACGTGGCGACCAACCTGGCGGGCGACTTCAGCCTGATGCACGACAGCGTCGGCAAGCCCGGCTTCAAGATCACCAATCTCGACGTGGTCGGCAACATCAATGGCAGCGTGCTCAGCGGGGGTGACATGAACCGGGTCGCCATCGGGGGAACGGTGCACAACGTGCTCGCGGGGACGGCGGCCATCGGGGCGAGCTACAACTTCACCGGGACGGCGGGAGCGATCAGCGGCACCATTGCCGGCGGGGCGTACAAGGACGGCAAGATCGGCGCTTCGGTCAACAACCTGACGCTCACCGCGTTGACGAGCGGCGGGCGCATCCAGGCGGGCGACGGCGGCCTCGGGGCGATGGGCGGCAGCGTGGCCACGCTCAATATCCAGGCGGACACGGACGGTTTCAACGTCCTGGGCGGCGCGGGCGGCGTGGGCAACGGGACGCTGACGGGTGGCACGGGCGGCGCGGTCGATACCGTGCTCGTACAGGGCGTGGCGAATTCCCTCGTCAACCACCTCATCACCATCGCGGGCGGCAAAGGCGGCGACAATCCCACCGGGAAGGGCGGCGTGGGCGGGACGGTCACCAATATCTTCACGAGTTTCAACGCGTTAAGCGTCGGCAGCCAGTCGGCAGACCTGCTTGCCCAGGATCTCCTCGTGCACGGCGGCGACGGCGGCAACGGCTTCAAGGGGGGCACGGGCGGCGCGGTGACCAATTCGTTCCTGTTCGGCTCGATCGCCGACGACGGCGCGTCGAACACCGGCGAGATTCAGGTCTTCGGCGGGCACGGTGGACTGAACACCACGGATGGCCAGGGCAAGGGTGGCAACGGCGGTTCGATCAGTCTCGTCCAGGCGCAGAACCTCGACACGTTGCCCGATGCGAATAACAGCCTCATCCTGCTGCAGGCGGGCGACGGCGGACTCGGCAAGAACGGCGGCAACGTCGATAGCGTCACGCTGTTGGGCAAAAATCTCGAAGTGAACGCCGGAAACGGGGCCAACGGCTTCACCAAGGGCGGCAGCGGCGGCGGGCTCAACACGATCAACCTCGCCAACCTGTCGAACCTGTTCGCTTCGTCGGTGACGCTCAACGCCGGGCGGGGCGGCGACGGCGGCAGCAGGGACGGCGGCTTCGGGGGCGATGTCACCACCGTGACGATGAACGATTCCGATTTGACCGCCCGCGCGGCTGGCCCGGCCCTGGTGATCAACGCCGGCAACGGCGGCAGGAGTGCCGGGAGCCTCGGCGGCAACGGCGGCTCGGTGCTCGACATCCAACTCAACGATTCCGGCGCGAGCGCCACGGTGGCGGGGACGATTGCCGCGGCGGGTATCCGCGCGGGCGTCGGCGGCGACGGGTTCATCGGCGGCGGCCTGGGCGGCAGCGTCGGCGGCACGGCCCGGTTCCAGTTCATCGGCAGCGCCTTCAGCCTCAACGTGACGGCCGGCGCGGGCGGC
>CAHJWO010000308.1 GCA_903642295.1 PVC group bacterium | reverse complement strand
GCGAGGCCGGGCGATTGCGGCCGGAATACTTCGAGAATCTCGGCGGCGGATTCGATGGACGCATGTGCCGTTATCTTGGCGTGGAGTACGCGGCGTTGTGCGAGCGGGTGAAGACGGGCGGGGACGACGAGGCGATCTTGGAGTGGTGCTACCAACGCGGCATCCGGTTGAGCAACGAGCAGAAACTCGTCTGGAACAAGTTTATCACCAAGCGCGGATTGCGCGACGAGGACGATGGTTCCACGCAGGAACTCGAAGCGTACAAGGCTGGCAGCGGGCTCGCCCACCGGGTCGATCTGGTGACCTATTTTGATTACTACGAGGTGGACGAAGGGCGGAGGCCCTGAGAGATCGTTGCACCTTGATTTTCATCACTCGCAGGTTTTTCTGCGAGGACAAAGATGGAAAGCCCGAAGGGCAGCGCTCCGGCGATGACCCAACGGCCCTCGCTGGCCAGCAGCGTGCGCAACGCCCGCGCGGTGAAGCCGCGTCCCGCGCCGATCTGGAGATCGCTGGTTTCGTCCCGCGGCGGGAACATTCGCTCGGCCCAGCGTTTCGCCAGCGCCACGGGAAAGAGGAACGTGTTGGCATAGCTTGACACCCGCACGACCAGCCCGGCGCGGGTGAGTTTTTGCCGGAGTTCCGTGCGGCGATAGCGCCGCCCGATGTTCCATTCCACATCGTGGCGACCCCGCAGGAAATCGTAGGCTGCCACCCGCAACAGGAGCCGTCCGCCGGGCCGCAGCACGCGCGCAAATTCCCGCAACGCCGCCGGTTCATCGACGCTGCCAGCGGTGAGCACATCGAAGTTCGTCACGAGGTCGAACGACTCCGGCGCAAACGGCAGCGCATCCACCGACCCACAGACGAGTCGATGATGGCCGCGCTCCCGACAGTGGCCCAACGCGACCGGCGAAAAATCCAACCCGGTGATGCCAGCCTGCGGATATCGTTGACTCAGGAAACGGAGGTTGCGTCCCGTGCCGCAACCGGCTTCGAGCGCGGCGCGCACGGGGCTTCCGCCGGGATGATCAAGGAGGCGAGCGGTGATGCTCTCCATCGCATCGAACCACCAGTGGGCGTCTTCCACCTGACGCATGATTCCATAGGCGTGAGGAGTGACACCGACGGCAGAGGACGACACGGAATTCAGGGATGCGAGGGTTCCGCCGGCGGGCTCAGCGGACGAATCCGCCAGCCGTAGAGTGCGAAGGAGAGCACGCGGGTATCGCCGGGCGGGCGCTCGGGCGGAGCGTTCATCTCAAAGCGCAGGCGCGTTTCCCCCGGCGGCAGCCGCAACGGCACCGGCGGAAATGCCTGGGGTTTGCGGTCGATTTTCCCCTCCCAGACGAGGGTTTTTCCGGCGAAAAGCCGTAATTGCCGGGGACCAACGCCGCATAGATTAAGCGTTAGCAGAGTATCGACCGTGGCAGGATGCGCGTTGACCACCGCGATCTCCGGCGACGGACCCGCCCAGCACCAACGGTTGCCCCGGTACCGCTCCGGCTCGTACCAATCACCCAGGAAACGGGTCTCGATAAACCCCGTGTTTTCCCGATCCACGAGGGCAAATTCCACGTCGGTGGCGAGAGGGTCGGGCGCACCGTTGGCGGGCTCGGGGGCGATGTAGCGCTCATCCAGATTCCAGCGCCCATAGGGGGCGGTGACGGCCCGGCCTTCGTAGATCGGGTAAACGAAATATTGACGCTGATGCAACAGAAACTGGCCAGCCCAGAGGGCGTCCCACAGCGTTTTCAGGTGGATGTTGATCCCGCCGCTGACGCCGGGGTTTTGATCCAGCGCCGCGAGTTCGCTCATGCCGGGGCTGATCGTCGAGGCACTGGAGCGCAGAATTTTATTGTAGCGCCATCCGCCCTGGAGGTTGAGCGCGAACAGGACCAGGGCAAGGAGGGCCGTGCCCGCTCTTGCCCAGACGGGGGCGACCCGACGCCACCCGACCGCCAGCCAGAGGCACAGGCTCGGCAGCGCCAGGGGGTAGAAGACCGTAAAGAGCTTGTAAGCGTCGTAAGAGGCGTTCTGGCGGACCTTTGCCAGTTCCTCCCAGGTCAGGATGCCGTAGCCGCAGAGAACCGGCAGCGCGCACGCCGCCGCCAGGGCCACTGTCCGCTCCCGCCCCGTCCGCACGAGGTGCCACGCCGCCACGCCCAGCGCGAGCAGGCAGACGATGCCCAGCGCGAGCGACCACGCCGGGCCGGGCCGCAGGTAGGCGTCACCGAATGCGCCGTACCACCCGTCCGGGCGAAACGGGGCAATCTTCCAGCCGAACGGAGTTTTGTTGAAGAGCAGGAAACGTTCGACGATGCCGATCACCCGTTCCGGGAAGCAGATGGCACAGGCCAGAAAGTTCACTGCGATGAAGCCCGCCAGCCGCCCGGCTGCCGCCCAGCCGCCACGTTGCCAGAAGGTCCGGCCACCCACGAACGCGACGAGCGGCACGTAGGCGAACACGACGAAAAAGTTGTAACCGCCAAAGAGCAGCCAGTTGCCGGTCATCAGCAACCCGAAATAGGCCCAGAGTTTGCGGGGGCGCTCTCCCCGGCGGACGGCGCGGTCCGCCTGCAAACCCGTCCACAGCACGATGGCCACCGCCGGGGCGGCCAACAACTGGCCCAGCGCCACCTGATAGACCGCATACAGGATCACCGGGCTGCATCCGTAAACCAGCGCGATTCCCGCCGCCGCCGCCGGTCGGAAACCGAAGAGCGAACGGCCCAGCCAGAACACCAGCGGCAGCGTGATCCCGACGAGGACGATGCCCAAAAGGCTGGTCAATTCATAGGGTTGGCGGCGCAGGAGGCTGGCATCCAGCGCCAGCACGGCCGAGGGCGTAAAGTGATTGATGCGCAGCCAGAATTCGTAAAAGTTGTCCACCGACAGATCGCGCACCTGCTCGGGCTGGCCGAGGAAACCGGTGCGGTCGCGGCTCGAAAATTCCTTGAACACCCGGGCGCCGGTGGCGTAATCGGCGGCGTCGCAACTACCTAGCGTCAACACCGTGAAAAGCGCGGGCGGCTTGGTGAAGGGAGCGATCTGCAACGCGAAAGACACCGAAACGATGGGCAGCAGCACCCACCAGCGGCGCACGGCGGCGAGATGGGCCACGGTATTTCGCCCACCGAAACGCCGGAACGCCCCCGCGAGCAATCCCACCGGCAACAGCAGGGAGGCCAACGCGTACGAGTCCGTGCCGGGCAGCGTGGTGTGCGCGCCCGCCCAGACGACCGCCGATTGCAGCGCCAGACCGACGGGCGCAACGAACGCGGGCCAGAACCGCCGCCAACGCCCCGGCAGGAGGAGCAGCGTCAAACCCAGGCCCCAGAACCCTGTCTGCAGCACAAGCACCCACCCGGCCAGAAACCAGTTCATTGCAGGGTCCCCCGGCTGGGGGCGGGGGCCGACGTTTCGTGGCGGAACGGTGGGATCGGCGCGGGCACGGGCTTTAGTTTCGGCGCGTGCCAGACCAGTTCTCGCCACAGGCCGAAAAGCTGGACGAACGTGCGCAATAGCCGCCGGAAGTTGAAGAACTGCGATTGCCCGAACGCCCGGTGATAATGATGCACCGGCACCTCGGCGAACCGGTACCCGGCGTCCTGGAGTTTTTTAACCAGTTCCAGGCAGATGGTCCCGCTGTCGGACTTCAGCGTGACGCTGTCGAACACCCGGCGGCGGATCAGGCGGAAATCACAATCCACGTCGCGCAATTTGAAGCCGAACAACCACTTGACGAAATGGTGGTACATCCGCCCGAGCAGGAGCCGGTACCACGGGTCATTCCGGCTGATCTTGTAGCCGTTGACGACCTCCACCTGTTCGCCGCGCGCGAGGCATTCGGCGACGAGGCGGCGCAGTTCCCGCGGATCGTACTGGGCGTCGCCGTCGGTGTAGAAAACCCAGTCCTTGGACGCGGTGGCGAAGCCCGTGCGCAAGGCCGCGCCGTAGCCCCGGTTGCGCGGGTGGTGCACGATCCGCACGCGGGGAGCGTGGACGCGCGCCAGTTCGTCGAGCAGTTCGCCCGTGTAGTCGGCGCTGCCGTCGTTGACGACGATGACCTCATAGTCTTCCGCACAGTCCCGCAGGGTCATGAGGGTAGCGACGACCATCGACGCGATGGTGCCACCGTCATTGTAGGCGGGAAAGAAGGCGGAGATCGACGAAAGCTTGCGACCTGCTGCCGGGGACGGTGTTTCAGGGGAGTTCAATCCCCTCTCTTGTAGAAGAAGGTGTTACGCGGGTCAAACGACAAAAAACGACAGAGGGTCGCAGCTCAGGGTCCTGACGGCTGTCCCAGCCGTCCGTATCATGAGGGTCCTGACGGCTGTCCCAGCCGTCCGTATAGGGCCGCAGGCCCTTCCGAGTGCTGGCCCTGCTGGCGGCTGGCAGCGAAGGCTTCTCTCGGGGGCACCGCCCTGAAGTGAACAGCCAGGGACGGCTGGGACGCCGTCAGGACCTTGCAATTGACTGGCCTAACACCGCTGCCACGCGTGTGACGGCTTCCGGGGCGAGTTGCGGGTACATGGGCAGGGAAAGGACCTCCCGTGCAGCGCGCTCGGTCTCAATCATCGGTTCAGTCGCAAGGCTGCGGGCGGCGTAAGCAGGCTGCCGGTGAATGGGAACGGGATAATGGACCAGCGTGTGGATGCCTTCGGCGCGCAGACGGTCTGCCACGGCGGCGCGGGTCCTGTCGGCGCAACGGACGACGTACTGGTGCCAGACGTGGCGGCGTCCCGGGAGTTCGGGGGGCCGAATGAAGCCGGGAACGTCGGCCAGCGCCGTGTCGTAGCGGGCCGCGAGCGCACGGCGGCGGTCGGTGTCGGCGTCGAGAGCGCGGAGTTTGACGCGCAGGATGGCAGCCTGGAGTTCGTCCATGCG
>CAHJWO010000307.1 GCA_903642295.1 PVC group bacterium | reverse complement strand
GCACGGCGGCGGTCGGTGTCGGCGTCGAGAGCGCGGAGTTTGACGCGCAGGATGGCAGCCTGGAGTTCGTCCATGCGGCCGTTCCAGCCGGGTTCCTCGCTGACGTAACGCCGTTCGCGCCAGCCGTACTGGCGCAACGCGCGCATCGTGTCGGCCAGGGTGGGATCGTCCGTGACCGCCGCGCCGCCGTCGCCGAGCGCGCCGAGGTTCTTGGTCGGGTAGAAGGAGAACGCCGCCGCGTCGCCGAAGGTGCCCACCTTTTGACCCTGGTAAAGCGCGCCGTGGGCCTGGGAGCAATCCTCAATCAGCCAGAGGTCGTGCCGCTGGCAGAACTCCACGATGGGCGCGAGGTCCGCCGCTTGGCCGTATAGGTGGACCGGGACAACGACCTTCGTGCGAGCCGTGCGCGCGGATTCCAGCGCGGCGGGTTGCAGGTTAAAACTGTCCACTTCGATGTCCACCAGCACGGGCGTTGCGCCGCAAAGCTCGATGGCGGAAACCGTGGCAACCGCCGTGTGCGACACCGTGATTACCTCGTCCCCCTCCCCTACCCCGCAGGCGCGCAGGGCGAGGTGCAACGCTTCCGTGCCGCTCGCCGCGCTGACGCAGTGCTGTACACCGACCCACGCGGCGAACTCCGCCTCGAAGGCATCGGTTTCCGGGCCGAGCAGGTAGCGCCCGCTGCCGAGCACGCGCGCGATAGCGGCATCGATTTCCGCCGCCTGGGCCAAGTAGGCGGCGTGTGGATCGGTCTGAGGGATCGTTCCGGGCGGGTTCATGCGGCGGCGATCCCCTTTTCGGGAGAGGTCCAGTAGTGCCGCCGATGCTCGTCGAAGTACGCCAACGTGCGCGCAATCCCCTCGCGCAACGGGACGCTCGGGTGCCAGCCCAGCGTGTTGACGATGCGCTGGTGATCGCTGTAGTAGCTGCCGATGTCGATGGCCTTGCGCTCGGGGGGGAAGGGCACGATCTCGTAGTCGCCACGTCCGTACACTTCCACCATCATCGCGGCGAGGTCGCGCAGACTCACCCAATCCGGGGCGCCCAGATTGAAGGTCTGGCCGTCGGCGCGCTCATCCGTGGCGCAGAGCAGCAAAGCCTCCACCACGTCGTCCACGTAGTTGAAGTCGCGGATTTGCAGGCCGTCGCCGAAGACGCGCAACGGCTGGCCATCCAGCAGGCGCATGAACCAGATGCCGAGAAATGTCTGGCGGTCATCCTTGACGCGCATCCGGGGGCCGTAGGTGTTCGTCAGCCGCAGGACGCTGGCGCGCACGCCGTGGATGCGATGGTAGAAGAGATGGTAGCTTTCCCCGGCGACCTTGTTGATGCCGTTGATGTCCACGGGCGCGAGCGGATGATCCTCGTCCACCGGCAGATAGCGCGGCACGCCGTAAATCTGGCGCGTGCTCGTGAAGATCACGCGGATGGCCGGATTGCGCTTGCGGCAGGCTTCGAGGATGGACAACTGCGCGCGGCAATTGATTTCCAGGTCGGTCTGCGGATCGCGCACGCTATCGAGGTGGCAGGTCTGCCCGGCGAGGTTGAAAAGGTAGTCCTGCCCGGACACGAGGTGGTTGATGCTGTGGGGATCGCGCACGTCGGCGACGTTGACCTGCACCCGGCCGCGCAGGTCCTCGACGTTGAAGGGGTTGCCGCCGTATTCGGGGATGAGGCTGTCGACCAGGGTTACGTTCGCGCCCGCCGCGACGAGCCGCCGCGCAAGGTTGGAGCCGATAAAGCCCAGGCCGCCGGTGACGAGCACATTTTTGCCCTGCAAAGCGGTCTCGGAAACGGTGGAAGGCGGTGGCATGAGCGGGAATCGGGGGAACTGGCAGCGTGGCATTCAACGCGCAAGTCCTCAACTCTTATCGTGCGGGGCAAACGCCTCTAAATTTCGGTTATCCTGAGCGGAGTGAGGCACGAACGCAGTCAAAGGACCTCTCGGCAATAGACCTTCGGCAAAAGTCCGCAGATTTCGCAGATTTTCGCCGATGACCAGCCGAGGGACCCCTTGGGTGGTCTTTTTCTCCCTCCCATCTGCGGAAATCTGCGAAATCTGCGGACGGTTTCCGATTTTTGCCGGAGGTCTATTGTACATGGATGCTTTCGGGGAAAAGCGTCTCCGGGGAGAAAGCGGGTACTCAGCAGAGAGGTCCTTCGGGTCGTCAAACTCCCCTCAGGCTGACAGAATTGTAAGAGGCGTTTGCCCTGTTTTCTCGACAGCCCCGGCCGGGGCTGAAAGCAGGCCCGCCGTCGGTTCCGGCGGCAATTTCACGTCAGCCACCAAGGTCTGATTACAATCCCATGGGCACGTTGCGCAGCTTGTCTTCCCAGCGCGTCAACAGGTGCAGGATGATATTCGTGCCGAACTTGTAGCTGGTCACGACGTTCTTCGCCTCTACGCCCCGGTAGTACACGTCGCGCTGGTCAAAGATTTCCCTGTTGGTCACGGCGAGATCCCCATGCTCGTCACGGCTGAGGTCGTATTCGCCCTGTTCGGTCACGCCGATTTGCCACATGTCGCCGTAGTCGTTGGCGGTGTAGACGATGGCGACCTCGCCCATGTTTCTGAGCGCGTACACCGGCTCCTGAAAGTAATTGATCCCCGTCGGCACTCCGTTGACCTCGTTGAAATACTTCTTGGTGAAAATGTCGTGTTCCTTGGGCAAAACTTCCCAGGCGATGTCTTGGTCGGGCAGGACACGCTTCATCTCCCGGCGAAAGGCGAGGTCGAACCGCGACCGCTCGCCGGGCAGCGAACTGTCGCCCCAGATAGCCCCACCAAGCTGGAGGTACTTTTGCAGGTTTTCGATCTCGCGGTCGGTCAGGCGGAAATCCTTGTGACCCGTGAAGAACACGAAGGGCGGCTTCCTCGTGAAAAGCTCGTCGCTGCCGAGGTCCAGCGGCACGGCGTCAGCGTCGGCTTCGATCTTGTTCCGCGACCACTTGCGGATGATGTAGAGCAGGTTGGGCAGACTGCCCCCGGTGATCTGGCCATTTTTGACGCGCACGGTGCTGTCCCAATCGCCGCCCTCGTACTTGGCGAGGTAGGCGGTGAACTTGAAGGCGCGGTCCTTGCCCACGCCGCTGCTGGTGTCGCCGCTCTTGACCCAGCTTTTCGTGAACTGCGCCATTCCTTTGGCGAGGTTGGCGGGGATGCCGTTGATCTTGGGCGACTGCACGGAGGCCGCACCCGCCTCGGCGGTGATCACCCGTGCGCTGGAAGCGATGGTCGGCGTCAGGTTGGCGCTGGGCAGCGAAAAGGCGGTCTGCGTGGTGGCGTTCGTGGTGATGGCCGTGAGCGACGGGGCCGTGCTCTTGGAAACGGCGGCGCTGACATCGTCGGTCGGCTGGACGAGCGGCTGCACGGCATCCGGCGCGGAAGCTGGGGGCGGCGCGACGAGGCCGCCGGGATCGTCAAAGTCCGTGCGCTGGACCGCCTGCTTGACCAGCACCACGCTGCCGAAGCTCAGCACGAAAACGAAATGCAGCGCCACCGACACCGTAAAGAAGCGTGACTGACCCAGGCGCGCGATGAGCGAGCCCAAGGCCTGTACTTTGCCATCCGCAGAACTTGAGGCAGCCATGAGGGGAGAATCCTTCGTACTGTGGCAGGAGACACGCAGGCTGACAAGATGCAAGATGCAAGCGGAGAGATGCAGGATGCAGGATGCAAGATGCAGAAAAAAGAGCCTTTTTCGCGTCAAAAATTTATCTCTCTGCCCGCCTCCTGCATCCTGCATCCTTCCGCCTGCATCCTGCATCCTTCCGCCTGCATCCTGCATCCTTCCGCCTGCATCCCGCATTCTGCATCCTGCATCTTGCGTCCCTTCCCCTTCTGACCTAATTTGAGCTTGTGAAACTTTTCACAAACAGGCTTTTGCCGGTCGGCGTGGTCGCCGGAACGGTGGGCGAGATCAAGCAAATCCTGGCGCTGATCCAGCCGCAACTCGACGCCGTGGAAGCCACCATCGTCCGGCAGGCAGAGGCGTTTGACCCGGCGGTGCAGGGTTACGTGGCCTATGCGCTCAAGACCACCGGCAAGCGGCTGCGTCCGGCGATGGCGCTGCTCGCGGCCAACGCGACGGGCCGTTGCGACGAGCGGCAGCAAAATCTGGCCGTCATCATCGAGTTGATCCATCTGGCGACCCTGATCCACGATGACGTGCTCGACGGGGCCGAAATCCGCCGCGACCAGCCCACGGCCAACGCCCGCTGGGGCAACTCGCTGAGCGTGCTGGTAGGCGATTGCCTGTTCGCCCACGCGCTGGACCTTTCCACCCGTTTCGACGACGCCGAGGTGAGCCGCACCATCGCCCGGGCGGCTTCGGCGGTCTGCACCGGCGAAATTTTGCAGACGCAACGGCGTTTCGACCTGAACCTGAGCCTGCCGGAGTATTACCGGATCATCGAGATGAAGACGGCGGCGCTGTTCGGCGCGGCGGCGGAACTCGGGGCGCGGCTCAACGACGTGCCGCCCGCGGTTTACGGGGCGTTGCGGACGTACGGGTTGAAGATCGGCACGGCCTACCAGGTTTACGACGATTTGCTCGACATCGCGGGCGACGAGTCCAAGGCGGGCAAGACGCTCGGCACGGACCTGAAAAAGGGCAAGCTGACCCTGCCCATCCTGAACCTGTTGGGAGCTTCCCAGAACGGTCAGCGCGAGGAATTGACGCAGATTATCCTGAACGGCGACGCGGACGGCCTGGCGAGTCTGCGGACGCGGGCCCGTGACGCCGGGTCGATGACGGCGGCGGCGGAAGCGGGCATGGACTTGATCGAGGAAGGCGTGGCGCAGCTCGACGTACTGCCGGAAAGTCCGTATCGCGTCGCGTTAGCAAACGTGGGCCGGCGGTTGGGTGCGATGATCGGGCAGTTCGCGGAGTAAACAC
>CAHJWO010000306.1 GCA_903642295.1 PVC group bacterium | reverse complement strand
ACGGTGGTATCGACCGGGCCGTCGATGGAACGCATGGCCTCCCCGGGGGATTGTTCCGAGGTCGGGACGTGGTTGACCGCGACCAGGTCATCGGCCACCTGGACGCCAGCCTCCGCCGCCGGGCTGCCCGCCGCGACGTAATGGACCGTTGGCAAACCGGATTTTTCGTTGCGAGCGGTGCTGAATCCCACGTAGCCTTTTTCCGCGTCGGCGGGGTCGGCCGCACCGGCGGAAATCGCAAATATGCTCCCGAGGAAAAACAGGCAAAGCACGGCTGCGTTTCGCGTGACGGAAGCAATTTTCATGGGAGAAGGTCAACGAGGATGCGGCCAGCGGCGGACGGTTGTACCATCCCGCACGCCGATGTGCGAGTCTAACGGCGTGGGCGGCAAATTAAGCGGGATGAAGCGGTTTTTCGTGACGGGCGTGCTCGTGCTGAGCTTCGGCGTGCGGGCGTGGGCACACAGCACACCCAACAGCGTGGTGTTCCTGGATTTTTACCGGGACGCCGTGGCGGTGGAACTTACCCTGCCGATGAACGAGTTGGAGACGGCCGCCGGGGTGCCGCTGCTCGCCGCGCCGCAGGATGCCGTGGCGCGCCGGGGGGCGGCGTTGCGGGATTACGTACTCGCCCGTTTGCACGCCGCCGCGCCGGACGGACGACCGTGGACGGTGGAGGTGCGCGGGATGGCGGCGGTGTTGAACCAGGCGCAACCGGACGTGGACGTGCGGGTGTGGATGCAGCCGCCGCCGGGCGCGCCGCTGCGCCGGTTCGTGCTGGATTATTCCGTCATCTGCCGGGAAGCGCCGAGCCACGCGGCGCTGGTCTCCGTGCGCAACGACTGGAACAGCGCGATTTTTTCGGGGCAGCCGAAGCTGCTCGGGGTCGTGCAATACACGGCGGCGACGCTGGTGGTGGACCGCACGCACGGAAGTTTCTGGCAGGGGTTCGGCTCCGTGGTCGGGCTGGGAATGCGCCACATCGCGGGCGGCGGGGATCACCTGCTTTTCCTGTTTGTGTTGCTGTTGCCCGCGCCGTTGCGCGCGGCGGGCGGGCGGTGGACCACTTTCCGCGGGCTGAAGGGCAGCGTGGGGCAGTTACTCAAAATTGTCACCGCCTTTACGGTCGGTCATTCGCTGACGCTGATCGCGGGCGGTCTGGGCGGGCTGCGGCTGCCGGGGCGTCCGGTGGAAGTGCTCATCGCCGTGTCGATTCTGGTGACGGCGGTGCACGCGATGCGTCCGTGGTTCGCGGGGCGGGAGGTGTTCGTCGCGGGCGGATTCGGACTGGTGCACGGGCTGGCGTTTGCGGACAGCATCGCGCCGTTCGGGTTTTCGCCCTGGCACATGGCCATGACGATCCTGGGTTTTAATCTGGGCGTGGAGTTGATGCAGGCCGCGCTGGTGCTGACGGCGGTGCCGCCGCTGATTTTGCTGAGCGGGAGCCGGTATTACGTGATGGTGAGGATGACCGGGGCGGCGCTGGCGGGCGGGGCGGCGCTGGTGTGGATCGGGGAACGGGTGCGGTGGTGAGAGGAGACGGGCGGCGCCCGGAGGTCGCCGTCCACCTCGGAGAGGCCTCAGGACCTTGTTTGCTTGCGCGGGGCTCGTTTGCCGAAGATCGAGTAGAAGCGCGATTTTAGATATTCGCGGGGGGTTTCTCCACGGACCGGCGTAAACCAATGTTGTAGCTTTCGCGCCGGGAACATCGGCTCGTAGCCGAGCGGTGCCATGAGATCGCGGCAATGCCATTCGATCCAGCCGATTTCGGTCGGGGTGAGCAGCTTGCGCCAACGGTCCACCGGCTCGCGGCTGATGGAATCGAACTTCGCATCCGCCGAGGAGTTACCCTTCCAGGGAACGCCGTTCTTGGTTGGCGTGAGCACGGCGGACGTGTAGGCGACGCCGAGAAACGTGCAAACCCTTTTCAGGGTAGCGGCCGGGTCGGTGAGGAGCTGGCCGTACTCGACGATTTCCAGGGGGCGGGCGGCGTCGGGCGTTTGTTGATGACGGCGCACGAGGCGCGCGACGCCGAGCCAGTGGCGAGTGACGAGATAGGCGGAAAAGCGGTGTTGCTGACGGGTGGTCTCGCGTTGGAGTTGGGAGGCGAGCAAGGCGCGCGGGTCGCGGATCGTCAGGAGCACGCGCGCCTGCGGAAACCGGTGGAAAATGGCGTCGAGATAATCGCGGTTGGCGGGGGTTTTTTCCACCCAGCGTCGGACGGAAGCCAGCGGGCGGTTAAACAAATCGGCGTAGGTTTCCACCAACAGGACGAGAAGGTCGCGGCGGGCGTTGGCGGGATCGAAGGCGCGGCGCTCGAATTCCTCCCGGCAGCGCGCGGTGGGGAAGTGCGAGTAATCGCGCAGACCCCATTTGCACGCGCCGCCGAAGAGCACGTTGGAGAGCGTGCCGGTGGTCAGGTAGTCGAACTGCTCGCGGCGGGATTTTGCGCCGTATTTCGTGCGCACCGTGGGGAAATAAGCGGTTTCCTCGGGCAGGACGAGCAGGTCCGGGTGGCCGTCGAGCAGGCTGGTCAGCAGCGTGGTGCCGCTGCGCGCGGGCCCGGCGATGAACGCAGCGCGCTCGTCGAAAGGCAGCGTCGGCGTCTCGTGGGCGGGAGCGGCGGCGTCCATTTGGGTTGGGAGTCTAGCGACGGAGGGTAACAAGGCAAATACTCGCCTGACGGGCCGCTGGTCCAGCAAGTCACGGACGGCAGCGGAGAGCCGTCCCTACCTGGGATTTCTATGCTACGGTGCGGTTTCCGGTCTCCCTGTTTTCGTTATGCCTGCTGATCTCATCGTTGGAATCGACCTCGGAACCACCAACTCGCTCATCGGCGCGATGGACGCCGGGTTTCCCATTTTGCTGGCGGACGCGGAAGGACGGCGGCTGACGCCTTCGGTGGTGTATTTCCCTGAAAGCGGCGAACCGGTCGTCGGACGCGCGGCGGAGCCGTCCCGGACGCGCGCACCGGAGCGGACGGTGTATTCCGTCAAGCGGCTGATGGGCACGCGGACGGGGGAAGTGGACACGGCGGATCTGTCGTACCGGACCGGCGGGGCGGCGGGCGGCCCGGCGCGGGTGCGGATCGGCGCGGAGGAACGCTCGCCAGAGGAGATCAGCGCGCTGGTGTTGAAGAAACTGAAGGCGGACGCCGAGCGGGCGCTGGGCGCGGCGGTGTCGCGGGCGGTCGTCACGGTCCCGGCGTATTTCAACGACGCGCAACGCCAGGCGACCAAGACGGCGGGCGAGTTGGCCGGGCTGCACGTCGAGCGGATCATCAACGAACCGACGGCGGCGGCGCTGGCTTATGGGTTGGACAAGCTCGGGGATCGGTCCAAGATCGCGGTGTACGACCTGGGCGGCGGGACGTTCGACATCTCCATCCTGGAATTGAACGCGGGGGTGTTTCAGGTGCTTTCGACCAATGGGAATACGCGTTTGGGTGGAGATGACATCGACACGGCGTTGGCGGAGCATCTGGCGCGGCAGTTGGCGGCGATGGTTCCAGAATTTAACCTCAACCCCGCCTCGCCAGCCCTGCGTGCGGAAGCTCGACGGGTGAAAATCGAATTATCCGATGCAACAGAAACGCAGGCGAGAATCGACTACAAGAATCATCGCACACTGTTCACTAGGTTGACGCGCGCGGAGTTTGAAAGCGTGGTCCTGCCGGTCGTCGAAAAAACGCGCTCCCATTGCCTGCGCGCGCTGGCGGATGCGAAGCTCGCACCGGGCGAACTGGACGCCGTCATCCTCGTGGGCGGCGCGACGCGGATGCCGCTGGTGCGCGCCCTGGTGGCGGAAATCTTCGGGCGCGAGCCGGACACCTCGCAAAACCCGGACGAGGCCGTGGCGCTCGGCGCGACGATCCAGGCGGGCATCCTCTCCGGCGCGGTGCGCGGCGTGGTGTTACTCGACATCACACCGCTGTCCCTGGGCATCGAGACGTTTGGCGGGTTGACCAACGTCATCATCCCGCGCAACACGACCATCCCCACCAAGGCAGGCGAGATGTTCACCAACGCCGTGGCCGGACAGCGCACCGTGCGCATCCACGTCGTCCAGGGCGAGCGCGAAAAGGCGGCGGACAACTGGACGCTCGGCGCGTTCGAGCTGGACTTCACGGCGGGAACGCGGGGTTCGGCGCGGGTGGGCGTGCAATTCGAGATCGACACGGACGGGATTCTGCACGTCCTCGCCCGCGACACGAAAACGGGTGAGGAGAAGGTCGTTGAGATGCGCAGCGCCGTGGACGTGAGCGATGCGCAGGTCGAGCAGATGATCGCGGAGTCGGTGGACCATGCCTTCGAGGACTACCACGCGCGGCTGCTGGTGGAGACGCAACTCAAGAGCCGCGAGATGTTGCCCGCCGTGCGCCACGCGCTGGAACTCGCGGGTGCAGCCCTGCCAATCGACGCGCGCGCCAACATTGATGCGCTGACGGCGGAAGTGGCGGCGGCTCTGGAAGGAGAGGACCTGGAACGGCTCAAAGCCGCGAACGCCGCGCTGGACGCCGGGACGCAGGAGTTGGCCACGCTGCTGATGGAGCAGGCGATGGACGAAGCGTTGGAACGGCGCGGGGTGGTGTGACCTTCCGGAGAGCGTGTGGGAGGCTGCCCGGCTCCAGGTAGGGACGGCTGTCCCAGCCGTCCGTGTTGGGCCGCAGGCCCCGCCGGTTGCTGACAGCGGGATTCTCTCGGAGAATAACCACTGTGAAGCAGACAGCAGCAAAAGTCGGAAAGCGTCCGCCAATGACGCAGATTTCCGCCGATGGGAGAGGAGAAAGGAGCCAGGCAGGGCGAATACCTCTGAATTTGTCTGTCATCCTGAGCGAAGCGAGGCACGAGCGCGGTCGAAGGACCGGTATTAATATACTTGACTCACAAATCTCAATGAACGAGAATTTAGACTGCGACAGGGCGGAAAATTTCAGCTTGA
>CAHJWO010000305.1 GCA_903642295.1 PVC group bacterium | reverse complement strand
ATCAGCTCCAGCCGTTCGGTGACTGCCGCCAGCGCCGCCGCCGTGCTCCAGGCGTCCAGCGCCGGAGCGTCCGTGCCTTTGATGTCGTTAAGGTTGAGTTCGGCGACGAGCGTCAGGTCGTAGCCGATCCGCTCGCTGCGGCACGCCAGTCTTCGCACGTAATCCCAGGTCGCTTCCATCCCTTCGTCGGGAACGTTCCGCAACCAACCGCCGAAGATCGGTAACCAGTAGCCGTAGCGCATGAGTCAGCCTTTCTCCTCCAGGCGGGCCACCAGGAAATCCACCAGTCGAACGTGCGGATCGAACCCGACGACGCGCGGCGCGTCCGCCACAAAATTGGAAAGCGCATTCACGTCGTAATACCCCCGCTGTCCGTCGCGGTCGTCGATCATGGACTCGATGCCGCCCACGTCGATGCCCGACGCCTGCGCAATCCGTTTGCAGGCGTCGATCACGTCATCCGCGGGCGTGGTCGCTTCCACGCGCAGGCCCTTTTTGGCGGCTTCCAGCGTGCAGGCGCTGTTTTCGTTGTGAATGAGCGCCGCGCCGTCGCGGGTCTGGCACGCATCAGCCGGGCAAAGGTCGAACGATCCGGCTTCCGGGTAAACGTCGATGGCGTAGAGATACTTGCCGCCCAGCGTCTCGACGCGCGTGATGTGGCCGTCTCGGGCGGGGATAAACTCCTGCACGAGCGCCACGTCGTCCAGGCCGAGTTCGATAAAGCCGCCATCGGCTGCCGCCTGCAAATCCTCCGGCGCGTCGAAACGCACGATCCCCGCGCCGCTGCCGCCGATGTTCGCTTTGACCACCACCGGGAACCTCAGCCCTTCGCTGGCCGCCGGGGCATCGCTGCCCCGATGAATCACGCGGGAGCGCGGCGCGGGTAATTCCAAGTCGGCGAGGAGCGTAAGCTGCAACGCCTTCGACACTTCATAAGTAAACGCCTTGTGTCCGTTGATGACCCGCGTGCCGACCCGTTCCAAATGCGCGAGAAAATTCAAATTGTGCAGGATTGCGCTGCCACCCCCGCGCAGATACGCAGAAGGACTCATCCGGTTGAACAACACGGAGTAGTTCCGCCGACCATCCGCCGGATCGTAGAAAAACGGCTCGCGGGCGTCGATCCGCTGGTAGGCAATGCCGCGGCGATCCAGTTCCGCGAAGAGGGGCCGGAACCAGTCGGGATGTTCGTGGTAAATGGCGAGGTCGGGGCGGGTGGTGGTCATCTTCGTCCAGATGATTCGCACGACGACCCACGGTGGGCCGCTCTGTTCGCACGCCGCTCAAAAAGCGTAGCGAATCGGGCAATACGGCAGGTACTTGGATATCAGTGCCCGAAACTCCGCCAGCAGCCGCCCCTTGTAGCCATGCCGGTAGCGGACGTTCTCGCCGCCCGTGTTGCTGATTTTCACCTCTTGCAAATCCGGTCGCCACAGGTGCTCCTCCGCCTTGGGATGCCACCCCAGGTTGACTTCGTGCAACCCCGCGTTGTGCGTCAGGAAGATGACCTCGGCGGCCAATTGCGCCTTGGATTCCGCATTCAGCGCGTCATCGACCTGCCGGAACAGCGCGGCGTAATCCTGCTGCCAGCCCTCGTACACGATCACCGGCGAGAAATTCAGGTGCACCTCGTATCCGGCGGCAACAAAATCGTTCACCGCCCCGATCCGCGCGTCGATGCGCGAGGTCCGCACGTCCACCAGCGTACTCATCGTTTGTGGCATCAGCGAAAACCGCAGCCGCGTCTTCCGCTGCGGATCGTAGTCGAGCAGCGCGCGGTTGACGAACTTGGTGGCGAAGGTGGCCTTGGCGTTCGGCAACAGCCGGAACGCCGCCACGAGATCACGCAGATTGTCGCCCACCAACGCATCCGCCGAGCAATCGCCGTTTTCCCCGATCTCATAAACCCAAAGCGCCGGGTCCACCTGGCTCGGCTCGGGGCGGCGGCGCGGCAGGTTGACGGCATGGCGGGCGATGGCCCGCATGATCGACTCGATATTGACGTAGGTGGTGATCGGATTGGCAAAGCCCTTCCGCCTCGGCACGTAGCAGTACGCGCAAGCCATCGCGCACCCGTTGGAAATACCGGGCGCAACGAAGTCCGACGAACGTCCGTTGTCCCGGAAAGGGAATGATTTCCGCACCCCGAGCACGAGCACGGTCCGTTTGATCTGCACCCAGGAATCGACGCTGCCCTCGTTTCCGTGCAGGCCGGGGATTTGCCAGTGGCTGGCGACCTCGCGCCGTTCCGCCCGGGGAAACCTCGCCAGAATCTCCTGCGTTCGGGCAAACCTTTCCGCCCCTCGCTCGACGTAAATCAACGCGGCGTCGAGCAATTGCCGCGCGGACTCGCTGGCGGCTGCTTCCGTCACCGTGGGGGCTCCGGGCGTCAGGGCAAAACGCAGTTGTTCATCTTCCGCGAGCATCTACCACGGTACGTTCGGCAGCGGCTTTTGTATCCGCCAGGCGAAGACACAAATTGCCACGACCGCACCCAGGAAAAGCAGCTCGCTCAGGTCCCACCGCCAGCGATGACTGTAGGTGCGGTAGATGCCGAGTTTTAACTTCCGGCGGCTGAACGGCGCGACCGGCACGCCGGCGTCCGAGCATCCGTCCAGCAGCACGTGGAGGAACGGCCCGAGCGCCATTCCGTAAGCGAGCATCCCAACGAGAACGCGGCTCAAGTTCCAACCGTGATGATACAGAAAGAGCGAATTCGCCCGCAGGGGAGCGTTACCCTGCAAAAAGAACGGCACCGCAATGGTCAACGCCAGCCAGAGCATCACCCAGTGGCTGGCGCCACGGTGCCGCCCGAAGGGCAGCAGGGCTTCGATCTGATCCGGCAGCGCGGCGGTGAGCATCGCGGCCGCCGCCACTTCGGGGTGGCCGGTCAACGCCATCGCCACCGCGCCGTTTGCTAAACAATGGCTTTTCCAGGTCACGGGAGAGGATTTGGGGGCGTGACCGAACAGTATCAAATGAGCCCATGCCCCGTCGATTTGCAAGGTAGTCGGTATCTGATAGCAATAATTGATCCGGCTTTCGATTCCGGGCCACGAATCGGGACCACCCGACGGTCTTCGCCGATTGGACGTTGCCAAACGCGCGCATTTTGCGATGATAGAGCCCATGCCGAACCGTGCCGCATCGCGCTTGGTATCATCCCGTTTTTCGGAAGAGGTCGTTATCGAGGCGGCCCGGCGGGCGCGGGCGGAACTGGGCGCGGAGGTCAGTTGTGGGTTCGTATTCTTCTCCCCCGACTACGCGGAACACCTGGAGGACTTTCTGGAGTTGGTGCGCGTTTACGGGAAGATTCCCCTCCTGGTGGGCTGCACCGGCGCGGGCCTGATCGGTACCCGGCACGAAGTGGAGGATCAGCCGGGATTTTCCCTGCTTCTGTTGAGCCTGCCCGCCAGCAAACTGCACGTTTACGAGTTTTCGCAGCGGGAGGTCGAGGTGTCCACCGGGCCGGCCTTCTGGCACATGGAAACCGGCGTGGGCGCGGATGAGGTGAACGCCTGGATTGTGCTGGCGCAACCGGCCCAACTGAGCGCGGAGCGCTGGCTCGCGGAGTGGAATCTGGCCTATCCGGGCGTGCCGACCCTCGGGGGACTCGCCAGTGGCAACTACGACCGTTTGGTGCTGTGCCGCGACGGGCAGGTGGTTTCCGGTGACGCGCTGGTGCTAGGCATCAGCGGGGGCTTGCAGGTCCAGACGATTGTCAGCCAGGGCTGCCGTCCCATCGGCGAACCGCTGACCATCACCGGCGCGAAACAAAACCTGTTGCTGAGTCTCGGCTCGAAACCCGCCTATGGAGTGCTTAATACGGTCTTCAACAACCTGACCAAGCAGGAGAAGGATCGTGCGCGGAATAATTTGTTTGCCGGGCTGGCGATGAGCGAATACCTCGAAGATTACAAGCGGGGCGACTTTCTCATCCGCAATATTCTGGGCGCGGATTCCGAGGCGGGTGCCGTTGCCATCGGCGCGTCTTTGCGGGTCGGACAAACCCTGCAGTATCAACTCCGCGACCGCGACAGCGCCGACGAAGATTTACGGGAACTCTGCTACTCGGCGGAAGAGGCCGGCACCCGTCCGTTCGCTTCCTTGTTGTTCTCTTGCAATGGCCGGGGGCGGGGGTTGTTCGGCGCGCCGGATCACGACGCTGGCATTCTCGCGGAAGTATTTTCGGCCCATCCCAGCGCCGGATTTTTTTGCAACGGCGAGATTGGTCCGGTCGGTCATTCTAATTTCCTGCACGGCTACACGGCCTCTGCCGCATTGCTTTGCGACGGGTGAGCGCACCAGTCTGGACCACCGGTAGCTGGAATATCCCGTTGATTCGAGGATTGCTGCCTCCTAACGTTGCCCTGAGGCGGCGCGAAAGTCCACGGACCCAGTAGATCTCCGACGAAAGTGCTCCCAAGAGAGAAAGTGTCCGCAGATTCCGCAGATTTACGCCGATGGGAGAGAACAGGGGACAGGCGGTCGCTCCACTTCTCTTCAATCTGCGAAAATCTGCGGAATCTGCGGACACTTCCCGACTTTTGTCGGAAGTCCAGTGACAGGCTGGCGCGAGTCTGGCCCGGCTGAGCGATGCCGGTCCTTTTGACAGAAACCGGGGCCCACTCCTGTTCGGCTGCATTTCTTGTGCATCGTTTCGTCTCCCGAAAGCGTTAAGCCCTTGGTGGGCAAGCGCGACCGAGCGCCTGTGCGTCGCGTTTCGAGCGCGATTTCCATCCCGATCCAACCTTACCCCGTCCTGCGATGCCAACAAAACCCAAGCACACTCCCGAAAAAAAGCCGCTCAAAGACCCCAAGGGTGGGCTGACCGCCGCCGGTCGCGCGCACTTCAAGGCAACCGAAGGCGCAAACCTTAAACCCGGCGTCAAGGGGGCGGCCGACACTCCTGAGAAGCAGAAGCGTAAAGGCTCGTTTCTACGACGGCATTTCGCCAACCCGGATGCGG
>CAHJWO010000304.1 GCA_903642295.1 PVC group bacterium | reverse complement strand
CGGCTCGGGCAGCGATTGGAGCGCCCGTTGGAGGATGGCTTGCAGTTGTTGGGCGATGGTCATGGAAAGGCAGAAGGTAGAAGGTAGAAGGCAGAAGGAAAACGAAGAAATGATGGGAAGCGGCCCTCGGCCTGCCTCTGCGTCTCTCCTTCTGCCTTCTGCCTTCTGCCTTCTGCCTTCTGCCTTCTGCCTTCTGCCTTCTGCCTTCTGCCTTCTGTCTTCTGTCTTCTGTCTTCTGCCTTCTGCCTTCTGCCTTCTACTTCGCCGCGCCCCGGCTCTTGAAGATCGCCAGGATTTCCGCCGCATCCTTGGCCGTGCCGAGCGCCTCGCGCACCGTGCGGTCGTTGAGCAGTTTGGCAATGGCTGCCAGGGTGCGCAGATGCATCTGAAATTGGTCGCGTGGCACCACGAACAGCACCACAAACTTTACCGGCGCGTTGTCCAGCGACTCGAACTCGATGCCGCCGCTCGAACGCCCGAAAGCCGCCACCACCTCCGTCACCTTGTCGCTGGAGGCGTGCGGAATGGCGATGCCGAAACCGATGCCCGTGCTCATCGTGTCCTCGCGCTGCTTGAGCGCATTGAGCACGGTGTCATGGTCCTCCGGTTTGACCTTGCCGACCTTGACCAGCAAGTCCACCAATTCCGCGATGGCCCCCCAGCGCTCGGAGGCGTTCATTTGCGGGATGATTTGCTCGACGGTCAGGAGGCTCGACAGGTCCATAGAGGGCGGCAAGAGCCGCAGACCGCGTTCCGGCGGTTTTGCGACCTTAGCGGCTCCACGGGCTTTGACAAGCGGGAAACAAAGTCGGAGGCCAGAAGTAGGAAGTGGGAACGCTGATGTAGCACAAATTTCTACGACGTGTGCCCCAGACGACCGGGCGCGCTCCCGGCAGTTCCAACGACTCTCCGCTGCGCCGCGCATGGGGACCCCCTTGTCTGCCATCGGGCGGCGGCGGGCAGTCCGCTACCCGTCATCCTTCAGCTTCCGCCCCTGCTTGATCCCGGCGCGATGCCGCTTCCCGGCCAGGATGCGGCGTTTCAATCCCCGGGGCCGGGGCGAGTTCTGCCGCCGGGTCTTTTCGCGCAGGTCCACCGCAGCCTGCCGCTCCGTGCGGCGGCCCTCTTCGATGGCATCGAGCAACCGCTCCCGCGCCAGCTGCCGGTTGAAGGACTGCGAGCGCGAATCCTGCACCGTCACGCTCAGCCCGCTCGGACGATGGCGCAGGGTCACGGCGGTCGAGACCTTGTTGACGTGCTGCCCGCCCGGCCCACCGGAGCGCGCGAACGATTCGTCAAAGTCAGCGGCGTCCAGCCCCAGCCGGGCCAACCGCATTTGGAAATCGTCGGACATGGGAAAGTCGGAAGTGGGAACTCGGAACGCGGAAGTACAGCAGAAGGTGCAGGCGTCGAAGTAAAATATCTCTCCTACTCCCACGTTCCGGGTACCCACTGCCGACTTTCCGCTCACGGCAACGCCGTCCGCAGTAGCGTGGTGCCTTCCTCCGTAGGCCGCAACTCCGCTCCCGACAAGCAGGCAGGCACCAGGAAAAAGTCGCCCGGCTGGAAACGCTTGCCCTCGCACTCCGCGCCGCCTTCCAGGCAGGCAAAGATGGCGAACCGCCCGCCGGTGTTCTCCAGCGCGAGACGCGGGGTGTCCAAGGTCCATTTTTCGACGTGGAAGAACGAGCACGCGGCCACCGTCGCCACCGGACCGTCCAGCTTCGGCTGAATCGCGGGCTGCACGTCGCCGAAGTCTGTCGAGAGCAGCGATTGCTCAACGTGCAGCGTGCGCGGACGACCGTCCATCCCGACGCGGTTCCAGTCGAAAACCCGGTAAGTCGTGTCGCTGTTCTGCTGGATTTCCACGATCAGGCAGCCTGCGCCGATGGCGTGAATCCGCCCGCTGGGAATGAAGATGGCGTCGTCCTGTTCGACCGGCAGGCGGTGGATGAGTTCCGCCGCGCGGCCATCTTGCAACGCCTCCTCGAAGTGCGCGCGGTTCGTCGGACCGGCCAGCCCGGCAAACACTTCCGCGCCCGCCTCGGCGTGGGCGACGTACCACATTTCGGTCTTCGGTTCGCCACCCAGACCCACCGCCAGTTCGGCGGGCGGATGCACCTGCAACGAAAGCCGCTCCTGCGCGTCGAGCATCTTGACGAGGAGCGGGAAGCGCTCGCCGTCCCCCGCATTCGGGCCAAAAATTTCCTCCCGGCGCGTCGTCCAGAGTTCGTGCAGCGTATGGCCGCGCAACGGTCCGTCGTGGACCACGCTCTGCGCCTCCTCGCGGTCCACGATTTCCCAGGACTCGCCGATCCGCGCCCCCGGCAGGAGCTTCTTGTGGTAGAGCTGTTCGAGGCGGCGGCCGCCCCAGACACGCTCCATGAACAGCGGTTCAAAGACCAGCGGGGCATCTAGCGCGGAGACGGGGTCGGCGGGGGGCATGGCTGAACGGGTTTTGACGGGGTAAACAATGACGTGACAAAAAGCCGCGCGCAAGTTCTGTCCGCTGCTGTGAAATGTCCAGCGACGGGTTTCTGCGCAGCGTCCTGCCTGGGCGGACGAAGCAATGGGGTGAGCAAGGTAGCTGCCGGGCAGGACGACGCCTCCGCATCCTTCTGGAAAACGCGCTGCCGCCGGATTATCCTCCCGGCTTCATGTCCGATCCGCTTGCCGCCCCACCCGTCGCCATCGGCATCGACTTCGGCGGCACCAGCGTCAAGTTTGGTCTCGTGCAGGCGGGTCGTCTGACCTTGCGCGCCGAGAGTCTTTCCACCTTGTCCTACGCCACCGGCGACCTGCTGCTGGCCGCCATCATGGGCGCCATCGACGACCTGCGCGCCCGCCACCCGGACGTGCGCGCCGTCGGCGTCGGGCTGCCGGGCATCGTGGACAGCCGTCACGGCCTGGTGCATCACCTCACCAACGTCCCCGGCTGGGTGAATGTCCCGTTGCGCGACATGGTTTCGCGGCACACCGGCCTGCTGACCGTCATCGAAAACGACGCGAACGCGATGACGTACGCCGAATGGAAGTACGGCGCGGGACGCGGACGCGAAAACGTTGTGTGCGTCACCTTGGGCACCGGGGTCGGCGGCGGGCTGATCCTCAACGGTCAACTCTACCGGGGCAGCCGCCTGGGCGCGGGGGAGATCGGCAATATGAGCATCGACTACCGGGGCCGGCCCTACGAGTACGGCAACTTCGGCGCGCTGGAAGCCTACGTCGGCAACACGCACATCGCCGAACGCGCCCGCGCGCGGTACGAGGCCGCTGGACAAACCCGCTCCCTGCTGGAATGCCTGCCCGTGACGCTGGCCGAGGCGGCCTTGGGCGGCGACGAGATCGCGCGCCAACTCTGGGACGAGACCGGCGTGATGCTCGGCGCGGCCCTGGCGGACGTGATCTGGCTGCTCAACCCGGACGCCATCGTGCTGGGCGGCGGCGTGGCGTTGGCGGGCGAACTCCTCTTCGAGCCGATGCGTCGGACCATCCGTGAGCGGACCAGCCCGGTCTTCCACGAGGCGCTGGACGTGGTTCCCGCCGCGCTCGGCAGCGACGCGGGCCTCGTTGGCTGCGGTGCGTTGGCCGTGGATGCGCTGCTTCCGGTACGGTAGGGACGGCTGTCCCAGCCGTCCCCATTTGTGGGGTGGTAGCAGGGCTGCCGCCCCCGGCTGTCGCCTACAGCGCTTGGGCCCCGGCGGTCGGCTGCAGCGTGTGGTTGGGCGACGCCGGGTTCATTCGGCTCGCGGCGATCCAACGTGTCGGTAAGTGTTGATGAGCACCCCTGTGGGCGAGGCCTTCGAGCCGACGAAAGCGAATTCGCGCGGGGCCACGCCGTCCGATAAGAAGATGCGCTTGCCCCGGCCTAACAAGACCGGGTAAACGATCAGCACCACCTCGTCGACCAGCCCCTGGTTGAGCAGCACGGTCGTCAGCGTGGAACTTCCCGAGACGATCAGGTCGAGGCCGTCCTGGGCTTTGAGGCGGCGGATGCCCTCCATGACGTCGGCACCCAAGTCCCCGACCGGACCCCACCCGATGCTCTCCGGTCGGTGGGTAACGACGTATTTGATCGCTGCGTTGATCCCCTCTGCGAACGGACCGCCCTTGACCATTGGCCAGACGCCGGCCCAGAGGTCGTAGGTGCGGCGGCCAAGCAGCAGATCGAAGCTTTGACCGTAGGCCTCGGCAACGGCCGCTGCCCCCTCGACGGTTCGATACGGCGCCGTCCAATCGCCATGCGAGTATTCGTTGTCCTCGTTCGATCCACCCATCGAGATCACGCCGTCCAGCGAGATGTGTTCTATGATCCTGATCTTTCTCATCTTGAGTTCAATCCTGTTCGATGATCTACCTGCCGTGTTAGAGTATGCGCGTGAATGTCGCCTGACGGACCCAGACTCAGGTGCAGCCGGGGGCGAGCAAACGTGGAGTTCAGAGAGAAAGCCCGCAGCCCCCAGCTGTCACCTGGAGCGTGTGTTTAGGTGCGGGGAAGGTGGGCAGAGAGGGTGTCGTTATATTCGCGATCTGTGCGGATGCAGATAGCGTGGCTGGTGAACAGACGGCGAAGCGGGCTGCACCAAAGATATGGAGTAGCAAAAATGCCCCTGGTCCTGGTGTGCGCTTGGTCGCAGGCGAAGCAAACCGTGAAAGCAAACGGTTGGTTCTGCCGGTCGGTGATAATGACGCGGTGATGTGGGATGAAGCACATCTTGACGCTGCCGGGAACACCCACATCAGGAACCATCGGCATGGCGGTAAGAACCTGCGACCATTCGGTGCGCGGCAAATCGACTGACGCTAGAGGAGTATGAAACGCAAACTCCTCCAGCCGGACGGAGGTAGCGTGCTGGATGTTCAGGGCAATGGCGTGGCGGACTCGCAAGGCGTTAATCGTAGGCCAGACGACGAGAAGGATTGCCGCCAGAGCGAACACACAGAGGAAGATGGTGCGGCGTTTGGTCACGGCGTGGATCAGCACCT
>CAHJWO010000303.1 GCA_903642295.1 PVC group bacterium | reverse complement strand
CCGGACTCGATGGCGGGAATGAGGGTGGGGTGGGGGTTGAGAGCCCAGTGCGTGCAGCTTTTGCCCTTGATGCCGAGGGTTTCGCCGTAGGTCGGCAGGAGCAGTTCGATGGCCGCCGTGCCGTAGCCGATGCCGTGGTTGAGCCGCTGGACGCCGTACTCGGCGTAGATGCCCTTGAGGGCCATCATGCCCATCAGGATCTGCGTGTCGGTGATCTGCGCCGGGTCGCGCGTGAACAGCGGCTCGACGAAGAACGGCCGGGGAGCCTGGATCACGAAATCGACGCGGTCGCCCGGAATGTCCACGCGCGGCACGGTGTCTATGATCTGGTTGACCTGGGCCACAACGAGGCCGCTCTTGAAGGCGGTCGCCTCCACGATGGTCGGCGTGTCCTCGGTGTTCGGGCCGGTGTAGAGATTGCCGTCGCGGTCGGCGCTGACGGCGGCGATCAGCGCGACGTGCGGCGTCAGGTCCATGAAGTAGCGCGCGAATAACTCCAGGTACGTGTGGATGGCCCCGAGCTGGATTTTGCCCGAGTAAAGCGCCCGCGCGATGGTCCCGCTCTGCGGGCCGGAGTAAGAGAAGTCAAGCTTGGTGGCGATGCCTTTGGCGAAGATGTCCAGGTGCGCGGGGAGGGTGACGCCGGACTGGACGATGTGGAGGTCGTGCAACCGGGCCGGGTCGGCTGCCGCCAGCGCTTCGGCCAGATGGTCGGCCTGTTTCTGGTTGTCGCCCTCCAGGCAAACGCGGTCGCCGGGCCGGATGACCGCTTCCAGCAGCGCGGTGGTGTCCGCCGCCGCGACGACCTTGCCCCGGGCGAATTTGCCGCCGGCTTCCAGGCGGGTTTGCCGCGCGCGTTTTTGTGTTTGCCAGTCGGTCATGTTTTCCGGGTGTAAATCACCTTCGCGCCCAGGCCACCGATGCCGGACAAAATCGCGGCTGTACCCTCGAAGTGCAATCGGTAATCTCCCGCGATGCGGGCCAGCGTCGAGGAGCGCGCCGTGATCGCTGAAACCGCTGGGCGGGGCAGCTGCCGCTGCGGACAATGCCAGCGATGATTTGGCTCGACAAATGCTACTCCGGTGTGGGCGGCGTCAGCCTACCACGATGAACTTTTGCCCCAGGAACACCGCCCCCCGCCGGGAACGGCTGGCGTGCGCACCCGGCATCCTCTCCCACGCCCCCAAATCGCGGGTCGGTCTCATCCCGCCCTGCTTCCTGGCCTTGGCGCTGTCGTTCGGGGGTATTCTGGCGTTTCCCGCACCCCACGCGCTGGCCCTGGACCCGGCCCGCGCGCTCACCCAATATCAGCGCCGGAGTTGGGGGCCGGAGGATGGATTGCCCTGTAGCAATGTCAATAGCGTCACCCAGGCCAGCGATGGTTATCTCTGGCTCGGCACGGAGGAGGGCGTCGTGCGTTTTGACGGGGTGCGCAGCCAGGTGTTTGACCGAAAAAATGATTCGGAGATCGGCAGCACCGTCGTTTACACCGTGAGGGAAAACTCCCGTCACCCCGGCGAACTGATCCTGGGCACCGCGGGCGGGTTCGGCCACCTGGTGGCCGGGAGAATGCAAGCTTTCCCGTCCGCCGACTCTCCCGCCAACCAGTCCGGGAAGATCGTCTTCCAGGACCCGGTGGACGGAGCATCCTGGGTCCGGACGGTTCGCGGGCTCGTTCGGATCAGTCCCGACGGGAAGGTAACGGGTCCTTTCGAGGGAACTCCGGGTTGGCCGGTCGAACATATCCGCACGGTGTGCCGGGATGGAGCCGGGCACTTGTGGCTGGGGACGGTGGGCGGGCTCTACCGGCAGCACGGGGGTGGGGACGACACGGCTGGCCCGCGCTTCGACCTGCTGCCCGGCTGGGAGGGCAAAAAGGTGGACGGCCTCATCCAGGCCCGGAGCAGCGGGCTCTGGGTTGCCTCCCGCGATGCCGGCGTCGGCCGACTGGCTCCGGACGGCACTTTCCATGTTTACCTGACGTTGACGGGGCAACTGGTGAAAGCCATGCTCGAAGATCGTGCCGGGACGCTCTGGGTGGGCACCAATGACGCCGGGCTCTTTCGCTTCCCGGCAGGGGATGACCCCGGTATCGGACCGCCCCCGGTGGCGCTCACGACGGCGAACGGCCTGATCCATAATTCGGTCAATGACCTTTGCGAGGACCGGGAGGGCAACCTGTGGATTGCCACCGAGGACGGTCTGGAGGTGCTCAGGGACACGCGCTTCGTGAACTACGGTCCTCCCGAAGGGCTCGCTGACGAGGACGTGCGTTCGGTCTTCGAGGACGCGCACGGGCGGCTCTGGATGGGCGACGAGAACGGCCTGGGCATGCTGGCCCCCGGGGAAACTCGGGTCGTCAACTATCCCCTGGCCCCCTCTCCAAACCGTCCAGGCAACAGCCGCGCGCTCAGCATCGCACGCGGCGACGACGATGACACCCTGCTGGTTGGCACGAGTGCAGGCTTGGTGCGTTGGCGCGACGGCAAGGTGGAACTTTTGCCCCTGCGCGAGGACCTGGACCGCAGCGCCGTGAGCGTACTTTGCCGGGACGCGAGCGGGGATTACTGGGTGGGCACGGACAGCGGCGTCTATCAGGTACGGAACGGCGAGGTATTAGCTCACTTGACCGCTGGCACCGGTCTCAGCTCCAATACGGTGTTCGCCATGCACGCCGACCGGCACGGCAACCTGTGGGTGGGCACGAATGGAGGACTGAGCCGGCGGTGGCCGGACGGGCGGATCACGACCATTCCAAGCTCCGGCCCCGAGCGGCTGGAGGGTGCCGTGCTTTCCTTTTTCGAGGATTCCACCGGCGGGGGAGACCTCTTCGTGGGTACTTATTCCGGGCTGTACCGTCTTCGCGTTGCCGATGATGGTGGGGTGAAGATTACCCGGTACACCGAGCGGGAAGGCCTCTTCGATAACAAGACGTGGGGGATGGTCGCAGACGCCCAGGGTTACCTGTGGATGAGTTCCAACAAGGGCATCTCCCGCGTGGCACTCGCGGACTTCGCCCGCCTCGACCGCGGGAAAATCCCCTCGATTCCATACGTCGCCTACGGGGTGGCCGATGGGATGCGCTCGCGCGAGGGAAACGGCGGCTACCAGCCGGTCGTCTGTCGCACCCGGCTCGGCCAACTCTGGTTCGCCACGATCAAGGGTGCGACGGTGGTGGACCCGGCGCGCGTGTCAATCAACTCCTTGCCGCCGCCCGTGCAAGTGGAGGAACTCTCAGCCAATGGCAAGGTCATATTTGCGAACACGGTGAAGGCAACCGGGGGCGCAGAGAACGATCCCCTGATTGAACTGGCCCCCGGCACGCAAAAACTGGATTTCCGCTACACGGCCCTGAGTCTGGTGAACCCCGAGGCGAATCGTTTCCGTTATTGGCTGGAAGGGTTCGACGCCGGCTGGACAGATGCGGGGACTGAGAGGACGGCGCACTACACGAACCTGCCGCCGGGGAATTACCGTTTTCACGTCCAGGCCGCCAACAGCGACGGGGTCTGGAACACACAGGGGGCGACGATGGCCTTTCACCTGCGGCCGTTTTTCTACCAGACCGAGTGGTTCTGCGCTTTGATCGTGGGAACGGCCTTCGTCCTGTTGGGCCTCCTGCTCCACGGGCTTCGGCGCCGCTGGCAGCGGCGGCTGGCCAGCGCGGAAGCGAAGTTGCGCGAGCGCGAGCGCACCGCGGAAATCCTGCGCCGATCCAAGGAAGAATCCGAACACGCCCACGCGGTGGCAGAGCAGGCCCGCCGGGACGCCGAAGCAGCCCGGGAGGAAGCCGAGGGCGCCCGGCAGGAAGCCGAGCGGGCAAATGCGGCCAAGACCGAGTTCCTCTCCCGCCTGAGTCATGAACTGCGCACGCCCCTCAACGCCATTCTCGGCTTCGGCCAGTTGCTGCAGATGGAAACGTTGTCCTCCATGCAGGGCGAGAGTGTGGAGCACATCCTGGGCGGGGGTCGGCACCTCCTGAGCTTGGTGGACGAGATCCTGGACATCTCCCACATCGTGAGCGGCGAGGCGATCATGTCCATAGAGAACGTCGAGCTGAACTCGCTCCTGGAGGAAGCCGTTGAACTGGTAGAGCCCCTGACTCGGGATCGGGGGGTATCCGTACAGATTGAACCCGGACTCCGCCCGGTGAGCCTGCCGGTTGACCGCCAACGCCTCAAGCAGGTGCTTTTGAACTTGCTGGCCAACGCCATCAAATACAATCGGCCCGTCGGTGGGGAGGTAAGCATCGAGGTCCAGGCTGTCGGTCGCCCCGAGCCGGGGGCCTCTCTCCACGAACGCATCCTCATCCGGGACAACGGGTCAGGCATCGACCCGGCGGGAATCGCCAAACTGTTCACCCCCTTCGAGCGGCTCGGCGCGGCCTACGGCCCCATCGAAGGCACCGGCCTCGGGCTGACGATCAGCAAACAACTGGTGGAGGCGATGGGGGGAACAATCGGGGTGGAGAGCGTCCAGGGGGTGGGATCTACCTTCTGGATGGAGTTCACGGCAAGCCCGGCTTCCGTGAACCGAGCCGCCCAGGTCCGTTAGCCACCAGAGCAAGGAGGCCGCCGCCGACGCCGTGCTGGCCCGCAAGGGCAACCAGGGGTGGGCTTGCCAGGAGATCAAGGACGCGCTCGAATGACGCGCGCGCGGGGGCCGACCCGCAGCTCGCCACGCTGGAGACCATCGAGCAAGGCCACAAGCGCCTCGCCACGCGCCGCTACTGGCAGAGCGCGGACCGCGGCTGGTTTACGGACCGCGGCGAGTGGGCGGGCTGGCAGAGCGTGGGCGTCGTCGAGTCCACCCGTGACCGCCACGGCAAAGTCAGCACCGAGCGACGAGACTATCTGCGCCGCCTGCCCGTGGAGGTGCCTCTCTTTGCCCGGGCCGTGCGCGGCCACCGGGCGGTGGAAAACCACCTGCACTGGACCCTCGACGTGGTCTTCGGCGAGGACCAGCGCCGCGCCCGCACGGGCTTTGCCGTGGCCAACCTGAGCGTGG
>CAHJWO010000302.1 GCA_903642295.1 PVC group bacterium | reverse complement strand
GCGGCTTTATCGAGGTCGCCCTCGTCCTGCCGATCATCGGCGACGACCTGAAAACCTTCCTCCTGCTCCAGCTGGTTAAGCGTATCCGCGCCGACGCCCAGATGCTTCTTGATCTCGCGTTGCAGCGCGTGGCTCGGCGCGAGGATGGGCTGGAGCTTGAGCGTGGTAAACGCCTTCAAGCTGTCCAACCCCGGCGCGGCGAAGAGGCGGCTGACCGCTACCTCGACGTGCCCGTTCTCTTCGCGCAAAGGCAGCATTTCCTCGCGCAAGAGCACTCGCGCGGGAAACCGCGAAAGCACCGAGCGGTCCGGGTCGGAATTCTCCAACGCGGTGTAGCTCAGCCCATACTCGCCCGCGAGCCATTGCAGCACGTCCTCTTCCGTCGCCGGGCCACCGAGGCCCAGGCGCGCGAGCACGTCCGCGTCCATCGCTGAGAGCTGGCGGCTCTCGACCATGCGCACGATCAGCGCCGCGCGTGGGTCCACCTCGGCAGCGGCGGCGGCATCAACGGCATGGTTGCCGTTGATGCCGTGTGCCGCGCCGTTAGTTGCGGCGGCGGCAGTGGGAGGATGTTCAGTTTCGGTCACGGAAGCTGGGAGCAAAAACCGACGGAGAATTTCCCCTTAATCTAGCACGCCCATCAACACCAGGACGGCTTCCTGGCGCAGGTTGAGCACCTTCTTCAAATCCTCGCGTGTCGAGGCCAGTTCGGCGTCGGACTTCTTGCGTTGGTCGCGCACGGCCTGGAGCTTCGCCTTGATGTCGTTGGTGGAAGCATCACCGTCCAGCGTGGTGCGCAGCGCCTGCGTTTCCGCCGCGCCGGCGGGCTGCGGACGGTTATTGGCCGCGTCGGTGTTGCCACCGCCGTTGTTATCACCGCCGGGACCGCGTCGGGGACCGCCCCGCCCGCCGCCCGCCATGCCGCCAAAACGGCGGCCCATCGACTCGCGCATCTTGGTTTCCACCTTTTCGAGCAGGGGCTGAATCACGCTCCACTCGTCGTCGGTGGCTTTCATCTGGGTCTTGATGCGGTCGGCCATTCGCTGACGCCATTCCTGGCGGCGCGCATCGCCTTCAGGGCCGCCGGGGCCGCCGGGACCACCCGGCCGACCGCCACCTTCTTCGGCGGGAGGGGGCGGCGGGGCGTCGTCCTGAGCGTGAACGGGCAGGGTCTGGCAGGCCAGCACGCCCGCCGCAGCGAGCGTCAATAGGGTCGGGAAGGTACGTTTCATAGCGATACTTTGAATTTCAGAATTTGGTCATCCCGCGAAGGATTCGCGGGTGATAACAAGAGAACTAGACCACGCTATTGTTAAGAACCGGTTTGCCCGGGCTAAAAAAATTGTTAAGAGATCGTTAAGCGAAAGCGGCGATAGAGTTGTTCAGCACTCATCCCACCTTTTCCAGATTCCGCACCTGCACCTGCGTTACCTGTGTTATCTGCGTTATCTTTTTTGAGTTTCTCCTCTAGAATCATTTTTTAAACCGTCTCCTTTCCTGACTCTTTGCTGTCCTGGTTTTTGTCTTCTTTATGCGCGTTTTAGTCATCGACGACGACCGGGAACTCTGCGAATTGATCCGCGACTACCTCGCGCCCTTGGGCTACGAGACCGAAACCATCCACGACGGCCCCGCCGGAGCCGAGCGCGCCCTGGCCGAACCGTCCTTCGACGCCGTCATCCTCGACGTGATGCTCCCGGGCGCGGACGGCTTCGAGGTCCTACGCCGCATCCGCCGCCGCTCGGACGTACCCGTGCTCATGCTGACCGCGCGCGGCGAGGAAACGGACCGCATCGTCGGCCTGGAGATGGGCGCGGATGACTACTTGCCCAAGACGTTTTCCTCGCGCGAACTGCTCGCCCGGCTGCGCGCCGTCACCCGGCGCACCGGCGTGCGCCCCGCCCCCGCCGTCCCCTCCCCGGCGGCCGCTTTCACCGGTTTCGTCAACCGCCGCCCGTCGCCTGACCGCGAGGAACCGGAAATCATTGTCGGCCCGCTGCGGCTGAATCCCGGCGCGCGGGTCGCCGTGCTGGGCGATGTCCCGCTCAAGTTGACCGCCCTGGAATTCAACCTGCTCGAAAGCCTGGCCCGCGCCCGGGGCCGTGTCCGCACGCGCGAGCATCTCATCGAGACCCTGGGCGAGCGCATGTACGACGGCCTGGACCGCTCCATCGACGTGCATATCTGGAGCCTGCGCCGCAAGCTCGGCGACGACCCCAAGAATCCGCGTTTCATCCGCACGGTGCGCGCGGTCGGCTACATGCTCATCAACCCGGATGCGGAGTGAGGCTCCTGCGGAGAAGATCCAAGATTCAAAAACCAAGATCCAAACAAGACTCAAAATCCAAGACCCAAAATGCTGCCCGCCAGCGTTGCCGTAGCGCAATTTTGCTGTTTGAATCCTTGATCTTATTTGGATCTTGATTCTTGAATCTTGGATCTTCTCCGCAAAAGATGATTGCTAGCCATGCCAGCCCCCGCCTTGTCTCCTCCCGCCCCTCCTGCCCACCTCGCCGCCCGCCGCGAACGGGTTGCCAAAGCCCTCGAACTCACCGACGAAATCCTCCTCGTCGGTGCGGGCGAACCCATCCCCCTGCCCGAGAACACCGACCAGACTTACCCCTTCCGCGCCCACTCGGAATACGTCTATCTCGCTGACCTCGACACGCCCGGCGGCGTGGTCGCATATGATCCCAAGCGCGGCCCGATCAAGGGTTGGTCGAGCTTCGTACCCGACGTGACCGAGGCCGAGCGCGTCTGGGAAGCCCGGGAGCAATCCCCCGGCGACACCCTCGCCCGTCTGGAGCCTTATCTGACGGTGCGACGGGGCCGCCCCATCGTCAACCTGGGCGCGCCGTTGCGGGGTGTCACCACCGACCCCGCCCGCCTCGCCGCCGTCCGCGAAAAACTCCAGCACGCCCGCCGCCCCAAGGACGCCGCCGAACTCGCGCTCCTGCACCGCGCCGCCACCGCCACCGCCGCCGGGTTCGCCGCCTTGCGCGAGGGTCTGCGTCCGGACGTCACCGAGCGCGCCTTGCAGATCGAACTCGAAGCCGCGTTCTATCGCAACGGCGCGGAGCGCACCGGTTACGGCACCATCGTCGCCGCCGGTTCCAACAGCGCCGTGCTGCATTTCCCGCCCTCGGAGCGGGTCCTGAAAAAAGGCAACTTCGTCCTCGTGGATGCCGGGGCCGATGTGGGCCGCTACGTCATCGACGTGACGCGCACCTATGTCGTCGGCGGCCGGCCCACGCCGTTCCAACGCGGCCTCTTCAACCTGGTCCTGCGCGCGGAGGAAGCCGCCATCGCCCGGTGCGTTCCCGGCGCGGAATGGAAGGACGTTCACCGGCAAGCCGCCGTCGAAATGACCACCGGATTGATCGACCTCAAGCTCATGCGCGGCCAGGCCGAATCCCTCGTCGAACAGGGCGCGCACACGCTCTTTTTCCCGCACGGTCTGGGCCACATGACCGGCCTCGGCGTGCGCGACGCGAGCGGGCGTTTCCCCGGTCGCCAGCCCTTCACGGACCCCGCGTTGAAGAACCTGCGCATGGACCTGCCGCTCCAACCCGGTTACGTGGTCACCGTGGAGCCCGGCCTCTATTTCATCCCGGCGATTCTCAACGACCCCGCCCGCCGCAAGCAGTACCGCAATGCCGTGAACTGGGACCTCGCGGAGAAGTGCCAGACGCTCGGCGGCGTTCGCATCGAGGATGATGTCCTCGTCACCGACGGCCCGCCCGAAATCCTCACGCGCGCCATCCCGAAGGACTGGTGAGCATTCGAGGTCGGACGGCTGTCTTTAGCCGTCCCGTTTGTCGCCGGTGTTTCCGGTCGGATTTGCCTTTGGTGCTGTCCACGATGGAAGGTCCTTCGGCTCGCTAGACTCGCTCAGGATGACAGAGGAAAGAAAGCGGACGCCGCGCGAGGCTGATCCAACCCGAGACGGCCTAATAGACCTCTTTCACAACAGAGGACTGGCAGTCGCCCCGCCGAGAGCGATTCCACAGAACGGGCACAGTGGAAGGTCCTTCGGCTCGTTCCACTCGCTCAGGATGACAGAGCTTTGGGAGTGGGCGCTTGGCAAACGCGATTAGGAAAGAAGTCTAATCATTCGACGCCGACAGAGCGCGCAGTTGTGAGCGCCAGCCGCCCCGCACGAGCCAGCCGACCAGAAAAACCAGCAGGCTCGCCACCAGCACGATCAGGCCCCGTGCAAACGCATCCCTCTCCAGATCGTCCGTTCGTGCCAGCGCGCTGGATTCCTCCCATACCCACATCAGGGTGCCGAGAAAAGCCAGCACCGCCGCCCACACCATCAATTCCGCCAGCGCCATGCCGACCAGGAGCATTGCTCGCCGGACCGGCAGCATCCGCCGCTGCCAGCGCAACGCCCGGGCCTGTTGCTCCGCCGTCGGCGCGGGTTCGGGCAGATACCGGTCGATCACACCCATCGCCCACTTGCAGAAGACAATCGTCAGGACCAGCGGTGCCGATCCCAACACCATTCCGAGCACGTCCTTCCAGCCGGGTCCACCTTCGAAATGCCCGAGCCATTGATTACCCCCCAACCGCCGGATCAAATGCGCCACGGCCCCGAGCAAAAGGAACGCCCCAACCCCCGCCGCCAATTTGGCAAGCCGACGGTATTGGCGCAGGTACGCAAGCCACGCCACGGCCAGCGGCAGACCGGCTAAGATCAGAATGAAAACGAACTCGGCCGCCGCGTTCGCCCCGTCCCGATTGAAGCGGTGAATGATTCCCCAAAGGCCCGCCCCCAGAAGATAAACGCCCAAGCCGCCAAAGAGCAGCACCATCGCCGAGCGGAGCATGGCTTTGGGTTTCATGGAGGAAGGGCCGCCGTTGGCAGAACCTATCTGGCCTCATCATAACCAAATCTCGCCGGGCTGTCACGAAGCTTCCCGCCGCGTCATTGACCCGGCGCGCCCGAGGGTTGCCTCCTTCCCCAGCATCCTGCATCCTGCATCCTGCATCCTGCATCCTGCATCCTG
>CAHJWO010000301.1 GCA_903642295.1 PVC group bacterium | reverse complement strand
GGGGGTGGCGGCGGGGGGCTGTCCCTCTTCGGAATGCGAAATACCAGTCAGGGGCTGAAGGGCACTTTTTTCGATTTCAAACAGACCGCTTCGGGTCAGGCGACCAACCTGACCGTAGATCAATGCCTGGGAATCATTCGCAATTTCGTGGCTGGCGGGATGAATGAAGCGACGTTTGGCCGTTTCTTCAAGGGACCGGAACCGCTGTACACCTCGCAGATTCTGATCCCAACGATCAGCGCGGAGGAGGGGCCGAAGGCGTTCAATTTGCAGGATAAGGTGCAGCCCAGGATGTGGTGCGTCCATTACAAGGGACAGGTGACCGCCCCGGTCACCGGTCGATTCCGTTTCGTCGGGTTCGGCGACGACGTGTTGGTGGTGCGTTTCAACAATCAGATGGTGCTGGACAGCAGCATCTACGATTTTACGAGTAAGTCAGCGCAGCAGCATTACTTGTTCGACGGGTTGCAGGAACCGTCGTGGTTCAAGGGCTGCGGAATCGGGACCGAGTTCAACGTCAGCGCGAAGTCGAAGTATCCCATCGACATCGTGATCGGCGAAATGCCGGGCGGCGTGTTCCGCGCTTACGTGCTGATCGAGCAGGTCGGGGGAGCCGCCTACCAGAAAGACAGCAAGGGGAATCCGATCATCCCGGTGTTCCGGATGACGCCGGGCAAATCGCCCACGGTGGAAGGAGACGTGCCCAAGGTAGCGGACGAGACGCCGGTCTGGCAGGCGTCGTCGGGGCTCTGAAAAAGCGGGTGGGAAACGGCCAAGCCAGGTAGGGAGGGCTCTCCGAGCCCTGCCCTGATTTTGATGCTCGTCGGCTCCCTGCCCCGGCGAAGCCAGGGAAGGGCTCGGAGAGCCCTCCCTACCTGGGTGGGTGACCTCTGCCTACCTCGCCAGCTTGTCGGTCCAGGTCGGGCCGTGGCTGACGTACCGGTGTTCGAACTCGCTGGCCAGTTCGGCGGCGAAGTTGTCCATCTGCACGATGAGCGAACGGATGCTCGTGAGGATGAAGTTGTAACCGAACATCGCCGGGATGGCGACGAGCAGCGCGGTGACCGTCGTGATCAGCGCGCCGGAGACGCCGGGGGCCATCGCCGCGAGGTTCGGTTTGCCCGCGATGGCCACGCCGGTAAAGGTGTCCATAACGCCCCAGACCGTGCCCAGCAGCCCGAGAAACGGCGCCCCGCTGACCGCCGTGGACAGGAGGATGAGCTGGGATTCCAGGCGGAGACCTTCCTCGCCGACCGCCCGCTCCATGATCGCGCTGACGGCGCGGAGTTGGGCGGGGCTGACCTTGTCGGCGATCTCCAGGCGGTCGTGGAAGGTTTCGTCCACCTCGGGCGAGCCGAGCAGATGAAAGGTCATCTCCTGGCAGCCCGCGTGGTAGATCTCGAAGACCGGCGCGCCGTCGTAGGTGATGCCGCTCTCGTAGATGCGCAGGGGAACGCGGTCGGCGCGGAATTGTTCGAGGAAAAGTTCGGTCTGGCGGCGGGCGAACTGGATGACGCGGATTTTGGTGACCATCACCGACCAGCTAAAAATCGAGCCGACGAAAAGGAAGCCCAGGATCAGCTTGCCCGGCAGCGTGGATTCCCGGAACGCGAAGAGCAACGGGTCGGCGGCGAGGAGCAAATACATAGCAAGTCGGAAGGCAGAATGCAGAATGCAGAAGTCAGCGAGTAGAGGAAAGGCAAAAAGGAAGTGAGGAGGGGGGTAGCTATCCGCGATGGCATTTTACTTTCTGCCTTCTGCCTTCTGCCTTTCAGAGCCTTCCTTCGTCGGCGTCGATGAACTGAAAGAACGTTTCGATGTCGGCGCGTTCCGCGAAGCCGCATTCGAGTTTGCGTTTCGTCAGGGTTTCGCTGCCCGAGTCCTTCCAGCCGCGCTTGCGCATGAATTCGTTCCAAATCTCGATTTCGTCGTCGTCGGGGCGGCGTCCCTCGGTCAGTGCCCACTGGAGGAGTTCTTCGTCGGAAGAACCATTCTGGGTGACCCGCTCCACGAGGGCGGGGTAGGAAACGCGCAGAAGCTGAATGCAGCGTGCGTCGAAACCCTTGCCGAGGTTGGGGACATAGTCCGGGGGAAGGGTTCCCCCGTGGTGCAGACGGATTTTGTCGATCATGCGACCGAAATAGATGACGCCGCCCACCTTGTCGGCGGGGCTGCGGAGGCCGGGAACGGGAGTGCTCATGGGTAAAGCCTAGAAAGAGGGGCGCGCAAAGTCAAAGGTTCAAAGAGTTCCGGGCGTCGGCGGTTTCTCTCTGCTATGCTGCCGGAGATGAAGGCGAGTATGGCGGAGGTGAACAGCCTGGACACGGCGGCGTTCGTGGCGCGGTTCGGCGGGGTATTCGAGGATTCGCCGTGGGTGGCGGAGAGCGCCTGGGAGCGGCGACCGTTCCGGGACCGGGAAGCACTGCACGCCGCCATGTGCGCTTGCGTACAGGAAGCGGGCGAGGAGAAACGGTTGGCGTTGATCCGGGCGCACCCGGATCTCGTGGGCCGGGCGGCGGCGGAGGGAAGGCTGGGCGCGGCGTCGGCGTCGGAGCAGACCGGCGCGGGATTGGACCGGCTATCGGCGGACGAGGGGCGTTGGTTCGAGCGGTACAACCGGGCTTATCAGGAAAAGTTCGGGTTTCCGTTTATCATTTGCGTGCGGGCGGCGGAACGGAAGCGGGCCATCATGGACGGTTTCGAGATGCGGCTGGATCATAGGCCGGAGCAAGAGCGCAAGGCGGCGCTGGTGGAGATCGAGAAGATCGCGGCGTTTCGGCTGGCGGACCTGGTGGAATGAGGACGCGATGTGGGGAAGCTTGGGTCTTGATCCTCGCTGCCGCCCCGTGCATCATGCGCGCCGCATGTCCGATGGCCGTTTATCCACCCACGTTTTAGACCTGATGAAGGGGCGTCCGGCGGCGGGCGTCAGGATCGAGCTTTTTCTGGTGAAATCTGGCGCGGGCGAGGAGGGGCGTGGGGAAGAACGGCGGTTTCTCAAAGCGGTCACCACCAATGCCGACGGACGGACCGACGCCCCGTTGCTCGTGGGAGAGCGGATGGGTGCCGGGACCTTTGAACTGGTGTTCCATGTCGGGGACTATTTTGGCATCGACCGGGCGGAACGGTTTCTGGACCGGGTGCCCGTGCGTTTCGTCATCCCGGACCCGGACGGGCATTACCATGTGCCGCTGCTGGTGACGCCGTGGGCTTACCAGACTTACCGGGGGAGCTGACGGCGATGGAAGACGTGCTTGCCCGCGCCCGGGTCGTCATGGCGCGCATCGAAGAGTTGGCCGCCGTCAGCGAGACGACGGACGGTTTGACGACGCGCACCTTCGGCTCGGAGGCCATGCGGCGGGTGAACGGCATCGTGGGCGGGTGGATGCAGTCGGCGGGATTGAACGTGTGCGTGGACGGCATCGGAAACTTGCGCGGGACCCAAACGCGGGATGGTCGGCCGCTGCTGTTGCTGGGGTCGCATCTGGACACGGTCCGCGAGGCGGGCCGGTTCGACGGGCCGCTGGGCGTGCTGACGGCGGTGGCGTGCGCCGAAGCGGCGGCGAACGGGAGGTACGGGGCGCTGTCCTGCCGGGTGGGGGTCGTGGGTTTCAGCGACGAGGAGGGCGTACGGTTCGGGACGAGCTACCTGGGGAGCGACGTGCTGGCGGGAAATCCGTTCGACGCGGCGCGGCTATCGCTGGTCGATGCGGGCGGGGTGAGTCTGGCGGAGGCAATCCGGGCGTTCGGGGGTGCACCTGAAACGCTCGGGGCGGACGCGCTCGACCCGGACGCCGAGGACGGGTTGGTCGGATACGTCGAGGTTCACCTTGAGCAGGGACCGGTGCTGGAAGCGAACGGCCTGCCGGTCGGCGTGGTCAGCGCCATCGCCGGGCAGAGCCGGTTCTCCTTCCGGTTCGCGGGTCAGGCCGGACATGCCGGAACGACGCCGATGGGTCTGCGCAAAGACGCGCTGGCAGCGGCGGCGGAATTCATCACGGCGGTCGAGACGCACGCGCGCGGCGACGAAGGACTGGTGGCGACGGTCGGGCAGTTGGACGTGAAGCCGGGCGCGGGCAACGTGATTCCCGGCGCGGCGGCGGGGTCGCTGGACGTGCGCAGCCCACGCGATGCCCAGCGGCACGCGGCGTGCGCACGGCTCCGGGCGGCCGCCGCCGCCATCGCCGACCGGCGCGGATTGGCGTTGGAGTGGCGTGAGGTGCAGTCACATGACGCGACGGATTGCGCCCCCGGGCTGCGCAAGGCATTGGCCGAAGCCGTCGGCCAAACGGGTTGCCGGGTGCTGGAACTGCCGAGCGGCGCGGGTCACGACGCCGTGGCCCTGGCCCACCGGCTGCCGGTGGCGATGCTCTTCGTCCGCTGCCGGGACGGTTTGAGCCATCATCCGCTGGAATCGGTTACCTTGCAGGATGTTGCTATCGCGCTAAATGTGATGGACAATTTCCTCGTGTCCCTTGCACAATCGCCGCCGTCGGCCCGGTAGGTACATAGTCCTTACAGGCCCGGCGTTTTTCCCACCCCTCAGTCCCCCTTCCCATGAGCGATTTCGATCTGATCATCCGCGGCGGTAGCGTGGTCCGCCCCGAGGGCGTCGCCAAGCTGGACATCGGCATCAAGGACGGCCAGATCACGGCCCTGGGCAACGCCGTCTTCGGCAGCACCGGGTCCGATCTCGATGCCACCCGGTTCTTCATCTTTCCCGGCGGGATCGATCCGCACGTGCATTTCAACGAGCCGGGCCGCACGGACTGGGAAGGTTTTGCCAGCGGCACCCGCGCGCTGGCGGCGGGTGGGGTCACGTCGTACTTCGACATGCCGCTCAACGCCCGGCCGCCCGTGCTGGACAAGGAAGGTTTCCTGGCGAAGTGGAACGCCGCCAAGGCAAGTTCCGTGGTGGACTTCGGCCTCTGGGGCGGCCTGTGCTCCGACAGTCTGCCGCACATGCAAGACCTGACGGACTGCGGGGTGATCGGCTTCAAGGCGTTCATGTGTGCCAGCGGCGTGGACGATTTCCCGCTGGCCGA
>CAHJWO010000300.1 GCA_903642295.1 PVC group bacterium | reverse complement strand
TGCTGTCGCTGATGCTCAATCTGTTGATTTTTGCGCTGATGTTGTTTGCCCTGGCTCGGCCCGAATGGCGCGGGTTTCGCGGCGCGGAGAGCGGGTTGAGCACGGTCGTCGTCCTGGATGCACGGGCGCGGATGCAGACGCTGCTGGCGGGTGGCGGGAGCCGGTTCGCGGCGGCGCGGGCGGTGGCGGAAAGTTATCTGCGACGGGCGGGGGCGCGGCAGCCGGTGGCGCTGCTGGTCGATGAGGGCGCGGCGCGGGTGGTCGTCGAATGGACGGACGAGGAGAAGACGCTGCTGGCAGGATTGGGCACGGTGCAGGCGACGGATGCGGGCGGGCGGATCAAGGACGCCGTGGCGCTGGCGGCGGAACTGCTCGCGGGTCGGACCGGGGCGAAGCGGATCGTGGTCGTGACGGATCAGGCGGTGGCGCTGCCGCCGGGAGTGAAAGCGGCGGAGGTCGAGACGCGCATCGTCGGCGAAGGGGAAGGGCCGAGGGAGAACGTCGGGATCACGCGGCTGGCGGCGCGGGCGCTGCCCGCCAGTCCGGACACCGGAGAGGTGTTTCTGGAGGTGGAGAATTTCGGCACGCTCCGGCGGACGGGGAACGTGGAGTTGCGCTTCGAGGGACAGACCGTGGACGTGAAGCCGTTCGACCTCGCGCCGGGCGAACGCTACGCGGAGGTTTATCCCGCGCTGGCGATCCGCACCGGCATCGCCAACGCGCGCGGCTGGCTGCAAGCGCAACTCGCGTTGACGGATCAGATCGGGGATGCCCTGGCGCTGGACGACGCCGCGTTTGCCGTGATCCCGCCGCCGCGCCCGACGCGCGTGCTGCTGGTGTCACGCGGCAACTGGTTTCTGGAAAGTCTGTTGCAGGCGGACAGCCGGATCACGTTCGACGAACTTGCGCCGGACGCGTTTCAGCCGGAACAGGCGGCGGGGTTTGACGTGACCATCCTGGACGACGGGCTGCCAGCCGCGTTCGGGCCGGAGTTGAGCACGATTCCGAAGGGCAATTTTTTGTTTCTGCACCGCGCACCGCTGCCAGGGGGAGGGGACGACCTGGCGCGGCCGCCGGTGACCGATCTCGATCCGGCGAGCCCGCTGCTGCGGCTGGCGAACCTGCGGGACGTGACGGTTTTGCGGGCGCAGGCGTGGCGCTTACCGGAGGGGGACGAGGCCGGAGGTTGGCGGTTGACCGCGCCGGTGCGGTCGCTGGAGCATCCGCTGGTGGTGACGGGGGAGAAAGGCGCGGCGGGGCGCGGCGGGCAACGGTTCGTGGCGCTGGCGTTCGGCGCGGGGGACTCGGATTTGCCGTTGCGCGTGGCGTTTCCGTTGTTCATGCGCGCGACCGTGGATTGGCTGGCGGGACGGGCGGCGGCGGGAGCGGAGTCGGGCGTCCGGGCGGGGGACGTGGTGACCCTGGCCGAAGGGGAAGCGGTGTGGAACCGGGCGCAGCGCGGGTACGCGCCGGTCAACGGGATTCCGGCGGCGGAAAGCGTCGCCGGGCCGGGGGTCTTCGAGCCGGTGCGGAACGGGTTTTACCTGCGGCGCGGTGCGGGGGGCGAGGATCGTTGGTTCCCCGTGAACACGGACGATAGCGAGATGTCACGGGTCAACGCGGGGGCGGGGGCGGCGGGGACCGGCCAGCCGGGGGTGGCCAACGCCCCGGCGGTGGCGTGGTCGGCGGGGACGGTCTGGCCGCCGTGGGTGTACCTGGCGCTGCTGGCGTTTGCGTTGTGCGCGCTGGAGTGGTGGGGTTTTCACCGCCGCCGGACGGAGTGAACCTTCCTTCCAGTGACCACTCCCCAGCCCAAGCTACTCGCGTCCACGCGCTGCAAAGAGCGCCGCTTTTGATGCGATGGTGTCCATTCCATCTGGTCTGATCTCGCGTCAGACGAAAACCTCGCAGATTGCGCTGTCGGTGTGTTTCACGAACTCGTCTTCAATGCGGGATTTGAGACGATGATTTATGAGATGAGTTTTTGAGACAACCCTGTCTCAGCGGCGTTGCCGAAAGCATCCCCACACAGGACAATACATCCCGAAAAACAAGTGTTTTGTGAGACCGCATTTTTGCATCATCAGGATGCATGCTACCTGCTAGGCTAGTATTCGTATGCTTGACCAAGCCTTTCTAAAAACCATTCGTGAGATCAACTGGTTTGAGCATTGTGGCGAGTTGGTCACAACCACGGTCCCACTCCAAAAAAGGGCGGTTTCTTCGTGGCATGAAGCCATCAGTTCCTGCACAACTTTGGAGTACGACGACGTGCAACTGGCTGCACAAAATCAGCTAACCAGTTTTCTTTGTCTCCGAGCGAGACTAGAATACCAGAACTGGAACCCGCTCGTTTTGGAAGCCAAAGAGCACTGCATTACCCCACTGCTTCAAAGCGTCTGGAAACCTTTCGCTGCCGAGCACAGTTTGCCGGAAGGCTTTCTTGGCAGGGTGCAATGGGATGTGCTTGATGCCATCATGGAGCACGAGTACCGACACCATGCTGAGCGTCCTGCGTACTTCTCACATTTGTTGTCTCTTTACCGTGCAGGGCATTTTCCTTGTGGTTGGGAAGGAGGCAAATTTCCACGAGGCACGCTACTTGTGTTTTAGCAATCACGCTCAGTAGCCACATCAGCTTGCCTCCTCGTCTGACAAGCGTCTCACAAAACAGAGGTTTTTATGAGACAACGTTTGGTCTGATTTAGTGACGAGCCTGTCTCCTCCACGAGAAACGTTTCAAGGCCGCCGGGCGACTTGACCCCGGGGGCCGGGCGGCGGACGTTGCGCGGCTTTGCCGGTCGAACTCACGCACCCCTGGTTTCTGACGCTCGCGCTGGCCGGAGCGGCCCTGCTGCCGATGGCGCTGCGGCGGTCGCTGGCGGACCTGACGCCGACGCAGCGGCGGGTGTGCCTGGCGGTGCGGGCGGCGTTGTTGGGTTGCATCGTGCTGGCGCTTGCCGGGCTGCGCTGGCAATGGCGCGGGAGTGACCTGGCGATTTTATTCGTGGTGGATGATTCCGCCAGCGTGTCGCCGGAAGCGCGGACGGCGGCGCGGCGATTTGTGGAGGGGAGTCTGCGGCAGCGGCGGGCGCACGACGTGGCGGGGGTGCTCGGGTTTGCGCGGACGGCCAGCGTGTGGCAGCCACCCGAGGCGAGCAGCCGGTTGGCAGACCACTGGCCGGAGACCCCGGAGACCGACCGGGCGGGGACGGACATCGGGCGCGCGCTGGATCTCGCGGCGGCGCTGGCCCCGGCGGGCCACGCCCGGCGCGTCGTTTTGCTGAGCGACGGGAACGATACCGCCGACGGGGCGGTGGCGACGGCGGCGCGGCTGGCGGCGGCGGGCGTGCAGGTGGACACCGTGCCGCTACGCAACGCGAGCGGGCCGGAAGTGCTCGTCGCGGACGTGAAACTGCCGGGCGGGCTGCGCGCGGGCGAGCCGTTCGATCTGCGCGCGGACATCCGGAGCAACGTGGCGACGACGGCCAAGGTGAACCTTTACCAGAACCAGTTTTTGGCGGGTCAACAGGACCTGGCCGTGAAGCCCGGGCGGAACGAAGTGCGGTTTGCGAATCTGCATGCGGGGGATGGGTTCACGGCCTACGAGGTGGAGATCTTGCCCGTAGCCGACACGCGGCTGGAGAACAATCGCGCCGGGGTGACCGCCGCGCTGGCCGGCCAGCCGCGCGTGCTGCTCGTGCAGGGCGAGGAGGACAAGGCCGCGCCGCTGGCGGGGGCGCTGCGCGCGGCGAAGATCGACGTGGAGACGCGCGGGCCGGAGGGGTTGCCGCGCACGCTGAGCGAGTTGCAGCGGTTCGATCTGTTCGTGCTGAGCGACGTGTCGGCCTTGAAGATGACGCGGGACCAGATGGAGCTTTACCGGACGTGGGTGCAGCAGTTCGGCGGCGGGTTCCTGATGATCGGCGGGGAGAATTCGTTCGGCGTGGGCGGGTACTTTCGGACGCCCATCGAGACGATGCTGCCCGTGCGCACCGAACACGACGACCGGCAGGAAACGCCCACCGTGGCGATGTACGTGGTGCTGGATTGCTCGGGGTCGATGAGCGCGACCATCGCCGGGCAGACCAAGATTTCGCTGGCCGACCAGGGCGCGGTGCTGGCCATGAACGTGTTGAGCGCGAAGGACCTCTTCGGCCTGACGGCGGTGGATACCCGGGTGCATACGGTCGTGCCGCTGGGGGCCACCGGGGCGAAGGGTGACGCGGAAGCGAAGATTCAGTCCATCACGGCAGGCGGGGGCGGCATCTATATTTTTACCGGGCTGGCGGATGCGTTCCGGGTGATGCGCGAGGCCAACGCGAAGATCAAACACGTCATCGTGTTCTCGGACACGGATGACGCCGAGGAAAAGGCGGCGGGCGAGTTTGCCGACGGGGCGGCGGCGGGCGGGGGGTCGTCGCTGGACCTCGCCAGCGCAATGCTGGCGGAAAAAATCACCGTCAGCGTGGTGGGGCTGGGTGGCGAGAAGGACAAGGATGTCAATTTTTTGCGGGATTTGGCCGAACGCGGCAACGGGCGGTTCTACCAGACGGACGACGCGCGGAACCTGCCGCAGATTTTCAGCACCGAGACGATGAAGGTCGCGCAGTCGAGTCTGGTGGAAGAGCCGTTCGTGCCGGTGCCGGCCGCGCCGTCGCCGCTGGTGCCGGGGATCGACTGGGGGGCGTGTCCGCCGCTGCTGGGATATAATTCCACGAAGCCGAAGCCGACGGCGGACGTGGCGCTGGCCACGGAGTTGGGCGAGCCGCTGCTGGCGTCGTGGCGGTACGGGCTGGGGCAGACGGCGGCGTTTACCAGCGACGCCACGGCCCGCTGGGGCGGCGAATGGCTCGGGTGGGACGGCTACGGCAAGTTCTGGACGCAGGTCGTGCGCGGATTGCTGCGCAAGAGCGACCAGGCGGCGTTCGAGGTCCGCGCGACCGAATTGGGCGATGGAAGCCGGGTGCGGCTGGACATCGACGCGCTGACCCCGGAGGGCGGTTTCCGGGACGGGTTGCCCATCGACATCACGGCGCTGGATACCGCCACCGGCGGCACCCGGCAGGCGCACGCCGGGCAGGTCGGCCCCGGGAGCTACCGGGCGGAGTTCGAGCTGGCGGACCC
>CAHJWO010000299.1 GCA_903642295.1 PVC group bacterium | reverse complement strand
GCTAAAGCGGCAGGCAAGGAGCGACCGAAGCCGATCACCGTTGGCCAGTTGTGCGCGCAGCCGCACATCGTACGCGAGCCGGGCAGCGGCACCCGCGAGGTGGTGGATCGGGCGCTCTCCCCTCATGGCGTCCGAATCGAGAACGTGGCGCTCACGCTCAGCACGACGGAGGCGATCAAACGCGCGGTGGCCGCCGGGTTGGGGTTGGCCGTCGTCTCGCGACTTTGCGTGGGTCTGGAACTGGAAAGCGGCTTGCTCGCCGAGGTGCCGGTGCGCGGCTTGAAGCTGCGTCGCCCCCTACACGAACTGACCTTGCGCGGTTGGCAGCCGAGTCCATCGGTGCAGGCTTTCACTGCGCTGTTGGCAAAACTGCTACGCGCGTGAGGACAGGCCCTAATCACAGCAACGCAGCAAATACTAAATCGGGCAGGTTGCCAAGGGCTGGAAAGATTTCACATTCCTAAGCGTGGCGCCAGCGCTATTGGACTTCGTTCTCTGGTCAGGTACAGCGAGCGAAAAACACCAGCAACAGAAATGATTTTTTGCCCAATCATTCCAAAGTAAATTTGAAGCAAACCCCACTTAGGCAACAAATTAATTAATAATCCTTATTGTATATATTTTGAATACCTAGCACTCGCATCGACGTGATTATTGTAATTTTTGGGATCGTGCGCGGCTTCTCTCCCGAGAGCAGTATTGCAGGTGTGAGAGCGTCTGGCTTACGGCGATGGCTTCCCCGTTGAGTGTTTCTGCGTCAGCTTGGTCAGCGTGAGACCCCACGGCGGCTCTCGGGGCATCTCGGCAGAGGCGGTTGAGTTGCTTTTCTCTCCGCCAGCACTGAACTTCGGCGGTCGCCTGACTATAGGATTCCATGCTCACGACCAATAGATTTTTGTCGCTGCTGTTCGCCGTGCTGCTGCTCCCCGCCCTGGCGTCCGCGCAAACGGTCCTCCGGTATTCGGACCATGAGCCGCTGGAGGGCATGCGCCCGCGCTTCCTCAAGGACGTGCTTTTCGCTGCCATCGAAAAGGAGTCCAACGGTCGTCTGAAGATCGAGGACCACTGGGACAGCACCGTTTCTACCGGCTACGACGCCTTGCACAAGACGGGCGAGGGCAAGGTGACGGACCTGGCCATCGTCGTGCCCGAGTACACGGCCAAGGAGTTGCCCTTGCACCAGCTCTTCAAGAGCTTTCCGACCGGCCCCAGCGGCGAGCGGCAGGTCGCCTTCTTTCGCCGCGCCTACGCCGAGATCCCGGCCTTTGCGGCGGAGCTGGAGAAGAACAACGTCGTGCCGGTCTTCCTGGCCACCGGCTATCCCGTCGCTTTCTTCTGCACCGGGACCCTGGACAGCCTGCGGGACCTCCAGGGACACACTTGGCGCTCCGCCAGCTTCTGGCACCAGGACTTCCTGCGTCACGCCGGGGCCAACCCCGTCAGCATTCCTTGGGGCGACCCCGTCTTCCAAGCCATGCGGGACAAGACCCTGGACGGGCTGATGGTCAACGTGGACAGCGCCTACACCCTGAAGATCCCGGCGGTGGCCCCGCATGTCCTGCTGAGCAGGGACCTGTGGCTGGGCCACCTCTACATCCTGGCGATGAACCGGCACACGTGGGATGGCCTCGCACCGGAGGATCAGGCAGCCATCGGACGCGCCGCCGAGACGGCGTACCGGCAACTCGGGCGGGTGATGGACGAGAGCTTCGAGGCCATGGTGAACGATCTGAAGAAGACCGGCGCGCAGGTCCGGCTGCTAAGCCCCGAGGAGGTGGCGGCCTGGAAGGCAACCACCAGGTACCGGGAGGTGCAAGCGGCGTGGGTCAAAGACCAGCAAAGCAAGGGCGTGCCGGACGCCGCGCCGGTGCTGCAAAAAGTCACGGACCTCCTGAGCACGGCGACGAAATGAGATTCTCGATGGGTGCTTGAAAGGTGCCTGGCTCCTTGGTTCCTCGGGACCACCTTTCCGCTCACCGGTCTCCGGGCCGAACGGATGCCGACGTTTGTGCGTGCAAAGGCCAGCCCATCGTTCTACCGATCCATGGAGATGACACGCTTCCACCCCTCCACGATCTTTCAGACCCGCTCTTTCCACCTCGCGGCGCAGTGGTTTCTTCGCGTGGCGTTGTCTGTCGCCTTTCTTTCCGCCGTGGCCGACCGCTTCGGCCTGTGGGGTGCCCCGGGCGCACCCGGGGTGGCGTGGGGCGACTGGCCGCACTTCTTGCAGTATTTCAGCCAACTGAACCCCTGGCTGCCGACGACCCTGCGCCCCCCGGTGGCGGGGATCGCCACGGTCGCCGAAGCCCTGCTGGGCGTGGGGCTCCTGCTGCCTTGGCGGACGGCATGGACGGCCGCCGCCTCGGGAGCGCTGCTCACGTCGTTCGCGCTGGCGATGACCTTCGTGCTTGGGCCGAAGGTGCCGTTGGATTACTCCGTTTGGAGCGCGGCGGGGGGAGCGTTTCTGCTGGCGGCGGCGAGCGGAAAGCCTCAGCCTACCGATGATCAGAATTGATCCATTAGTCTTGGAAGGCTACGGCGTTCGCCTACCAAGGGGCCGCGTCAGCATTGTGCCAATCATCCCGGCCATTCGGACCCGATCATGGCCGGGTGTTGTAAGGCAGCGGCATCCAGCGAAAACCTCGTTCATCCTTGCCGACGTGCCCCAGACCCGGGAACGAAATGTGATCGCTGCCGACCAGGTAGCCTTGGTGATCCGCCTCGGTCAGCAATCTCACCCGGGTGATCGCCGCCGCTGCGGGGTCCGCATCATAGGCGACCGTCACCCCGGGGTCGGCGAACTGCGATTCCGTCAGGTGGATAATGTCTCCCCACAGGAGCAAAGTTTTGCCCTGGCTCTCCACCAGGTACGCCGTGTGTCCGGACGTGTGGCCATACGCGGGAACCGAGTGAATGCCCGGGAATATTTCGCTCCCTCCGTCGAAGGGGCGCAGCTTACCGGCCGCGACGTAGGGGCCGACCGCCGCGCGCGCCTGCTGAAACGTTTCCCGTTTCTGAGGCGGGGCCGCCTTTTCGTGGGCCGGGTCGAGCCAAAATTCTTGATCTCGTTTGTCCACGCAAACCAGGGCGTTGGGGAAAACGCGCTGGCCACCCACCGTCAAGCCACCGGAGTGGTCGGCATGAATATGCGTGAGCAGGACGGCATCGACTTGCTCGGGCTGGTAGCCGGCCGCGCGCAGGCTCGATACAATCTTGCCCGCCGTCGGGCCATACAATTCCCCGGCCCCCGCATCCACGAGGATGAGCTTCTCCCCGGTGTTGATCAGGAAGGCATTGATCGAGAGTTCAGGTTCCACGGACTCGTGCACATGAGCCAGATCAGTGCGGACCTGCTCCGGCTTGCTCATGATCTTGTCCATCGGGCGGGAAACCGTCCCATCCGAGAGGACGGTAATTTCAAAGCCACCGAGCATCATTCGATAGTAACCGGGAGCCTGCGTTTTGACCTGCGGCGCGCTGGCTATCGACGTGCTCGCGGCAGCCATCAACAGGCCAACGGCCGACAGGACCAGAGTGCGCCCGACGTGGAGGGCCTGGCTGCCACCGAGCCGCGGCCGAGATGGAGCAGGCAACGGTTTGGTGGTCGAACGAGCAGTGGAAAACATCGGTTCAGGAGTTGTCGGAGATGGAGCCGCTTCTTTGTGGGGAAAACTCTGCGGCCAAGCCCAAAGTTAGCGACGCGGTTTCTTTTCAACAAGTAGGCACTATTTTGATACCATGAAAGAATCCGATCCCGTGGACGTTAAAACTTGTCCGATCCGGTCTGTGCTGCGCGTGCTGGGCGGCAAGTGGAAACCGATCATCATCGTCCATCTGATGGATGGAAAACACCGCTTCGGTGCGATCCGTCGCCTGCTTCCCGACGCGACGCAAAAGATGCTGACGCAGCACCTGCGCGAACTGGAGCGCGACGGTGTCGTCGCGCGGAAAGTCTACCATCAGGTTCCGCCCAAGGTGGAATACTCGCTCACGGCGTTCGGCAAGACTTTGCAACCGCTGTTGCGCGAGATGCGCTCGTGGGGCCTCGCCCACGGAGCAAGGCCAAACAAGAGCGCCACCGTCAAAAGAAACGCCAAAGCGCCAGCCATTCCCGCCACGTCGAGGTAAAGCTCCGGGGCGGGCCGGTCTGCGTCCACCTTCGGCAGGCCGTCGCCGGGCGTGTTGAAAGCTTCGCGCCATCCCCGCACGGAAAGCACGATGTCGCCGACCCGGCATCGGCTATCCGCCGAGGGCGCTCCTCTCCCTGCGCGCGAACCTTTGATGAAGATGGCAGGTGACACGATGCCGGGTCACGCAGCCCCTAATCCGCGCGCTTCGTGCCGAGGACGAGGGTGGCCAGCTCGTGGTTAAAGCGCGCCGCGTCTTCGTAGAACGGGCTGTGCCCGGCTTGCGGGTAGAGCGAGAGTTTGGCGTGTCCATTCAAAGCGAGGAGGCGCTCGGCCATCTTGCGCTGAACCCGCGCGTCCTTTTCGCCGAAGGTCACCAGGAGAGGTCCGGGGTAACCCGCCAGCGCCTCGTCGAGACCTTCGTCGGACAGCTTGAGAATGCCCCGTTGCAACGCGCGCGGCACCATGCCGTTGAAGGCGAGCATCCGATCCAGTTCCGCGCGGGGCGGGGGAGTGGCAAAGCAGCCTTCCAGGAAGCCCGCGACTGCTTCCGAACGCACGGCGAGGTCGTCGGAGCCAAGCTTCTTGGCAAAGTCCAGCGAGGCGGGGGTGAGCAGGTCCGGGCTGAAGCGAGTCACCGCATCTACCAGATTGACCGCCGCCACGTGCGGGCCACCGTGGCGTTTGAGATAATGTGCGAGCACAAAGCCGCCCAGGGACCAGCCCACCAAGGTGGGTCGCCGCAGCCCCGCCGCCGAGATGACCGCCGCCAGGTCGTCCGCCCAGCGTGTGCCATCGCTATATGCTGCCTCATCGGCGGGCTTGTCGCTGTCGCCGTGGCCGCGCAGGTCGAAGCTGACGAGGCGAAATGCCGCCAGCGCCGGATCTGCCAGTTGCCGCGACCAACTGAGCCGACACTGGCCCAAGCCATGGATGAGCAGGATTTCCGGCGCGGCCGGATCGCCCTGCGCCTGCGCGGCGAGCGTCAATCCATCCGGCGTCCGCAC
>CAHJWO010000298.1 GCA_903642295.1 PVC group bacterium | reverse complement strand
ATCCAGCAGGGGATCATCCGGACCCTGGCGTGGTTGCAGGAAAACCAGTGGGTGCTGGCAAGGCGATAGACCGCCCGAGGCGGAAGGAACCAGGCTGCAAGAACCCAAGAATCCAAGGGAGGTTCAAGGCCAAAAAGGCGGCTCCGAATTATCGCGCGATAAATGTCGCAAATGCACTTTTTATGTCGCAGATGTCGCAGGCGTCGCAGGCAACGCGAAGATTTTCTCACCAAGTCTACCTTGTGGCTTTTTTGACGATTCGTTCTCAAATCCTAGATTTTCTCACAAATGAACGTCGTCGTGTTAGGTCTCTGGCATCTTGGTTGCGTGACGGCGGCCTGTTGCGCCGAGCATTTTTCCGTGGTCGGCCTGGATTTTGATGAGCCGGTTGTAACGGCTTTGCGCGCAGGGAAAGCTCCCCTCTTTGAACCCGGGTTGGATGATCTGATCGGATGCGGTCTGTCATCCGGTCAACTGCGCTTCACCTCCGACTCTGCCGACCCGGCCCTCGGGGCGGCTGACGTGCTGTGGGTTTGCTACGACACGCCCGTCGATGACCACGACGTGGCGGACGTACCGTTCGTGCTGGAGCGACTGGCGAGGTGTCTGCCTGCTTTGCGGTTCGGGGCGGTCGTGTTGATTTCCTCGCAGGTGCCAGCGGGGACCTGCCGGGGGCTGGAGGCGCGGCATCCGGGCGTCTCGTTTGCGTACAGCCCGGAGAACCTGCGGCTCGGCAAGGCGCTGGACGTTTTCCGGCACCCGGAAAGGATTGTCGTCGGCACGCGCAACGCAGGGACCCGGGCGAAGTTGGCGCCGTTGTTCGGGCCGTTCTGCGACGAGGTGCTCTGGATGCGCCCGGAATCCGCCGAGATGACCAAGCACGGGATCAACGCCTGGCTGGCGCTCTCGGTGACGTTCGCCAACGAGATGGCGCGGCTGGGCGAAGCGGTGGGGGCGGACGCGCGCGAGGTGGAGCGCGGGTTGCGGTCGGAGCCGCGCATCGGACAGAAGGCTTACATCCGGCCCGGGGCGGCGTTCGCGGGCGGGACGTTGGCGCGCGACGTGGTGGCGCTGACGTGGCTGGCGAAGGAGTACGGCGACCCGGCGGCTTTGTTCCCGGCGATTTTAGCCGGCAATGACGCCCACAAGGACTGGGCTCTGGGGCGGCTGAGGACGCTGCTCGATCCGTTAGCGGGCAAGACGGTCGCCGTGTTGGGTCTGACCTATAAGGCCGGGACGAATACCCTGCGGCGGAGCGGGGCGGTGGAATTGGCGGTGAAGCTGTTGGCGGCGGGGGTGAAGGTGCGCTGTTACGATCCGGTGGTCGAGGCGCTGCCGTCCGAGTTGGCCGGGGCGGAGCGTTGCTCCTCGTTGGAGGGGGCGGTCGATGGGGCGGACGCCGCCGTGGTCGCCACCGAATGGCCGCAGATCAAAGAGACGGATTGGAGCGCGCTGGGAGCCCGGATGCGCCGGGCGGTGGTCGTGGACGCAAACGGGTTTTTGAATTTGCGCACTGACCAGGGGTTTTCGGTCGAATACTTTGCCGTGGGTACGCCTCAGCGGTGAAGGAAACCTTTGATGTCGTTTGGGAGACCGTCTTAGTCCGGCGCGTATTTTCCTGCCGGGGGCCGGAAGGTCCTTCGACTGCGCTCGTGCCTCGCTCCGCTCAGGATGACAGAGAAAAGCGCATTGCATCCGACTTACAAGAGCGGGAGAAAATGCACGAGACGGACAAGAAACGAAGCGCCACTCCGATAAAGAAATGAATACGCCGTATGAAACTTGCCAATCGTAACGCCATTGTCACCGGGGGAAGCCAAGGGCTCGGACGGGCCATCGTCGAAGCGTTCGTGCGCGAAGGGGCGAACGTTTTGCTGTGCGCGCGGGATGAACGGGTGGCCGCCGAGTTGGCGGGTACGCTCCAGAAGACGGTTCCACGGGAGGGGCAGAGAGTGTTGGCGCAGGGATGCGACGTGTCGTCGGTGGAAGAGGTGGAGACCCTGTTCGGCGTGGGGGACGCGGCGTTCGAGGGGCCGCTGCACGTGCTCGTCAACAACGCGGGGATTTATGGGCCGAAGGGGCCGACGGAGGAAGTCGATTTCGAGGAGTGGAAACGGTGCGTGGACATCAATCTGCACGGCACGCTGCTGCCGTGCCGGGCGGCGATGCGGCGGTTCAAGGCGGGCGGATATGGCAAGATCGTCAATCTCTCGGGCGGGGGCGCGACGAATCCGATGCCCAACATCAGCGCCTACGCGGCGAGCAAGGCGGCGGTCGTGCGGCTGACCGAGACGCTGGCGCTGGAGTTGCGCGAGCATCGGGTGGATGTCAATGCGGTGGCTCCGGGGGCGTTGAACACGCGGCTTTTGGATGAAGTGCTGGCGGCGGGGCCGGAGGTGGTTGGCGAGAAGTTTTACCAGCAGTCGCGCAAGCAGGCGCAAGAGGGCGGCGTGCCGCTGGAGTTGGGCGCGGAATTGTGCGTTTACCTGGCCAGCGCGGAGAGTGACGGCGTGACCGGGAAGCTCATCAGCGCCAAGTGGGACCCCTGGAAGCGTTTGCACGAGTATCGGGACGAATTGGACCGGACGGATATTTACGCGTTAAGGAGGATCACGCCGGAGGATCGGGGGAAAACGTGGCCGTTGGAGTAAGAGGGCGAGTTTTCTTCGCATCCACACGCAGGATGCAGGATGCAGGATGCAGGATGCAGGAGGCAGGATGCAGGATGCAGGCGGCAGGATGCAGGATGCAGGATGCAGGATGCAGGATGCAGGATGCAGGCGGCAGGCGGCAGGCGGCAGGATCGTCGGGGTAAGTGGGCAAGCTCCCTTCGCATCCACACGGCGGAAAGGCGCTGGCATTTGGCCGGGTTGCTCTGTTAGATTCACCGCGCGATGAATTTTCGTTCCCTCCCCTCCATTCGCTGCCTGCTCGCGGTCGGCTGTCTTTGGGCGACCCTCCCGGCGGGGGCGGCGTCGTTTTCCGGCGAGATCGGGGACGGGGCGGCACTATTTTTGCCGGAAGGAATCGCGCCGGACAAATTGCCGACCTCGGTGGCCCTGGTCGAGACACCCAAGGTGCGCGGGCCGCTGCCCGCCGGGTGGCCGCTGAAACCGCAGTTCTCGCAGACGGAAGGGAAGAGCCGGGTGACGCTGGCCGTGCCGGCGGGCACCAGTCTTTATGGCGAAGGGGAAGTGACCGGTCCGCTGCTGCGCAACGGGACGGATACCGTGCTGTGGAACACGGACAACGGTGGGTATACCCGGGACAGGGGGCGCCGACTTTACCAGTCCCATCCCTGGATCATGGGCGTGCGCCCCGACGGCCGCGCGTTCGGGTTTTTGGCGGACACGACGTTTCACGCGGAGATCAAAACTACAGATGTCCTGATTGATTTTGTGAGCGACGGACCCGCGTTTCCGGTGATCATCGTCGAGCAGTCATCGCCGCAGGAGGTGATGCGTTCTCTGGGCAAGCTGATCGGGACGATGCCCCTGCCGCCGCGCTGGGCGCTGGGATATCACCAGTGCCGGTATTCGTACGAGCCGGACGCGCGGGTGCGGCAGATCGCCGACGAGTTCCGCGCACGGCGGATTCCGTGCGATGTCATCTGGATGGACATCGACTACATGGACGGGTACCGGATTTTTACCTTTGATCCGAAGAAATTCCCCGAGCCAGCGGCGACGAATGGATACTTGCACGAGCACGGGTTCCACAGCGTCTGGATGATCGACCCCGGCGCGAAATTGGAGAAGGGGTATCCGGTATTCGATTCAGGGACGGAGAACGACGTTTGGATCAAGGCCGCGAACGGCGACGGACCCTTCGTCGGAAAGGTCTGGCCGGGCGAGTGCGTTTTCCCTGATTTCACGCGGCCCGAGACGCGCGCCTGGTGGGCGGGACTGTACAAGGATTTTATCGGCAAGGGCGTTGACGGGGTATGGAACGACATGAACGAACCGGCCGTGTTCGACGTGCCCGACGCGACGATGGACACCGGGGCGCGGCATCGCGGCGGGGACGGGCTGCCCCCGGACACGGAGGCGCGGTATCACAACGTGTTCGGAATGCTGGAGGTGCGGGCGTCGCGCGAGGGCATCCAGGCGGCCAACCCGGATAAGAGGCCGTTCGTGTTGTCGCGCTCGGGTTATCTCGGCAGCCAGCGGTATGCCGCCACCTGGACGGGGGACGACGTTTCGAGCTGGGAGCATCTGAAGGTTTCCATCCCGATGTCGCTGAGCCTGGGTCTGGCGGGGCAGCCCATGAGCGGGCCGGATTGCGGCGGATTCCAGCAATCGGCCACGCCGGAATTGTGGGCGCACTGGGTGGCCGTGGACGCGTTTTTCCCGTTTTGCCGGGGGCATAGCGACAAGGGCACACCGGGGAAAGAACCGTGGATGTTCGGCGAGGAGACGGAGACCGTCGCGCGGACCGCGCTGGAGCGGCGGTATCGTTTGCTGCCTTATCTTTATACGTTATTCCACGAGAGTTCCGAGGACGGGATGCCCGTAATGCGCCCGGTGTTTTTTGCCGATCCGAAGGACGCGAACCTGCGGCGCGAGGAGCAGGCGTTTCTCGTGGGCGGCGATTTGCTGGTAATCCCGAAATGGGCCAAGCAACCGCAGGTGCCCGAGAAGTGGGTGCACGTCACGCTCGTGGAGGGCGAGGACGGTGCGCCGAACAACGAGTACCAGGCGGAGGTGCGGCTGCGGCCGGGGTCGGTCGTGCCGTTGGGGGAGATCGTGCAGAATACCAACGCGGAATCGTTCGCACCGCTGACGCTGCTGGTGTGTCCCGACGAAAAGGGGGACGCGCAGGGGATGCTCTATGAGGACGAGGGCGACGGGTACGGGTATCGGAGCGGGGATTACGCGCTGACCACCTATCGCGCGCACAGGGAAGGGGACGAGGAAGTGGTGGCCATCGAGCGGACGGCGGGGGAGCGGAAACTGGCGGGGCGTCCGACCGTGGTGCGCGTCGTGACGACGGGAGGGACGCACGAGGCGAAAGCGACCGACGGCGGGGGGACGATCCGGGTGAAGATGTAGGCGGTGGGCGGCGGAACGTGATCTGGTTGGGGGAGGTGAGTTTTAACGCAGAGACGCAGAGACTCGCAGAGGAAGAGGAGAGAGGTGGGAGGAGAGAGGTGGGAGGAGAGGTGGGGAGGTGGGGAGGTGG
>CAHJWO010000297.1 GCA_903642295.1 PVC group bacterium | reverse complement strand
ACAGGTCCACCAGGATTGTCTTTCCTCTTGCCGCTTGGGGTAACAGGTTCTAAGCGGGTACGGGCGGTAGTTTTGGTACGAATGGGTCGATGCCACTCGCCAGGACTCCCTCGGATGCGGCCGCCACCGCGAGTTTCGGCCTGCCGTGGTCACGGGCGTCCCGCCACCAGTCGAGCAGGATGCGCGCGCGCTGGCCCAAGCCGGGCATCTTGGCCAGGTACACGGCCCGCCACATCGCCCAGGCTAACAGCCCCGAGAAAGGCCAGCCGTAGATCTCCGCCACACCCGCGTGCCGGCCCACCAACGCCAGCTCGCCGATGGGCCGATAGGTCAAGGGCCGCAGCGGTTCGCCGCCCAGGCTGGCCCCGATGTTCGCCGCGACGAGGATGCCCTCGCGCAGGGCGTTCTGCGCGGTGGGCGCATAGGTGCCCTTGCCGTCAGGTCGGGGCAGGGCCGCGCAGTCGCCGATGGCCCAGACGCCGGGATATCCGGACACCGCACCGGTCGCCTCCACCTCCAACGCGCCCTGCTTGCTGTGGCTGACACCTTCCAGCTTGGACACAAGCGGACTGGGCATCTCTCCGCCCGACCAGATGAGTAGTCCCACCGGCAGGCGTCCTTTGCCGTCAAGCTCGATGAAGTCCGGCCCGGCGGCGGTGATCCTGGTTTGCAGACGCACCTCCACGCCAGCTTCCCGCAGTTTGGTTTCGGCGTAGGCAGCCAACCGGGCGCTCTGCAACTCGGGCATGAGTCTCTTGACCGGGTCCACGAGGAGGGTGGTCACGTCGGCGGGGTCCAGTGGGACACCACGTTGGCGGCGGCGGCTGACTTCGGTCCGCAGCAGTTCATTGACGGCGGCCATGGTTTCCACCCCGGTGTAGCCGGCTCCACCGACGACCACGGTCAACAGAGCGCGGCGCGCGGCGTGGTCCGGCTCAGCTTCGGCCCGAGCCAGCAGGTCGAAGATGCGGGCCTGGACGGTCTCGGCGTCGCTGAGAAGCTTCATGGATACGGAGTGCTCCTCCAAACCCGGCACCCCGTGGTAGTTGACCACCGAACCGAGGGCGAGCACGAGATGGTCGGCTTCCAGCGTGAGACGATCGGAGCCTGTTACGTTGCCGTCATGATCGGTGGTGCGCAGGGTCACGCGGCGATTGGCCAGGTCGATCTCCTCGACTCGACCTTGGCGGAAGGTCACGCGGCCGGGCAGCGCGTGGGTGGGACTGACGATGTGGCGGGCATCCACCATCCCGCCGGCCGCCTCGGTGAGCATGGGGGTAAAGAGCAGGTAGGGATTCTCGTCCACGAGGATGATCTCAGCCGGGGTGTTGGCAGCGGTGGCGGGCAATTGGCGGGCAAGCTCGGTGGCCACGTTGCGGCCGGCAAAACCGCTTCCCAGGATGACCAGCCGTTTGCCGTGGGCAGCCGCACCGAGGCGACGCTGCCGGGCCAGACGCTTGGCACGCCAACTCGCTGCCACCGCCGTCCCTCCACAGCAGAGCAGGGCGGCACCGATGGTGAGCAGGGTGCGGGAAGAGCGCGGCTTAGATCGAAGTTGGGACATGGAAAGGTTGGGCTTGTTTAGCTTGGCTGATTCGCCGTGTCGGTCTGCCGTGGTTGGTGCATCGGGTGCTTTGGTGTCAGCTTGGCCGCGCCCCGCGCCAGAGAAATTCTATCGTTCCCCATCCGGCGACTCCTGCCAGAATGGTCACTGCCCCGGCGGCAGCTCCCAGCAAAATAGTGGCGCACAGGGAGCATACCCGCAGGGCGAAATAACCAAAAACCGATAACCCGATGCCGATAATCGCCTCGGCCACCACGATGTAAACGGGGGTATGCCCGACTCGCAGGCAATGCTGATACCGCCACCAATTTGCCCCCCAGGCCATCTCCTCGTAGACCGGAATCAACAGCGACCCGAGCAGGCCGGTCAAGAGCATGCCGCAGACCCACCCGAAGCGCCGGATGGCGGCATCGCCTGAGACGCCGACCTGCACCGCCACCAGGGCCCAGGAAAACGGCATCCACCAAGGTGATTCCAACACCATCAGAGATCGGGCCACCGAGTAATCGAGCGTTCCGGTGCAATGCACGCAGAGAAAATCCGCGAGCAGTTCCACGACCCCGAAGACACCGGCCGCCAGGAACAGCCCGCGGATCGGACGGTCGGCTGATCGAATCGCGTAACCGCCAAGCAAAATGAAGTTCGCCAGATCCAAAGCCACGGCGCTGCGGCCATCCGAACCCGGCCACCGGGAGCAGATCATTGAGAAGCCGACCGAGAACACCGCAGAGGAAAGAATGACGTACAGGCGTTTCGTGTCGTGCGGACTGCGGCCGATGGCCATCTGGTCGTTTGCATCCATGAAGCTCTTCACGCCGACGGGGGAAAGATCCAGAGCGCCGGTCGCCCCACGTTGCAATGCACGGCGCGCCCCAGCATCGTGAACGTAGACCACGAGTAATAAAGATTGGAGCGGGCAAGGTTGCCGGGGATGAAGCCAACCGTTGCTTTCTCCAGGTGGAGCAGCCGCATCCTGGCCGACGGAACCGGGTAAAAGATGGTTTGAATGGCTGCATTTGATCCGCCGTCCTCGCCGACGAGACTTGGGAAATGAGCGATCCAGCTCCGGGGGTCATGACCGGCATCGACGACGGCGCGATCAGCGGCAAACACAATTTTGCGGCTTAAGCTCGGCAGGATTAACAAGCTGCCAAACGCCCAGAGCGTCATCCAACAGGCGTAGCCAAACAAGGCTTCGGCCGGGGGCCGGCCGGCCAGACGGAGGGCGAACGAACCGAGGGAAGCGCCCAACACGTTCCAGGCCAAGACCACCAGCAAGGCCCGGCCCGGCATTCCGTGCTTGATTTGCCAGTTTCGACGAAGCGATTCGGCGGCAAGTTCCGCGGCTGACAGGTTTTCCCGCCAGCGCACAGGCCACACGCTGGTGGCACAGGCTCCGAACCCAACGACCCCGCCGGTGAAAGCCGGGTCCGCCGCGTTGGCACTCAGGATGCCGGTTTGATCCTGCGCGGCTTCCACTGTGGTGACGCCTCCGATGGAGCGCAGGAAAAATCGTCGTCCGAGAACCTGTCCTGACATCCCGATGAAAACGGCGCTGGCATACCCGCCTGTGAAAACAAAGCTGGCGTAACTCAACGCCCCGATGACCGCCAGCACCAGCGTGTGGCCCAGCGAAGCCGGCAGCCATTCTCGAAAAAACTCGGCCCAGGTTGGCTTGGGTGCAGGGATGAGCAACGTTGCGCCGATGAAATCGAACAGCGCCTGAACCGCAACCGATCCGAAAGCGATGAGCAAATACCACCGGGAATCGAGAGTCCTAGTGCGACCCAACAACAGACAGAACAATCCCCCGGAGGCGGCGAGAACCCAGCAACCGACGTTGGCGATGCCGAGCCGGAGGCGCTGGTTGGCCAACGCGGTTTGTTCAAAATTCATCTCTGGGTGAGTTTCTAATTTTTCTGGCGCCCTGCGTTCCGGGCAGTCCCATGCTACCGCGGCCCGGCCAGACCATCGCGCCACGCGGTGGGTACGCCGTTGGCCTCGCCCAGGAGCGCGCCCACCACCGCGCCACGATGGCAACTGTCGCCGCCCACTTGGGCGTTGGCGCAAATCCCCGCGCCGAAGTCGTGCGCGTATTTCCACGCGAGATAAAGCGCCGCCGGGAACGCGTCGGGAATGTAGCAAGCCGGGCTGAGTCGGCGGCCGATGACCACGTCGTCGGACTCCTTGCTCCAGGCGGCCACCTTCGCGGCGCTGATCCAGTCGGTGGCCCGCGCGAGGATGGCGGCGCGCAACGGTTCACCCGCCCGCACCGCCGCAAGAATTCGCACCAGGCAATCCGCCGCCTGGAGGACCCCCTGATCCTGGTGGGTCAGCCCCACGTGTTCCCGCACGGCAGCGGGGACATCGCAGGAATTGCCGGCAAGTGCCGCGAAGAGCGCGGGCACGGGCGCGAGGCCGCCGATGTGTACGTCCACCACGCCGCAGGAGCGAGGTTTACGACCGCGCGCGTAGTTGGTGAAGAACTCGCGGTGGTATTCCTCCACGTAGGTGTCGCGGTGGCTTCCGGGCGTGAGCATGAAATCGACGTAGAACCCGAGCCAAGCATCGGCGTCGTACTGACCGAGTTCGACCGTTTGTTTATAGAGTCGGGCGGCGAGCTGGAAGTTGAGCGTGTTCTCGCCCGCCGCGAGGAACTGGTGGTAGTGCACGCCTCTCTGGCCCCAGTAGCGCGCCTGCTCGTGGAGGATGTCACCGCGCTCGTTGAGAGGTACATAGCTAGACCGCCACAGGATGCTGTCCGCATGAGGATTCTTGGGCGCGAGATAAGAAGACACTTGGCCGTAATCCCGCGCGAGCGTGGCGCGGTCGTAGTACCAGTGGACGGGCATGGCCACCGCATCGGCGGCGAGCGCACCGAGCAGAGCATCAGGTGTTTTGATCAACGGGATAAACGAGGCTCGGATTTTGGGTGGTAATCGCCAGTCGAAACGGATGGCTCAAGCTTGCGGCGGCATATCCTCGGCTCCGCGCACCAACTCGGCACCGAGTGGAAACCGGAGGTGGTAGACACCACCTTCCAGGGTGGATTCGAGGGTGCCGACGGTGCGATGGAAAATGCCGAGCATCGCGTGGTTATCGCTCAACACGTCTGCGGTCAGGGCCGGAATCCCGTTCTCGGAGGCGATCTTGATCAAACGCCGCAGCAGGAACGCGCCGACCCCGCGCCCCTGGTAATCATCGTGGACCGTGAAGGCGACTTCCGAGGCGCTGCCCGCCGCCGTCTCGCCCGCCGGGAGATCACGACTGAAGTAACGGCCCACGGCGACCAGGCGTTCACGCCCCTCGTGTGGCACCAGACCGACCAGCGCCATGTCACGGTGGTAGTCGAGGGTCACAAATTGTTGCACCTGCTCGTGGGGCAGGTGGCGCACGAGGTTGAAGTAGCGGTGGAGGATCGTTTCTTCCGAGTGCGAATAGAAGAACTCGCGCAGCAGCGCCTCGTCCGTCGGCTTGATCGGTCGAAAGCGCACCGTGAGCGGTTCCTCGCCAACCCGGCGTGCGGGAAATGCGCGTTCCGTCTCGTATTTGGCGGGGTAGGGACGCAAACCCTGCGGCAGCGCGATCTGGTTGGGATGCACCAACCGGCGGTCGCGCGCGGCACGCAGGAGAT
>CAHJWO010000296.1 GCA_903642295.1 PVC group bacterium | reverse complement strand
CCGTTCACGCCGGAGGATGTCGCCGCCATCAACGCGCTCGGGCCCGTGGGCTGGGTCGCGGATGTCATGCTCCGCCACGACACGTTCAGCCAGCAGGGCCACGAGGCTTTTCCCCAAGCGGCCTTCCTCGGCCCGAACGGTTTCTCGGAGGTGGTCAAGTTCCCGGTCACGCCGCTCCTGCCGCCGCCTGCGGAGTGGGGCAGCGAGATCGAAGTCTTGAAGGTCGAGGGTGTCCCCAGCATCGAGGAACACGCGTTTTTCCATCGCCCGTCGCGCACCCTCATCGTGGCGGACCTGTTCTTTGATCCCGACCCGGCGACCTCCGGCTGGACCCGGTTGCTGGTGGGTCTCGCCGCTGGCCGCACGGACGGCCCGGGCATCTCGCGGGCGATCAAGTTCATGACCAAAGACAAGGAAGCGTTCCGGCAATCGCTGGAACGGATCGGCCAATGGGATTTCGACCGCGTGATCGTCGGCCACGGTGCGATGATTTCCACCGGCGGCAAACGCCAGTTTCACGAAGCCCTACAGGCTTCCGGTTTCTGAGTCGTCGAAGGCGGCAAAAACACCGGTAGCCAGCGCCGCGCATTCCTGTTAGGGATGGGAAACCGCTTACGGTCATCCGCTCACTTTTACCCGAAATCACCTCATGACAAATCTTGTAACCTTTCGACCGATCTTCGCCGTTGCCGTGCTGTTGCTGGGCTGTTCCGGGATCGGCTGCACCCACGATCAGGAGATGAACGGGACTGCCGGCACCGAGCGCAAACGCATCCCGTTGGCCCCCATCGGCGCGGCCAGCCCCGGCATCGGTGCGCCGGGTGCCGGTTCCGAAGATACCCGTGGCACGGGGAGCATCGCCACCGGCGAGGGTGACACGCCGCTCGGCGAGCCCGGGACCGGCAGCGTCCCCACGTCTGGTGCCGGGCCGATCCCGGGCGCAAGAAACGGTGGGCGGCTTTGAGTTTGATAAGGTCCTGATGGCTGACCCAGCCGTCCGTATGGGGCGCAGGCCCCACCCGGCCTCTGGCAGCTTTATACGGCAGGGATCAAACCTAAAAATTCCCCCGGGTTTACCCATTCATCGCTTCACGATTTTCTTGAAGACTGCGGGAAATTCCGTTTCTTGAAGCTTGCCAACTTCGACGACGCCCCTGCACATCTGGTGCAACTACGACTTCCGCGAACCGGTCGCGGAACGGCTCCGCGCCGGGACGGCGGGTCACCGGCTCACGCTGGTGGATTCCTCCGTCGGCACCCCCGCCGAGGACGACGCGCCGGACATTCTCCTCGGCCAGCCGGACGTTGCCTATCTGCTGAGCGAAACGCGGGTGCGCTGGGCGGAAATCACCAGCGCCGGTTATACCAACTACGACCGCGACGACCTTCGCCAAGCCCTGCGCGCACGCGGCGCGATCCTTACCAATACCTCGCGGGTGTTTGACGAGGGTTGCGCGCAACACCTCGCGGCGATGGTCCTTGCGTTGGCGCGTGAGCTTCCCCGCTGCCTGGACAACCAGCGCGGCGAGCGCCTGTGGCTCCACGACGAACCCCGGGCCGGTCGCCGCTTTCTGCTCAACGGGCAAAGCGCGATCCTTTACGGCTTCGGCACCATCGCGCGTCGAACCGTGGAAATCCTGCGTCCGCTCGGGATGAACCTCGTCGGCGTCCGGCGGGTCCCGCGCGGGGACGAAGGCATCCCGATCCTCTCCGAGCAGGAGGCGGATGCCCGCCTCGGCGAGACCGACCACGTCGTCAACATCCTGCCCGCCAGCGATTCCACCGGCCACTACTTCGATGCCGCGCGCTTTGCCCGGTTCAAACGCGGCGCGCGTTTTTACAACATCGGGCGCGGCACGACCGTCGATCAGGACGCCCTGCTCGCCGCTTTGCGCGACGCCCGTCTGGACGCCGCCTACCTCGACGTGACCGACCCCGAGCCGCTGCCGCCCGATCATCCGCTCTGGACGGCTCCGAACTGCTACGTCACCCCGCACATCGCCGGGACGCACGACAACGAGGACGTGCGCTTGGTTGAACACTTCTTGGCAAATCTAGCCGTTATCGAATACGGAAAACGTATGGTTGACCAAGTGATATAACTTCCTTTGCCAAGCAATGAGTCTTAGTGCAAGATGATAACCGCCTGCAGCCGACCGTAGAAGTGCACTATTTTCTGCGTAAACGTGCGAAAAACGCTGCGGGCAATCTTGTGTCAAGGACGGCGCGTTTGTAGCTAGCGTTTGCTAAATTAATTGCTCCACTTACTGTGGCGGTTGCTGCGGCCACTGCAGCAAGATTGCCGGCAGCTAACCAACTACTTGAAATCGCAGCCGCACCTGTGGAACCAATCCAAGTGGTTAAGTCGAATTGAATTTTGTCATATTCGCCTTGCGCTTCGCGGACTCGTTCATCTAATTCGGCTGCTAAGTTGGCTGCATTTACAGAATCGAAAGGTTGGTTTGATGCTGCTGACTTCCAAACCTTACGGAAAAAAAGGCGCATACGTTCCAAACGTCCTTTCTCCCTCAATTCTAACGCTGCCTTAAGGGGAACATTGTCAAGATAGCTAAGTTCAGCTCGTCCTAAGGCTTTGGCAAACGGGCTCCAACCTTCTTTATCAATATTTGATTTTTCGCGGTCTATTTCGATTTCTCGCCAACGATATTGAATGTCTGTAATGAGATGAGATCCGCTTAGATTAGCTGTAATCTTAGCTAAGTCGTAGTTTGCACCACTACTAGTTGTAATGAAGTTTCCATTCTCTAAATCACTCTGCGCCTGATCCAAATAATATGGGTGCGAAGCTCGCCTATGTGCGATATGCGCCTTAAATTGCTCGTAACTAAACTTGGCGTTTTCAGGATCAAATTCTATGAGTTCACGAAACATGCTTTCGTCGGGTTGCTGAAGGAAAGCCCACTCCAGAATTTCCGTAGCATGGTCCGTGTAATAATCATCTACCTCCTTTTTAAGCAGTGCATCTAACTCTGGATTAGCCTGCCTCCTTTTTTCGACATCCGCAATCGTTTGAAAGTAAACGCGGCTGTCATAGTCAGCGGGTGTGCGAACAAAACGTACAATCCCGGCTGCTACCCACGGATACATTTGGAGCCAAATCAATGCCGCTTTCAGCGCGTCAGATCAATGTTGTTCCGGGTGAAGAATTGGATTGAATTCATCTCGGAACCGATTCGGATGAGCAAACGGGTCTAATAACAGAATGGTGTCACTATAAAGTGAATACCTCGTTACTCCTTGTGCGACAGTGGAGTGATCATACCTCCCGACATAAAGGCCGGAGGTTCGCTGTCGCTCATCTGAAAGTATTCGCTTTAAATCATTCAGCGTAGGCCAAAGTTGAGCGACCGCTGTATAAAGTTTCTGTACAGTTTGCGCGCTGAAACCTCGTTTTATGTGTTCTAAGGTTGGTTTAGGCCGTTCGGGATCTATCTGCAACGCATCGAATAATACGCTATAGAAATATGTATTTTTACCTCTAGCTGAGAGGTGGCTGATGACCGAAGATATTCCCTGTGCTTTGATATCGGACCAAGGAATAGCCCTTTGCAGGCAGCAATTTTTATATTTTTCTCCACTGCCGCACGGACATCCAGCGTTTCTTCCGAATTTGTGATGAGTGGAAGTAGACATAATAAATTGATTCTACTCGCACTTTCGAGTGAGCGTCCCTTCGAAACAATTACTCGGGTTTGATCTCGTTTTATGTCGGCAAGGCCATTTTTTTCAATTTCGGCGTGATGACGTAGGTGCAATACGGATTCCGGCTTTTATTGTTGTTATAATAATCTTGATGGTAGTTCTCTGCCGGGTAGAAGGTTTCCACCGGAAGAATCTCCGTGACGACGGGGCTGCGGAAATCCTTGGCGACGGCTTGCTTGCTCGCTTCAATGATCGTGCGCTGCTTGTCGTCATTGTAAAAGATCGCACTGCGGTACTGGGTGCCCACGTCGTTGCCTTGGCGGTTCGGCGTGGTGGGGTCGTGCATCTTCCAGAAGGCGGTAAGGAGGTCGTTCAAAGTGGTCTTGGTCGTGTCGAAGACAATGCGGCTCACCTCAACGTGGCCGCTGTCGCCGCCGCAGATGTCCTCGTAGGTGGGATTGACCGTCTGGCCGCCCGTGTAGCCGCTAGTGACGCTCAGGACGCCGGGCAGTTGCTGGAAGACGGCTTCCGTACACCAGAAACAACCCGCTCCAAAGGTGATGGCATCGGCATTTTCGGGCACGGGCGGAACGTCAGCGGGAGCGTGTGGGGAAGGCATGGCGGAAAGAATGAAGGTTGAAGGATAAAGGATGAAAGCGGAAGGGACACCGGATAGGGGTGGATCAAGATCCTTCAAATTCGGCGGATTTGCAACCGGTGGGGGCGGCACGATGTCCAAGACACAAAATGTGGGGGAGTTGGAGCGACCGGCAAGGAAGAAAAGGGTTGTCTTAGGTGCGACAAAAGGTTACTTTAGCAGACGATAAGTCCCGCGCCAGCGACACGATGCGCGCTTCCTTTCCATGCAACAAGCTACGTCCTCTCCCGAAGATTCCGAAGCAACGGATTTCCACCTCGATCCGAACCAGGCCTACGGGGCCGCCCAGATCGACAAACTCGAAGGGTTGGCCGGGGTCCGCCAGCGCCCCGGCATGTACATTGGGCCGACGGACGAGCGTGGTCTGCACCATTGCGTTTTCGAGGTGCTGGACAACTCCATCGACGAGCATCTGGCCGGGTTTTGCACCAAGATCGAAGTGACCATTCACGTGGACGGAAGCTGTTCCATCCGCGACAACGGACGCGGCATCCCGGTGGACATTCACCCGAAGTTCGGCATCCCGGCCATCGAACTGGTGCTGACCAACCTGCACGCGGGCGGCAAGTTCGGGCAGGGGGCCTACAAGTACAGCGGCGGTCTGCACGGCGTCGGCGCGAAGTGCGTCAACGCGCTTTCGGACTGGTTCAAGGCCGAGGTGTCGCGCAATTCGCAGGTTTACCACATGGCGTTCGAGCGCGGGGTGGTGACGCAGAAGCTGGAAGTCATCGGCGAACTGCCCAACGACCAGGTGACGGGCACGCTGATCACCTTCAAGCCGGACCCGACGATCTTTACCATCACGACGGATTTCCAGTTTGCGCGGCTTTCCACGCGGCTGCGGGAACTGGCGTTTTTGAATCCGGGGTTGGTGATCGTGCTGGCGGACGAACGCGGCGACGCCGACCGGAGCGAGACCTATTATTACAAGGACGGCATCCAGGAGTTCGTCAAGCAGTTGGGCGAGAACAAGCAGGT
>CAHJWO010000295.1 GCA_903642295.1 PVC group bacterium | reverse complement strand
GCGTGGGAAGATCAACCGCTTCGTTTCCCGCAAGGACGCCCCCGCGGCGCCCGCCGCCTCGCCGTCGCTCCCCGCCATTTCCCCGGGCCGGGCCGAATCCGTCGTCGGCGTCCCGGTGGCCCCCACCGCAGAGCCCGCCGCCCCGCCCCGACCGCCCGTCGCCGGACCCGAGAGCTTGTCCGCCATTGCCTTCCCAAAATTCGAGCCCCGCTCCTACGAGCCCGAACCGAACACCGGCTGGGGGCAGCGCACCGGGAGCACCTGGGGCCGCGGCGTGTTGTACTTTGCCTTCAGTGCGGGCATCGCGCTGGCTGCCTTTTTGGCAGGCCGTAACGAAGGGCACCACGGTGACGTGGGCAAGACGGCACCGGCCGCGCTGCCGCCGACCTGGACGCCGACCTTCATGGACCCGTTGGACAGGGCGCTCACCGCCGAGCGGGACGGGGACCTGACCGTCGCGCGGCGGATCGCCGACGAACTGCTAAAAAGCATGAAGCCCAATGCGGTGCTCGACGCCTATTCGGCGACCATCGACACCCGGCTGGGCCGTCTCAACGACGTGGAAGCAGCGCTCTCCCGTAAGCTCGGTCCGAACCTCCCGCCGGACACCGCCGCTGCCCTGTACGCGGCCCAGGCCTTCAACTATACCCGCCGACGCGAGTTCGAGCGCGCGAGCGATTGCTTTCGGGAGGTTGCCAAGGTCCGGCCCTTTGACGCCACCAACCTTCTCCTTTGGGGCGAGGCGCAACGGCGCCAAGGTCAGCTCACGGATGCCTTGGACCGGTTTCAACAGGCGCTCCTGCGACTGCCGGTGGAAGCACCGAACGCCGCGCCCGAACGCGAGTACGTGGCATTCAAGCGGCGGCTGAGCCTGGTGGAACTCGGCCGCGATGCGGAATTCAAGGCGGAACTCGACCAGCGCCTGAACGACCCCGCGCCCTCGGGCTACTGGCTGTTGACCGGCGCGGCGGTGGCGCTACAGAAGAAGGACATGCCGACGGCGGTCGATCTGTTGAAGAAGGCACAGGGGGCCGTCGCGCCGACGCAATTCACCGCCTTGATGGAAGACTATTTCTTCCGGGCCTTTGCGTATCAACCCGAGATGATTGCGTTCCTCGGCGCGTCCACGTCCGACGAGTCGCAGAAGCGACAGATGGGAAGAGAATATTTCATCGATCCGTGAGGCCGCCTCCGGCGTTCCTACTTCGGCACGATCCGCTCGACCCCCTTTGCCGCGAGCCACGCCCGGGTGGTGCCGTCACCCAGCAGCACATACAGCCACGCTCCCTGCTCCGACAGCACGCGCACCTCGCCGCCCGCCGGGAGGGTGGTGACCACCTTGGCGCTGTCCGCCGGTGAATACAACGCGGGGGCGGCTTCCGTCACCACCACCGCCCGCGCCGCGATCCCCGCGCTGTCATCGAAAGAACGGATTAGCCCGGCCCCGAGCGCGCCCAGCAACAAGCCCAGCGCCGCCGCGCCGAAACCCAGGGTGCGGTACCGGCGGCTGGCGGCGGCGGTCAGCAAACCGGCCACGCCGAGCCACCCACACGCCGCCGCGACCCACGGAACCACCGCCCAGACAGCCGCTTTGCCACTGCGACCCTCGCCCGCCTTCCCGCCGCCGATGAACGCGAGATTCGCGGCGGCCTCCGCGTGGGAGGGTTCCAGCAGCAACGCACGGCGATAGTTGAGGATGGCGCGGCCCCGGTCGCCGAGGCGATAGTAGGCGTCGCCGAGGTTGTAGAAGCCGTTGGCGCTGAAGTCCCCCTGCCTCACCCGGTCCTCGTAGGCCTGGGCCGCTCCGGCGAAGTCCCCGGCGGCATACCGCGCGTTGCCCAGGGCGAAAGGCTCCGGGGAAGCTGCCCAGGCGGTGGGATGGAGCGTGCCGAAAGTTAGCAGGAGCGCGACCAGTAGGGCTGGAAAAGAGGTCGAGGGATTTGGAAGTGTCGAGCGAGAGATCACGAGCGGAAAGGGATTTGGACGGCCAGGCCGCCGAGTGCGACAAACGGCGCTAAGCATATACGAGAAGGTTTCCAGGTGGATGGCGATCTCCGAGCGCCATATTTTCGGGACCGCGCAGCGGTTTAAAATGCTTGGCAGCATGGCGGCTGCGCCGCCGGGAACACCTGGCGCTCGGAGATCGCCATCCACCGAGCTTCCATTTCGCAGATGCTTAGGTGGTCGCAGGCAGAATCTGGAACAAAGTTGACGCATCATCATTTCTACTCCTTTTTCCCCCTTGTCATCCTGAGCGAGCCTCGGGCGAGTCGAAGGGTGACAGAAATTTTGAGGCGTTAGCCTTCGCACCTGGGCGGAGTTCATCGACCGTTTTTCCCGAGGGTTTCGAGCGTGGCGAGCACGGTGCGCCGTTCGTCGGCGGGCACCGGTTCCTCCGCGATTTTCCCGCCGCTGTAGGCCAGTTCGTCGTGGCGGTGGAAAATGTCCTGCACCGAACTGGCCGTCTGCGGATCGAGCGTCCGCGTCCGGACGATCTCGGCGGCGGAAAGCCGGTCGTCGGGCCGTCCGCCCGCCGCCCGGAGCTGCGCCAGCCGGGTCGCTGCCGTGTAGAAATCGCGGCGGCTCGTCGTCTCCCGGCGCAGGGCGCGCTGGAGTTCCCCCTGCTGGCGCTGGAGCGCGGCCTGCCGACGGGCGCTTTCGTTGCGCGCCCGCGCCCGCGCCACCAGAAACGCCCCCGCCAGGAGCAGCGCCGCCAGCGGCACGGCCTGCGCCAGCCAGAAGGCACGCGTCCGGTAGATCGGCAGGAAGGCGTCGCGGCTTTCGGCCCGGCCCGGATCGTTGCGGATGTAGAGAATGTCCTGCGCGGCACGCGGGGTGGGCGTCGGCGTGGCTGCCGGGGTCTCGGTGGCGGCGGTGGCCGGAGCGGTGGAGACGGCGGGCGGCGGCGGGACCGCGTTGCCCGCGATCTGGACCGGAATCGGTGCGGTGTCGAGCGCGACATATTTGCCGGTCGCCGGGTCGAGGTAATCGAAATGGTACGCGGGCAGCGAGGTGCGCGGACCGTCGGCGATGATCACCTGCTCGAACGTCTTGGTGCCGCTCAGGCCCACGTCATCGTCGGCCTTGAACTGCGCGGTGGCCGGGTAGGTGCGCAGGCCCTTGTCATCGGTCAGGACGGGCGCATTGACGCGCGGGAAGTTGCCCTGGCCCGTTAGGATCAGGCGCACCGTGACGGGATCACCCGCCTGCGCGCGGCGCGGCTCGGCCTCGGCTTCCAATTTGAACTGGCCGATGCCGCCGGAAAACCCGTCCGGCTTGCCCGGGGGCAACGGCAGGATCTCCACCTTGACGGGCGGGGCCGTCACCTTGATCTGCTGCGGCGGCTGCATCCGCAGGCCGCTGCCGCCGAAGAACTGGTTGAAGGGAGAATCGTCGTCGTCGCCGAAGATGCCGCCGTTCGAGTTGCCGCGGTGACGCCGCCGCCCCGGCGTGGTCTGCAACTGCACGGTAGGCATGGTATCGACCGGACCCACCGACAAGGTGCCCGTCTTTACGCCCGTGACCGCCGTGCGATAAACCGCCGCCCGGTAACGCACGCCTTCGAGCACGGTCTGGCCCTGGCGCGGCGGGGTAAACTTCTGCACGCTGAACCCCTCGCCGCTGAGGATCGGTTCCTCGGCAAACGCGAGGATGTTGACGTTCAGGCCGAAATAGGTGCGCAGTTCCGCCGGAAAGCTTTCGCCGATGTAAGCGGTCTTCTTCAGGATGAGGAGTTCGGCGGTGGTAGTCTGGCCGGGGGGCGTGGCGGCGGGAGCACCGGCGTCCTCGACGGCGAGCGCCACGGGTAGCGTGCGCAGGGTCGCGCCGCCGACCGACACGTCGAGGCCCGGGATGGTAAAGTGGCCCGACCTGGTGGTCTGGACCGAATAATTATACGTCACCGTACTGTGGCGGGTGAACCGCCCATTGACGGCGTTGAACGAATACTGCTGCTGCGGCCCGAGGTAGGTGAACGTCAGCCCGTCCACGACCGGCGGGTTCGGCGGTCGATCCGCGTTGCCGTTGTCCACGGTGACGCGGTACTGCGTGGTTTCACCGGCATCGACGGAGGGGTCCAGCAACGTGGCGGAGACGGTGGCGTCACTATCGCCCTGCGCCTGGGCCGCACGGGCGTGGGACGACGGCAGGAGAGCGAGGAAAATGCAACAGGCGACGAGCAGGAGGCGGCAGGCGGGAGGCGGGGGGCACTTCCGGCGAGGCGAACAACGCCCGGGACGAGAGACGAAAGGCCGCCGGGCCACTCTTCGTCCAGCATTGTCCCTCCTGTCCGCAGCCTGCATCTCGCATCCTGCATCTCGCATCTTGCAGCTTGCAGCCTGCATCCTGCCTTTACCAGTCCTTGGGCGGAGGTTCATCGTTGGAATGACGGCGGTTCTGGTCGCCGCTGAGGTTGACGTGGGCGTCTTCGCCCTTGAGAGAATCGAGCAACGCCCGCGCCTGGGAGGGGTTCATCTTGCCGGGTTCGTCCTTGGGCTCGCCCTCGGGAGTTTCGCCGGGCGGCGGTTGTTTGCCCTCGCCGGGTTTCGCCTGGAAGTCGCCGTGCTCGCGGGGCTTCTCCTGGCCGGATCGGGAAGGATCGTTCTGGTCGGATTGGCCCGGCGACGGCTGCGGGGGTTGATCGCCCGGCTGTTTCTGGTCGTTGGATGACTTGCCGCCCTGGTCCGGTTTCGGTTGGTCCGGTTTGGAACCCTGCGGCTGGTCTTTGCCTTGCTGATCCTTGTTTTGCTGATCTTGGTCCGGTTTGGGGGGAATGTTACCTTTGGACGGGTCCTGCGCCGAGTCTTTGTCCCCCGGTTTCTGGTCTTTGTCGTCCTTTTTGTCCTTCTGGTCATCCTTAGGCGGCGGCTTGGGCATTTCGTCGAGACGCTTCTGGATGTAGTCGTGATTGTACTTGGCGTTCGCCAGCAGGTTCGGGTCGGCCTGCGGTCCGCGCTGTTTGAGGGCGGCGAGCGCGGCGTCGTAATGCTGGAGGGCGTTCTTCCAATCCTTGATTTTTTCCTCGGGTTCCTTCTTGCCGTCGCCCCGGCGAAAAAGCGTGTTGCCGAAATTGTAGTTCGCCTTCGCCTGGAGATCGGGATTCTCGGAGGTCAGCGCCTTCGTAAAGGCGTCGAGCGCCTCGTCGTACTGCTGGCCCTTGTAGGCGCTCGCCCCGGCGTTGAACGGGAGGCTGCCCTGGTCAGGATTCTTCTCCGCCAGCGCCTGGAATGCCTTGTACGCCTCGTCGTAGTGCCCGTCGTGGTAGAGGTCCAGCGCCTGCCGACCCGAAGGCGGATGATCCTCGGCCCGGCTGGCGGGAGCAAATCCGCCCGCCCCCGCCAT
>CAHJWO010000294.1 GCA_903642295.1 PVC group bacterium | reverse complement strand
ACCCCCTTGACCTCGTTGCAGATGCGGCCCGAGATGCGGGCGAGGAGTTCGTAGGGCAGCCGGACCCAGTCCGCCGTCATGCCGTCCTGGCTTTCCACGATGCGCAGGGCAACCGTGTTCTCGTAGGTGCGCTCGTCGCCCATCACGCCGACCGACCGGACCGGCAGCAGGACCGCGAAGGACTGCCAGACCCGGTAGTACCAATCGCTGCTCTTCATCTCGTTGACGACGACGGTGTCAGCGTTGCGGAGGATTTCCAAGCGCTCGGCGGTGACCTCGCCCAGGATGCGGACCGCGAGGCCGGGGCCGGGGAAGGGCTGGCGCATGACGACCTCCTTGGGCAGGCCGAGTTGCAGGCCGACCTGCCGCACCTCGTCCTTGAAGAGTTGGCGCAGGGGTTCGATCAACTCGAACTTCATGTCCTCGGGCAGGCCGCCGACGTTGTGGTGGCTCTTGATGAGCGCCGCCGGGTTGCCCGAGATCGAGACGCTTTCGATCACGTCGGGGTAGAGCGTGCCCTGGGCGAGAAACCGGTGCTCGCCGTCGTTGCCGACGCGGAGTTCGGCGGCAGCGCGCTCGAAGACCCGGACGAATTCGTTGCCGATGATCTTGCGCTTGGTTTCAGGATCGGTGACGCCTGCCAGCTTGTCGAGGAAGCGGTCGGAGGCATCGACGTACTTGAGCCGGATGTGGAAATTGTCGCCGAAAAGTTTCTGGACGGCCTCGGCCTCGTTCTCGCGCAGGAGGCCGTTGTTGACGAAGATGCAGGTGAGTTGGTCGCCGATGGCCTGGTGCAGGAGCATCGCGGCGACGGAGCTGTCCACGCCGCCGCTCAGGCCGAGGATCACTTTTTCGGTGCCAACCTTCGCGCGGATTTCCTGGCACGTTTGCTCGATGAAGCTGCCCATCGTCCAGTCCGGCGCGCAGTTGCAGACGCGAAAGAGGAAGTTTTGCAGCAGGTCGCGCCCGCGCGGGGTGTGCGCCACCTCCGGGTGAAACTGGAGGCCGAAAAACTTTTTCTCCGGGTGATCGACAGCGGCGTAGGGGCTGTTCTCGGTTTGGGCGACGGTGCGGAAACCGGGCGGAAGGGCGGTCACCTTGTCGCCGTGGCTGTTCCACACGTCCAATTTTTCGGGCAGGCCGTCGAAGAGGGCGCAGTCGGCGGCCTCGACGTGGAGATGGCCTGCGCCGTACTCGCGTTTGTCGCCGGGTTCCACCTTCCCACCCAGGTGGAAGAACATCAGTTGCAGGCCGTAGCAGATGCCCAGGACGGGAAGACCGAGGTCGAAGAGAGCAGGGTCGGGTTGGGGCGCGTTGGCGGCGTAAACGCTGGCGGGTCCGCCGGAGAGAATGATGCCCCGCGCGCCCATCGCCCGCAGTTCGTCCGCCGGGGTGTCGTAGCGGACGATCTGCGAGTACACCGAACATTCCCGCACCCGGCGGGCGATGACCTGCGTGTACTGCGAACCGAAGTCCAGAATGAGGATTTTGGAACCGTGGGCGGGCGGGGCGGACATGGGGAAGGCGGAAGTGGGAAGGCGGAAGTGCCGGAAGGTAGGAGGAGCGGACGCGGGAATTGAAGTCCCCTCCCCCGGCAGGCGAAGCGCCTGCCCTGCCACCGGAGGAAACTACTTTTTGACCACGAAGACGTTCATCGGGTCGCCGACCTTGAGCTGGTCCACGAGGTCCATGCCGTTGTCGAGCACCTTGCCGAACACCGTGTACTGCATGTCGAGATGCGGGGCGTCCTTGAGCACGATGTAAAACTGGCTATTCGCCGAGTTGGGCTCGTTCGTGCGGGCCATCGCCAACGTGCCGCGCGAGTTTTTGTAGGCCTTGTTCACTTCGAGCGGCAAGTAGCCGTACTTGGAACCGCCGCTGCCCACGCCGGGACCGTTGACGCCCTCCTTGCTCTTGGGGTCGCCGATCTGCGCGACGAAGTTGGGCACGATCCGATGGAAACGCTGGCCGTTGTAGAAACCCTCGCCCGCGAGGAGGAGGATGCGCTCGACGTGCTTGGGCGCGGCGTCGGGATAGAGCACGCAATAGACCGGGCCGGCGGGCAGGTCCAGGCGCACGATGGGGTCCTGACGTTCGGCGTATTTGGCGTCTTCGGGGAGCGTGGAAGGGGCGGTAGTTTGGCTCATTGGCTTTTCTACGAGCAAAAGCCGGGATGCGCCAGCGCAAAATTTCGGTTTGAACGAGCGGGGGAAGGCCGCCGTGCGGAAAGCGACGACGCTCAGAGGCCTCCATCCACCAACGCAAGCCCGAGACGGGGGGCTCACGGCCCGGTGGGGACGGCCGGGACAGCCGTCCCTCCCTTTATTGGACTGTCACCGTAAAGCTCGTGTTGACTTTGTCATGTTTGACCGCGGTCTTCGCTACCAGAGTGATCGTGGCCGAACCCGTCACGCCGGAGGCATAGGTGAGGAAAAGCTTCGTACCCTGGATGGTCGGTGTCACCAGGCCCGGATTGCTATTGGATTTCACCTTCACCTTGAGCAGAGCGGGGTCGCCAGTCACCTTCGGGAGCAGCGGCACCACGGTAATGGGGGTATAAGCCAGATCGTTGACCGACACCGACGCGCCCGCCTGATAGGTGCTCAAAACCGGCAGGGCGGTAAAAGGCGAATTGGGGTCGCCGCCGCTGGCGTCAACCACCGTCAGCGCGGCGATGGCATCCACCACGTTCATACCGTCGCCGAGGACCGAACCGAACACGGTGAACCCGCCGTTCTGGTTGTCCAGATTGGACGCGTTGTCGGCCAGATTGAAGAACCACTCATCGGTCGCGCTGTTCGGATCGCCGGGCAATTTAGCCATCGCAATGGTGCCGCGCGTGTTGGAGATTTTGTACTCGTTGACCACGGGGTTCTGTGCGGTGACTGCGTGGACGGACCCGTCGGTGACGAAGTAGCCGCCGCCCTGGACGACAAACCCGGGTACGGAACGACTGAAAAACGTGTTGCCATAAGCTCCGGCGCTCACGTAGCTCAAAAAGTTAGCCACGGTCGCCGGGGCGTCGGCGGCGAGGAGTTGTACGTCCACGTTGCCGAGGCTGGTGGTAAAGCGGACCACGTCGCCGGTGATACCGGTCAGGCCGAAGGTTTTCTTGAGGTTGACCTTCCCGGAGGTGGTCCCGACCGGCACGGTAAAGTCCGCCACGGGCTTGACGACATAGACGGGCGTCGAGCTTTGCGCGCGCAGGGCGAGCGGTGCACAGGTCGCAGCCACGGCGACGGCCAGGGAAAGCAGGGAGCGGAAAGGAAGTTTCATGGGCTTGCGGGGAGGCGCGGAAATTACCATCGAAACGTACCCGGCGCAAGCGAATTTGGGTGGAGCAAGTGCCGCCAGCGGCGGAAAATTAAAGCTCCTCTTCCTGACCGGAATCCTGTTACTTTCCACCGCAGGCCGCTGGATTGCTCTTCCTCCCTATTCCCCGTGAAAACAAAGCTCGTTTCCATTCTGTTCGCCGTCCTCTCGCTGACGGCTGATTCTTTCGTGGCCGCCGAGGAACCGGGCGCAGCACCGGCGAAATTGGAATCGCTGAAGATTCTGGCCGCGAGTTACAGTTACGGAGGCCAGTCCGCCGATGTCACCGAGCGCGTGAAAAAGCTGCTGCGCAACGACAAGATTTTCTCGGCGAACCCCGATTGGCTGGAGACGGACCCGCACCCCGGCATGGCCAAGGCATTGTTCATTTTTTGCGAGGTGAACGGCAAGCCGTCGGCCCTTTCGGTCGGCGAAGGCGAGGACGTGAGCCGCGATATTCTGGGCAAGAAGGCGTGGGCGGTCGCCACCGAGACCGAGGCGCAAATCGACCTCCGGGCGAAGCCGGTGGCAGAGGACGCCACGGAGAACGCGTACGCCGCCGAAACGGAAGCGTTCCCGACGATCACCACGCCGGTGGACGAGCAGGGCGCGCCGGACATCCAGACGATCCGGCTAAACGACAAGGTGGCGGGCGGCGCGGGCCGGGTGTCGGGTTTTCGTTTCCGGGTGGACCGCACCCAGGCGGCGGCGTTGCAAAAGGTGGCGGACAAAACCACGATGGACCTGTTCTGGTTCTTCGGGATGCCGCGCGAGGTGGCCTCGTGGTACATCGCCCCCGTGAAGGGGTCGATGCAGCGCGGGTTCGACAATTTTTTCCCGATCAAGCCCGAAGCGTTCAAGAACGGCAGCGACCTGTTGCCGAAAGACAAGCATTTCATCGTGATCCAGCGTCTGGCGGCGGACCGGCTCAAGGAGGGCGAGGAGTACGTCATGTGGTTCTCATGCAAGGAGGGCGCGGAGGCACCCGTCGAGATGTCGGTGGCGCTGGGGTACCGGGTCGATGACCGGAATTTCAAGGGTTGGGAGGATCTGACCGGGCTGAGCAAGTTCCTTGGGCTGGTGCCGAGCGGGGACCGGGTGGGGGTTGATCAACGTTGGCAGAAGTGAGGTGGAGCCCGGGAGGCAGGACAAGCAGTTTGCCGAACCACGGGCGAAGGTGTTTAATCAAATTGGCATGAGTACCGCGCAAATCCTCACGGAGTTACCCCGCCTCTCGCACGCCGACCGCCGCGAGATCGCCCGTCGACCCATCGAGTTGGAGGAAGCGCAAGCGCTCGCCGATTGCGACGCCCGGGCGGACGCCAACTTTCAGTGGCTAGATGCCTTGGAAGCGCAGGATAACACCCCTCAAGCTTACAAAAACGAGCGTAATTCCATAGGGTACGGGCATGGCTCGCCAAATTCGTAAATTGATTGCCGAACTGGAAAACGCAGGCTTCGCACTCGTGAGCGGCGGAAAGGGGTCGCACCGGAAGTTCCGTCACCCGCGCTTTCCGGGAGCGGTGATTTTGAGTGGCAAAGACCGCGATGACGCGCATCCTTACCAGGAGAAACAAGTCCGCAACGCCATCCGCGAAACTTCCCGATGAAAACTGAAGATCGCTATCTGAAATTTGTGCGCTGGAGCGAGGCAGACGGCTGTTATGTAGGCTATTGCCCGGACCTGTTTCCGTGGGGCGGCGTATGCCACGGCACGGATGAGGGGCAGACTTACCAGCAGTTGGGCGAACTGGTGCGCGAGGAAGTGGCGCAAATCGTCGCCGACGACAGGGATTTGCCCGCCCCGACCACCCGGCCCATGCGGGAACTCGCTGGGACGTGAAATCGAAGCGGCGGGTATTCCCCTAGCATACAAGTTGCGGTGTGAACGCAATATTGCTTCGTCTCAGCTTACTGCCTATCCGGAAAACCCACGCGTCTTTTCTTACGCCCCTGCCGGGGCTTCGGGCGAATGGCGCTTTTCCCCGGGGCTTACGCCCCGGGCTAAACTCTGCCGCCCCTGCCGGGGCTGGGAACCGAGT
>CAHJWO010000293.1 GCA_903642295.1 PVC group bacterium | reverse complement strand
GTTTCGATTGGCTGGTGCGCGACGTGGTGCGGGCGAGTTGAACGCTTGATGTAAAAGATTGGTCTCCGTTGCCTTTTGGACCTTGGACCTTCTTTGGATCTTGGTTCTTCCCTTCTTGGTTCTTGAATCTTGGATCTTTCCTGTTAGGGCGGTCGGATGGATTTGGATTCCTTTCGCATCCAGGAAGTGCTCGAAGCCGACCAACCCCGCGAGCGGTTGGCTGCCTTGGGCGCACATATCCTTAGCAACACCGAACTCGTCTCCCTGCTGCTCGACGGCGGCGGACTGGCCGCGAACCCGGAGCAAACGGCGGAACTCACGCGCCGTCTGCTGGCGAAGGTGCGCAGCCTGCGCACCCTGGCGCGGTGCGACCTGCGCGAACTCGCCGCCGTGCCGGGCATGTCCGCCGAACAGGCCGCGCTGCTGGCGGTCTCCTTCGAGTTGGGCCGGCGGGTGGCGCGGGAAACCATCGGCCGGCTCAAGGTGGACAGCCCGGAGGTGGTCTGTCAGTTGATGGCCCACGACTACCGGGGCCTGACCCGCGAATCCCTGCGCGTGCTGCTGCTCGACACGAAGTTCCAACTCCTGCGCATCGAGGAAGTTTCGCTCGGCGGCCTGAACGAGAGCATCGCCCATCCGCGCGAGATTTTCCGGCCCGCGCTGCTCCACAGCGCCTACGCGATCATTCTGACGCACAACCATCCCTCGGGCGACCCGGCCCCCAGCAAGGCGGACAAGCAACTGACGAAGCGCGTGGTGGAAGTAGGTCAGTTGCTGGGCATCGAGGTGGCGGACCACATCATCATCGGCTCCATCCACGCGGGTGAGCCGTCGTATTTCAGTTTCAAGGAGGAGGAATTAATTTGATGGCGGGGACCGATGTTTTCATTCATCCGACGGCGGTCATCGACCCGGCGGCGACCCTGGCAACGGGCGTGCGGGTGGGGCCGTATGCGGTCGTGGAGGGTCCGGCGGAAATCGGCGAGGGCTGCGTGCTGGAAGCACATTCCACCCTGACGGGCCGGGTGCGGTTGGGCGCGAGGGTGCGCGTGGGACACGGGGCGGTGGTCGGCGGGTGGCCGCAGGATTACGCCTTCGATCCGGCGACCGACTCCGGCGTGGAAGTGGGCGCGGGGACGCTGATCCGCGAGCATTGCACGATCCACCGGGGGACGAAGCCGGGGACGGTCACGCGGCTGGGCGAGAGTTGCCTGTTGATGGCCGGGGCGCACCTCGGGCACAACGTGCAGGTGGGGGATCACGTCGTGATTGCCAATCACGTGCTGCTGGGTGGTTACGTGGAGATCGGCGAGCGGGTGTTCATCGGCGGCGGGAGCGTGTTCCACCAGTTCGTGCGCGTGGGGCGCGGGGCGATGATCCAGGGGTTGAGCGCGTTCAGCAAGGACGTGCCGCCGTTTGCGCTGGGCGCGGAGCGGAATCTGGTGTTCGGGCTGAACGTGGTGGGGCTGCGGCGGAGCGGGTTTTCGGGGGAAGAGCGGGCGGAGATCAAGGCGGCGTTCAAGCTGCTGTACATGGGAGGGAAAAACGTCAGCCAGGCGTTGGCGGCGGCCCGGGAGAGGGAATGGGGCGCGGCGGCGGGGGAATTCTTCGCGTTCGTGGCGGCGGCGAAGAAACGGGGAATTTGCGCGTTCAAGGGTGGAGGAGAGGGGGAATCTTAACGCGGAGACGCGGAGAATCGCGGAGGTCGCGGAGAAAAGAGAGAGAAAGGGGAATACCAAATGGGCATCGCGTTTAACCGAGATCTGGACGCCGTTTCCGGCGCGATCATTGGCGCTGCCATTGAGGTTCACCGCAGTCTCGGACCGGGACTGCTGGAGAACATTTACGAGCAGGCGTTTTGTCACGAACTCAGCTTGCGCCGGATACCCTTCCAAAGGCAGCAGATCGCGCCGGTTTGTTACAAGGGAGTGCATCTGAAATCCGAGTTACGCTATGACGTGCTGGTCGGTGGTCGAGTGCTCGTCGAACTCAAGGCGAAGGAAAACTTGTCACCCACGGACAAGCCCCAACTTTTGAGCTATCTGCGTCTGCTCGATTTGCGGCTCGGATTGCTGATCAACTTTCACACCCTATGCCTCAAAAACGGCATCCATCGGATCGTCAACCGTCTGGACGAACCTCTCCGCCCAAAAGAACTCCCCAAATTTTAATCCTCCCCCCTTCCCCCTCTCCGCGCTCTCCGCGACCCTCCGCATCTCCGCGTTAAAAATCCCCCTCTCCCTCCACTCAACGCACCCCCTCGATTTTCCGCTTGGATTGCTCCCCGCACCCCCGCTAACGTCTTCCTTCACATGAACATCTTTGTCACCGGGGGAGCGGGTTACATCGGCAGCATCTGCGTCGAACAACTCCTGGACCGCGGTCACGGCGTCACCGTTTTCGATAATCTCACCGAGGGCCACCGCCTCGCCGTTGACCCCCGCGCCACCTTCGCCGAGGGCGACCTCAACGATTCCCAATCCATCGGCCCGGCCCTCGCTGCCGCCAAACCGGACGCCGTCATGCACTTCGCCGCCAACGCCCTGGTGGGCGAGTCCATGACCAACCCGTCCAAATACTTCCGCAACAACGTCGGCGGCGGGCTCAACCTCCTGGATGCCATGCTCGCCGCCGGGTGCAAACGCTTCGTATTTTCCTCGACCTGCGCTACCTTCGGCCCGCCCGAGCGCGTGCCGATGGACGAGACCCTGCCGCAGAAGCCGATCAATCCCTACGGCGAATCCAAGCTGATGTTCGAGCAGGTTCTGAAGTGGTTCGATACCATCCACGGGCTGAAATTCGTGGCTCTGCGCTACTTCAACGCCGCCGGCGCGACCGAGAAATACGGCGAGGACCACCGGGTCGAAACCCACCTCATCCCGAATATCCTCAAGGTGGCGCTGGGCCAGAGGGACCACGCCGAAATCTACGGCACCGACTACGAAACGCCGGACGGCACCTGCATCCGCGACTACATCCACATCGTCGATCTGGCGCAGGCGCACATCCTGGCGCTCGAAGCCAAGGAAAGCACTTTCTATAATCTGGGCACTGGCGGGGGCAACTCCGTGGCGGAGGTCATCGAATGCTGCCGCCGGGTGACCGGCCACGCCATCCCGGTCGTGGAGAAAGCGCGCCGCGCGGGCGATCCTCCCCGGCTCATCGCCGCCTCCGGCAAAATCCAGGGCGCGCTCGGCTGGAAACCCGAATATCAATCGCTCGACGACATCATTGGCAGCGCGTGGGCATGGCACCAGCGCAATCCGCAGGGCTACGGGGATTGAAAGGAACCGGACGAAAATGCGCACGGTTGATCATCAATGGCTTACGCCAATCATCTTTCCCCTCGTGATTTTGTAGCGCTTTCCTCTACGATATAAGTGGTGAAAACTTTGTTCTTCTGTCTGCCCGTGCGTCGGGGTTTGCTCGCCACGGCGGCGTTGTGCCTCGGGTTATCGGCGGTCGCCACCCGGTCCGGGCACGGGCAGGGTGCGAACCCGCTGCCGCCGACCACGGCCCTGCCCGCGAATCCTCCCGGGGCGATCCCGGCGATCCCGGCGGGCGGCAACCCGGCGGGAAATGGGTCGGCGGGCACCCAAAACTCCGCGCTGGCAGGCAGCAACACCGCCGTTGCCCGGCAGGCCGAGCAGGGGCCCATCGACATCGCCAGCAATTCGGGCACCTCCTACGTCGATACCCCGGAAGGCCACGTCGCCACGTTCACGGGGTCGGTCAACATCGTCACCAACGACGCCAGCATCTACTGCAACCGCGCGGACTACAACGCCGACACCCACGAGGGCATTCTCATCGGCGACGTGCGCATTTTCCGCAATGACACGGTGATCGTCGCCGAGCGCGCGATCTACAATTTCAACACCAAGGCGATCCGCGCGCTGGATTTCGCGGGCGAGAAGGCGCCTTACGAGTTTTCGTCCATCGGTGTGTTCTCGCCCGGTCAGGGCTTGCAGTACAACCTGCGCAACGGCCGATTCACCACCGACGACAGCTCCAAGCCGGACTTTCACCTCAATTCGCGCCGGGTGCGCATTTACCCGGACGACCGCATCGTTTACATCGGCTCGACGCTCTACGTCGGCTCCACGCCGGTTTTCTATTTCCCGTACTTCTACCAGTCGCTGGACCAGCAGAGCGGCTACACGGTGACGCCCGGTTATTCGAGCGTGTTCGGCGCGTACCTGCTCGCGGGCGTCACGTTTCCCATCACCGAGCACATCACGGGACTGGTGCGGCTGGACTACCGCTCCGAGCGCGGTGCCGCCGGGGGCCTGACCTTCGAGTACAAGCCAAACCGTCGCAAAAAGACGCCGCCCTCCGGCACGAACATCGACCCTTATGCCAGCGATGACGACCCGGGGGTCGCGGCGACGGTGGCCTCCCCGAGAAACGCGCCCAACACCGCCACCACGAACTCGGCGGGCGGCAACGGCACCGTGGGCCCCGGCGGCTTCGGGACCAGCGGCAATACCCTCGGCAACGGCACGGACACCACCGATGACGAGGGAAATCCCTCGGGCTTCGCCGCCACCGGGCTGCGGTTGTCGCGCCAGATTCGCAACAAGGAAGCCACCGAACTGCTGACCTACTTTATCCACGACGACAAACCCGACCTCAACCGCACCACGCTCGACCGCGAGCCGATTGATCAGGACCGCTACCGCATCAAGCTGGCATCCTACCAGTTCCTCACCGACGACCTTTTCTTCAAGATCGACGCGGACAAAATCAGTGATCGCTACCTGCTCCAGGACTTCTACGAAGGCGAGTTCACCAAGAACCCCAACCCCGAGAACGTCGCCTCGCTGGTCTATCACCAACCGTCGTTCATCACCACGCTCACGGTGCGCTACCAGGCCAACGAGTTTTTCGATTCCACCGAGCGGCTGCCCGAACTCGCGTTCGAAGCCCCGCGCCTGCCGCTGGGCCGCTCCGGCGTCTTTTACGAGACCTCGAACACGGTCGGTTACCTGACGCGCGCCTTCGGCAACGACAGCCCGCTGCCCGAATACAGCGCGCTGCGGGCGGATTCGTTCCACCAGTTTTCGCTGCCGGAAACTCTCTTCGGCTGGCTCAACGTCGATCCGCGCGTGGGCCTGCGCGGGACGTACTACAGCCGTTCGGCCCCGGCGAACACCCCCGCCTACGCCCTGCAATTTGCCAACGACACCAGCATCACGTCGCTGCTCTCGGTCAGCCCGGTGAACGCCAGCGACCTGCAACTCAAGAGCCAGCAAGACCTGCGCAACCAGATCGCGGCGTTTAAAACGGAGGGCGACATCTTCCGCCCGGTGGTCAACGCCGGGTTTGACGCCTCCTTCAAGCTCTCCCGCGTGTACGA
>CAHJWO010000292.1 GCA_903642295.1 PVC group bacterium | reverse complement strand
TGTGAGTAGGAATGCCAGTTACTGGTGACATCGCCGAGCTTCCCCTGCCCGAACTGCTGAACATGATGCGGCACCGGTCGGGCAAACTTTGCCTCGTACAAACTCAACAGGTCAGTGAAATGCAGATGCATTTCACGCCCGGCTACCTGTGCGGCTTCATGGTGGACAAACACATCATCAAATCAGAGTCGCAAGTGGTGGACAAACTCGTCAGCGTGACGGCGACGCCCATCGGGCGTTTTATTTTTACCCCCGCGCACGCCAGCAGCCTGATGGGCAGCGTGCGCATCGGCGTGGACCGTCTGGCGCTGATCATCGTCAGCCAGGTGGACGAGATCAGCGTCAACAAACAGGCTCTGCCCGCGCCGCACCGCATTTTCCGGCTGCAAAAGACGGACCACGCGACGGAGTTCGAGGAGCAAAGCCTCGCGGAATTTTATCACAGTGCGGTCAACCTGCTCAAGTGCGGCATCAGCGCCGAAAAGCTGGCCAGCATCGAGCGCATTAGCACGGAACAGGTGCAGCTTCATCTTTATAAGCTGATGATCCTCGGTCTGGTGGCTCCCGCGCGCCGCGACGACATGTGGGCGCAACTGGACGCCGTGCTGCAATCCAAGAGCACGCCGCTCAAGCTCACCGAGGAACAGCGGTTGCAATCGGCCGCGAGCGCGGGCGACTTGCCGCATACCCGTGCGTGGGCGCCCAACCGCACGGCGGAGGGCGAGGAGGCGTCGAGCAAGCCAAAGTCGCTTTCCAGTCTATTGTTAGGACGGAAAGCAAAACCAGAAGGATAGGCATCGTCAGAAAAGACAAACCGGCTACCTTAGATCTCCATCCCCGCTGGCCGCCGATGCACTGTCGGTTGTGCCGTCCATGCAGACGCCGAAAGGGGTGGGATATTCCGGCACGGGCGAATTTTCTTGTAATGGAATCCGCTATGGAAAGCCCACGGAGCGGGGGAATTATGGCTTGAACTGCGCCCGCCGGGGTCGCAGAATTTCGTGCGTATGCTCCCCTCCCTTTTCACCCGTGCATTGAAGGCGAATCTTGCTTTCGACGGTCGTGCGGCCGGTTCCCTCCTGATCATGTTAGTGTTGGTCCGGGCCTCGGTGTCGATACTGACGGCGCAAACGCCCGCGCCCCCGGCCCCCGCCGCCTCCACGATGCCCGGTGATCCGAAGGCGCTGCGCGAGCAATCGCTGGCGCTCTTCAAAGACGGCAAACCGGTGGAGGCCTTGCCGCTGATGCGACGTGCGCTGGAACTCCTGGAGGCGCGGGCCGACACGAGGGAATCGCTCGAAACCGCCGCCGTCCTGACCGACCTGGCGGAACTCTGCCGCAAGACCAGCAAGGTGTCCGAAGCCCTCACGTTAGGTCAGCGCGGACTCGCCATGAGCGAGCAGATCTCCGGGCCGCAGAGTCTGGCGACCGCGCGCAGCCTGATGATCCTCGGGCGCACCAACCAGACCGCGCAAAACTACCCCGAAGCCGAGGCGCTTGACCGCCGGGCCGTGGCCATCATGGAGAAGTCGCCCGACGTTGATCCCAAGGATTACAGTTCCGCGATGAATAACCTCGGCGTCGTGCGCTATTGGCGCGGCGACTTCGCGCAGGCGGAGACCTACGATCTGCGGGCGATTGCGATCCTGGAAAAAGCGTTCGGCCCCGATCCCGCCCCGGCGGCCACGACGTGGTCCAACCTCAGCCAGGTTTACCTGTTAATGGGCAACATGGAAAAAGCGGCCCCGGCGGCGCAGCGCGGGTTCGACATCCAGGAGAAAGCGCTCGGGCCGGATCACCCGGGCATGGCCTCTCCGGTGGCCAGCCTCGGGTCGTTTTACGCTTACATCGGCGATTACCCGAGCGCCGAGCGCCTGTTCGCGCGGTCGGTGGAACTCTATCGCAAGGAGAACAAAGGGGACAACCAACCCCTGGCATTGTCTTTATCAGGATTGGGTCAAGTGCGGATGGCGCGGGAGAATTATCAGGGCGCGCTCGCACCCACGCAAGAAGCCGTGGCCATGATGGAACGGGTGCTCGGGCCGGAAAAGGCGGACGTGGCCAAGAAGCTCGCGGACCTGGGGGAAATCACCGCCGACCTCGGCGACGACGCGGGGGCGGAAGCCCTGTACCGTCGGGCACTCGGCGTCTGGACCAAAGACCCGGATACGACCTACCAGGATAGCGCCTACACGATGGGCAAACTGGCCGAACTGCGGGCGAAAGCAGGTTCGCTCGACGAGGCGGAAACGCTGTCGCGGCAGGCGTTGGCGATCCTGGAAAAGGAGTTCGGTCCTGCCAACCCGGACCGGATCGACAACTTGCGGCGGCTGGCGCGGTGGCGGACTTGGAAAGGATTTCCCGAGGAAGGCGCGGCGTTCGCTATCAAGGCGCAGGAAAACCAGGACACGCGGCTGGCCAGCGTGCTGTCGTTCGCCACCCAGCAACAGCGGATGGAATTTCAGCGCGTGAACGAATCCTGGTCGCTCCTGGCAACGCTGGGTCAGGCCGGGGCGTTGGCGGACGCGGTGCTGCGCTACAAAGGCGTGGTGCTCGACTCGCTGCTCGAAGATCGGCTCACGGCGGCGGCGAGCGAAGACCCCGCCACGCGCGGACGCATCGAAGAAGGCCGCGCCTTGCAACGGGAGCTGACCCAGTTGCGCACCGACGCGCCGGAGGACAGCCGCCCGGACGGACTCAAACAACGCGACGCCAAGCTGGCGGAAACCGCTCGCAGGCTGGAGCGATTGGAAAGCGACATGGCGCGGGCCGTGGCCGGGTTGGGCCGTGCGCGGCGTTCGTTGGGCGTAACGGCGGGGCAGGTCAGCGCGGCGTTGCCTGCGGGGACGACGCTGGTGGAATTTGCCCGCTACAACCATGACCAGCAGGGCAAACCCGCCGAGGCTCGCTACGGCGCGGTGATTTTGCACGCGGGCGGGACGCCCACGTGGGTGCCGCTCGGCGCGGCCAAGCCTATCGACGACGGCCTGACGGCATACCGCGACGGGGTGCGTGAGGGGAGCGACGACCTCGCGCTGGAAGAAGCGTTAGGCACGCTCGGTCGGCTGGTATGGGCACCGGTCGGCACAGCGTTGCCGACGGGCACCCGCGAGGTGATCATCAGCCCGGATGGCGAACTGAATTTTCTATCGTTTGCCACGCTGTTGACCAGCAAGGGTGAGTTTCTAGGTGAGAAATACCACGTGGCTTACGTGAGCAGCGGACGTGACCTGGTGGCGTCATCGGACGGCGCGTCCACTGCGAAAGATCAGGGCGCGCCAGGGGTGAGCAAGGACCGGGAGGCCGGGCACGGCGAAAAAAAGGGGTTGGGTGGAAAGGCGGGCCGGGGGACGATGGTTGTCTTCGCCAATCCCAAGCTGGAAAACACTGAACTGCCCGGCGGAGGGCGGTCCCACGGCACGGAGTTGGCGATGCGCGGACCCAACCGGAGCGCGTTCCGCGACGCACGTTTCGCGCCGTTGCCGGGCGCGGAGATCGAGGGGCGTGATCTGGCGGGACATGCCCGAAAATGGGGCTGGAAGAGTGAACTATTCACCGGCGCGGAAGCCACGGAAGCGCGGCTTTCCAGCATTCACTCGCCGCGCGTCCTGCACCTTGCCACGCACGGATTCTTCTTGCCGCCGCCGGAACCGGGCAAGGACAAGGACGCCCCGGCGGCGGTCGCGGCGCGGCTCAACCCGATGGATCGCGCGGGCCTCGCGTTGGCGGGGGCGGCGTCCACGCTGGCGGCGTGGGGCCGGGGGGAAATTCCGCGCACCAGCGACGACGGCATCGTGACGGCGGAAGAGGTCTCCGCGCTGGATCTGCGCGACACGTGGCTGGTGACGCTTTCGGCCTGCGAGAGCGGTGGCGGCGAGGCGCGTTCGGGCGAGGGCGTGCTGGGTTTGAGGCGCGGGTTTGCGCTGGCGGGTGCGCGCAATCTGCTGCTGACGCTCTGGCCCGTTCCGGACAAGGAAACCACCCTGTTGATGCTCAATTTCTACGCGGCCGCCGAGCGCACGGATGACCCGGCGCGCGCCCTGGCAGAGACCCAGCGCGACCTCCTGGTAAAACTCCGCCGCGAGCAGGGCGTCGCCCCGGCGGTAAGATTGGCGGGGGCGTTTATCCTGAGTTCGCGAGGGCGGTAGAGGCCATCTCCATCAAAGGTAGGCAGAGATCATGCTTGACCATCTGGCTCTTTTTTGACCCGTTTTTGCGGGTTGCATCCGACCATGTCCCTCTGCTGTGCTAGGCGAAGGAACTTCGTCTTATTCTGCGACGTTAGTTCGTCTACTTCCCGTCAGACCCTGCGTCTGAATACTATGCTTATGGAACCAAAAATAATCGCAATTGCAGGGCTCCCTGGGAGTGGAAAAAGCGGCCTCATGGATGACTTGAAATTAAAGGAATATCGCTGCTTTGATGACATCAACGAAAATTGGGATGGCAACTTGCCGCAGGCGCGCGCAGAGGTGCAACAGGGCAAGTGCGTCGCCATTTCTGATATCATGTTCTGTCATTCAGAGTGGCGGACAAAATTGGAAAACGAGATGGGCGTTAAGATCCAATGGATTTTTACCGAGAACAACGCTTTGCAATGCGTGAAGAACTGCCTGTTTCGGTTTGCATTCCAGAAGAAGGACCGACCGATCAGGGACGAGATAAAGCATATTCGGAGCTTTTCCAAAGTCTACGATCCGCAAGGCGATGTTCGTCCTGTACCGCAGGCTGACAACCTTCCACTAGACTGGGCCTAACCAGTCGCTGCAGCGAACGGCGATGGAGCGTTCGGCTTTGATGGCTTATTTTTCCTCCCGCCGTCGCTGAGCTTAGGTCATTAGGCGACCCAGAGCGCCCTCAAGCATGAACACCGCCGCCACTTCATCTGACAGTCTGCTTCGCTCGGCGTGGTCTTGGGTTCTTCTTCCATTTGCCGCTTGGTTTGCTTCTGTTCCTTTTCTCGGGGCGGGTGTTTTTTTTTAATCCCGCTTGTCATTGTTCAAGCACCCCTCGGAATCATCGGCTACTTCCAGAAGATCACGGTGAATCCGACGATGGAGCAAAAGACCGTTATTGTCGCCATCCACGCAGGCTTTTGGCTGCTCTTCGTTGTGGGTCTCTCGCTCAAGCGTACTTTGCCGTTGTCCTGGCTGCGGCTCATCTGGCTTGTCATTGTCGGCGCTTTGTTCATGTCGATTTCCGGCTGTGCCGCTCAGTTGGGAGCCGGGCTACGTGACTCAGGCAACTGGCATTGATCCTTGGCCCACGCTCGACCTCCGTCGCCTAACAGCAACTGTGAGGATTACGCAGGGAGTTGGAAGGGTGTTTTTTCCCCGTTCTCAAATACAACTCGGGAACGAGGAGAACGAGGAGAGGCAGCGACTACTTCGCAATG
>CAHJWO010000291.1 GCA_903642295.1 PVC group bacterium | reverse complement strand
GTACGTGCCAGCGAGGTCCTTCGACTGCGTTCGTGCCTCACTTCGCTCAGGATGACAGCGCTTTTTCAGAGCGGTTCTCCCCCAAGAAGGGGTGGGGACCCACGCGACGCTCTCCCTGCAACTAACGGCTCCGCGCTGCGATTTCCATCTGGTCGAACAACTGCGGAACGGCACCGAAGGGCACGATCCGCCCACTTTCCGCTCGCGCGCAGTTGGCCGGGCACACATCAAACACCACCAATCGCCCCCGGTAATACACACGGCGCTCGGGATCATCGGCCGGGGCGAGTTCCGGCGGCAGCCGCCGCAGGCCGTGGTCGCGTTGCAAGGCGCGGTCGATCTCCTCCCACGTCGGCGGTTTGCCCGCGAAGTGCGGTTGGGAGATGACGATCCGTTGCGTGCGACCCAAACATGACAGGCCGATGAGGCGCACATCGACGCCGAATAGGCGGTTTGCCAGCCGCCAGCGCCGCAGGTATTGCAGGGGTGTGGCCGGTCGGCGCACGAACCGGGGGTCGGCGGTGAGTTCCATCGTGAACCCGGCGGCGAACGGCTTGGTGAACTTCAGCCAGCGTCCGTTCGTTGCGTCAAACAGGAGGTCGTGCTCGCGCCCGCCCTCGGAGTCGGACGTGAGCGAGGCCGGGAGCGCCACGCCCCGGTGGTAAGCCCAGGAGATGAACAGGCCCCACTGATGACTGGCGATCTCCCAATCGCTGCCGTCCTCGTGGGAGCCGTCCGGGCGGACGCCGCGTTGCAGAAACCGCACGGCGGAACGCAGCGCGTCGGAGGCGAGGGTGGCGGGGAGCAGCGATGGAATGTCCCGGGTCATGGCACGGGCATTTTATCAGGCGGAAGGCAAAAGTCAGCCAACTGTCATCGGAGGCAGGCTGGAACGGATTGGAAAAACCGGAGCCGCCGCCGCACATTCGTTGATCGTTACCCATCCGTCGTGCCGCCTTCTGCCTTTTCGAGCTTTTCCGGGGCGAAAAATCACGTAGTTTGCCGCCCTGACTCGCGCTGATCTTCCCGATGAAAACAACCGCACCCGCCTTGCTCCTTTTCGCCGTCTGGAGCATCATCGCCGGTCCCGCCCGGGCACAATCGCCCGGCTGGAAACTCACCGGCAGCGAAACCCTGCCCGCGCCCGGCGCGGGTGTGTCGCACCATGTCCAGAAGGTGGAGCGCGACGGCGGGTCCGGCGGCACGGCGGCCACGCTGCACCTCGTCAGTTTCGACGCCGGGGAACACACCTTCGCGGTGTATGATCAGGGCGAACTGGGCCGCGCCAGCCTGGGCGAAGCGATGGGCAGAAACCATTGTCTGGCGGGCAGCAACGGCGGCTTTTTCCAGCCGGATTTCGAGCCGGTGGGATTGCTGCTCGCCGGGGGCAAGCTCATCAAGAAACCGTCGCGGGTGCGCTTGCTCAGCGGGGCGCTGGTCGTCACCGGCCACCGCATCGCGCTGCGGCGGTCCTATGAGCCATTGCCGGGTAAGAACGCGCGTCAGGCCGTGCAGGCGGGGCCGTTCCTGGTAGAGTTCGGCCGCACGGTGCCGGGGCTCAACGGCGTGCGCACCGCCCGGCGTACCGTCGTGTTCACCGACGGCAACCGGCGCTGGGGACTGGTCACGTCCACGAGCCTCACCCTGGACGAACTCGGGCAAGTGCTCGCCGATCCCGCGCTGCTGCCCGCCGGGTTGAAAATCGACAAGGCGCTCAACCTCGACGGCGGCAGTTCGACCGGCCTCTGGGCGCGGCAGCCCGGACAGGAACCCGTTTACGTCAAAGAAATCGGCATCGTGCGCGATTTTGTGGGGATCGTACCGAGACCCTCCGAAGGGGTATCCGTGCGCTGAGTTCCCATTCCCGGAGCAGCCGCCGGCCCGCCCTCCGGCGAGCCGGGCGCAGACGACGAGGCCTGGACCGGACGAACGCCCCGGAAATGGGTTTTTCCGCCGACGACGCCGACGGCGAATCTCACGGTGATTTTCATGCTGGACGACGGTAAGCGCGCGCCACGACGAAGCCGAAGATGCCCATCCCGATCGCCGCCCAGGTGCCGGGTTCCGGCACGGGATTGATCGCCGCGCTCGTGAAGGCAATCGTGCTGCCCAACGCACTGGCCGTCAGCGCGCCGCTAAACGTCACCGTGAGAGGCGTGGCGGGCAAACCGGCCGGTGCCTGGAAGGTGAGTGTCTCCACGCCGTTCGTATTGAACAACCCGACCAGATTCGTCACGCCCGCCAATCCGGTCCCGGTGGACGTGTCCAGCACCACGGTCGTGTTGCCGTTGCTGGTCGTTGACAACTGAATATTGAATCCGCTGAGCAAATTCACCGCCGCGACCGTGGAGGTCGTCAGCGTCAGCCGGTAGAATTGACCGGCGGCGAGCGAGGAACCCGCAAAAGTCTTCGTGGCATCGAAGCTCCCGCTCAGTCCCGTGAGCCCGGATTCGCTGATGGAATAGGTGCCGCCGCTGATGGTTTCGGTCAGGTTGGTGAGAGCGCCGAGCCCGATGCTGACGTGACCGTTGAAGTTCGGCCCGAACGGGCCGGACGCGAAGGCGGCGTTCGCCGTGCTGGTCGCCGTCAGGGAAGCCGGGGTGCCGGCACCGCCGAAGATGTTTGTGTCGATGGTCTGCGCGGAAGCCGTCGCCGTACCGACCGCGAGGACCGCAGCCGCCGCAAGAGCGGCAGCTGCCCGACAGGATTTCAGAGGATGGTGTTTGTTCATGCACCCACCCTGACGCAGCCGGGCATTCCCCGGTATTGGGTGCATTCCCGCTTTGCCTCGGGATGATTACCCCAAAGAGAGACAGGAAAACTACCCCAATGAACAGGGGAAATCACCCCACTGATGGAGTTCTCAGCACGGCGCGCACGGGTGAAGCATCGCCGCCCGAGATGCGTAAAGGCAACGCGATGAGTTCGTAAAGACCCGCCGCCGCCGCCGAGAGATCAAGCGATTCCAGGATGCATACCCCGGCCCGGGCCAGCGCGTGATGGATGGGCATGTCCTTGCTGTCGATGGCATCGACGGAGGGAACGTCCAATCCAAGCAGCCGCACCCCCTGTTCGGCCAGCCAGGCGGGCACGTCCGGCGCGAGCAGCGGTAGCCGCTCGGGGAAGCGCGTGCTATCGGGCCAGGCGCCCGTTTTCAGCAGCAGGCGTGAGACACCGGGGCCGAGGTGGCGCGCGGCTTCCGCGAGGGCGGCGCGCGGGATCGTCCATCCGGCGTCAGTCACATCCGCCACGACCGCCGGGCCGACGAAAAGCGCCGGATCAAGCGCGTCGATGGGCGCGCCATCGGAGAGGTAATGAAATGGAGCGTCGGCGTGCGTGCCGTTGTGCGTACCCATCGTCAACGCGCCGACATTGACCGCCGCCCCATCGGCGATGCGCCAGGTGAGCCGGTGTTCAAACGGCGTGTCGCCCGGCCAGGGAGCGAGCGCGGTACTGAGCGGACGGGAGATGTCGAGGAGAGGCATGGGAGGAAGATCCAGGATTCAAGCACCGAGGTAAGGCAGATTCAGGGTTCAAGAAGTTGCGGAAGTTTATGTGACTAATGTCCGGGCAGTGGGCAAGCTCAAATGCTCTCCCGTCGTCACGATCCGATGCAGGCGTTCGACGGTTTCGTGGCATTCCTCGAACGTGTTGTACAGCGGCACGGGCGCGAACCGCACGATGTCCGGCGGGCGGAAATCGGTGATGACCCCCGCGGCTTTCAGCGCCCGGCAGAGCCGCGCCCCTTCGGGATGCGCCAGCGCAACGTGTCCGCCTCTTCGCCGATCCTCCCGTGGGTTGGCGAACCGAAAACCGCCCGCGCCGAACGGCAGCCGCGCTTCGAGCCGTTCCATCAGGTCTTGCGTCAGCCGCAAGGATTTTTCGCGGATGCGCGCCATGCCCGCCGCCTCCGTGACGCCCAGCGCGCCGTCGATGGCGGCCATCCCCAGGATGGTCGGCGTGCCGATCTGCAACGCCGCCGCGCCGTGCGCGGGGTCCAGCTCCCGGCCCAGGTCGAACATGCGTTCCTTGTGCGAACCCCACCACCCCGCCAGACCCGGCGCGCGGCCCGCGTGGCGCGCGTTGAGATACAGCCCGCCCGGCGCACCCGGCCCGGAGTTGAGGTACTTGTAATGACACCAGAACGCGAAGTCCACGCCGTCGCCGGACAGCGTGTGCGGCACCACGCCAATCGAGTGTGACAAATCGAATCCGATCAGGATTCCCGCGTCCCGCGCCGCCGCCGTGATCGAGCGCAGGTCGAGCAATTGCCCCGTCGTGTAAACCACCGCCGGCAGCACCGCCAGACGCAACCCGGGGTCGTCGGCCAGCGCGCGGCAGACCGCCGCGTCATCGATCCATCCATCCGCGCCCGCTGGCACGAGCGTCAGGTGCTGCCGGGGGTCCAATCCGCGCCCGCGCAGAAAACTGGCGATGGCGTACAGGTCAGACGGAAACTCGTCCGCGAACGCGAGGATTTTCGTGCGTCCACCGTCTGGACCCTCCGCCGGGTACAGCGTCGCCAGAAGCTGATGCAGGTTGACGGTGGTGGAATTGGCAACCGCGACCTCCTCCGGTTGCGCGCCGACCAGTGCCGATACGCGCCCCGCGAGGTTCTCGGCCAGCGTGAACCAGGGCGTCGCCGCGTCGAGCCAGCCGCCGATGGCCAGCGTCTTCCATTCGTCGAGCGCCCGCCGCACGCCCGCCTCCGCCGCGATGGGCAGCAGGCCGAGCGAATTGCCATCGAGATAAATCTGACCCGGCGGCGGCAGGTGAAACCGCGTTCGCAGATTCGTTAGCGGGTCCGCTGCGTCCAACCGGCGCGCCTGTTCCAGGGAGTTGTCCATGCCCGGTCAAAGAGAGGCACCGAACCGCCTAGCTGCCGTTCAGGTGGCGTCCGAAGAACTCTAACGCCGTCTGCTGCTCCTGCGCGAAGAAGGGAACGTGCTTGCCGCCCTTCACCGTGACGACCTTGGCCTCCACGCCCACCTTGTGCAGGGCGTTGGAGAGAATCGTCGCGTTGATCGGCAGCACCAGTTCGTCCTTGTCGCCGTAGATGAGGAGCGTCGGCGCATCATCGGGCGTCGCATACATCGCCGGGTTGCCGGACCGCGCCAGTTCCAGTTTGTCCCGCGCGGGGCCTCCCAACAATCCGTTGATGGAAATTTTGCCGATGAGCGAGTGCGTCGGGATCGTCAGGTCCACCGGGCCGGACACGGTGCAAACGGCCTGCACCCGGCTGGACGCCTCCGGGCTGCCTTCCGAGCGGTCTTCCAGCGCCTTGACGCCCTCGGTCGTGCCCAAAAGTGCCGCGAGATGTCCTCCCGCCGAGAAACCCAGCACGCCGATGCGCGCCGGGTTCAACCCGTACCGCGCCGCGTTGGCGCGCACCCAGCGCACCGCCGTCTTGCAATCGAA
>CAHJWO010000290.1 GCA_903642295.1 PVC group bacterium | reverse complement strand
AATAAAAAGCATCCAGCTCATACCGCGGCGAAACACTATTGGTAGTAATCCCTAATTGGGGTTCTTTTTCGGTCACCACGGGCGCGGTGTTCGGAGCGGTGTTATCCGGTGAGACTGACGCTAAAGGAGTGGTTAACCTTTCCGTTGCTGGTGTCGAAATGATCGGTGATACACTTGCGCCGGATACAGGTCTCGATGCGCTGTTCGTCCCTGCCCACGCATTGAAGGATTGGATAGCCAAGTGCCCGAAATAACCGCCAAGGATGAGTAGCCCTAAAAGGGGAAAATGCAAAATCCAAGGCCTGTTACCAAAGAAGTTGAAAAATCCACTCATAAGAAGAGGAATTACTGTCAGGAGCATGATGGTTCTGATGGTGCTCATGGAACGGTACTGGGCCGCGGTGTTGTCAACGCTGGCGGTGTTTACTTAGCAAGGAAGATGGTGAACGGCAGCAATCAGGTGGTGGCAAAAGCCGGTGACCGCTGGCCAGTGAGAGTGTGCCCACGCTATCGCCTTGTACACGGGACCGGCGTAGCCAATAATTTTCACCGCTCGGTTTCATAGAGAGGACTTGGCGATCTTAACCGTTACCGTCTTGTAAACGGTGGAGGTTCTCTGCGTCTGGGGGAACATCTGGACCTCGGGTGGCAAAAAAGGGTGTGGCTGAGGATTGAGACGCTTAGCGGTTAAATACGACAAACTCATACCGGCCTAGCCATGTCAACGCAGAACAGGGTCAGGAGGGAAGAGTCGGCTGGATGTGTGCGGATCTTTTGGGCAGTACATCAACCACGACCGCCTGCACCTCGGCATCGTCTAACAGGCGAAACGGTTTGTAGGCCGTAGAAGAAAGGAGAAAAGGGATTAGTTCCAACTTTTTACACTCTGATACTGAGGAAGCTGATCGCTTCAATCTCTTACCTCGGCACGGCCACCTTTTTCAAAATCTGCGCGATGACCTCCGCCAGGGTCATGCCCTCGATCTCGAACTCCGGGCGCAGCACGAGCCGGTGTTCCAGCACGGGCACCGCCAAGGCGCGCACGTCGTCCGGCGTGACGAAATCGCGCCCGTCGATGGCCGCCGCCGCCCGGCCCGCCAGCAGCAGCGCCTGGGTGGCGCGCGGACCCGCCCCGACCAGCACGCTCTCGTGCGACCGCGTGCCCCGCACCAGGTCCACCACGTAGCCGATCAATTCCTCGCGCACGGTGATGCCGGTCAACTCCGCGCGCAACGCCGACAGCGCCTCGGCGGTCACCACAGGGCGCATGGTGCCGCCCGCCAGCAATGCCTCGGGCGATTCGTGGGCGCTCAGCGTCTTCTGCGCGAGGAGATACTCGTCGTCCCGCGCCGGGTAGGGCATGACGATCTTGAACAAAAATCGGTCGCGTTGCGCCTCGGGCAGCGGGTAGGTGCCCTCGCTCTCCACGGGGTTCTGGGTGGCGAACACCGTGAAATTCGCCGGGAGCGGGTGCGTGTCGCGGTCGATGGTGACGGCCCGTTCCTGCATGGCCTGGAGCAGCGCGCTCTGCGTCTTGGCCGGGGCGCGGTTGATCTCGTCCGCCAGCAGGAAGCTCGTAAAGATCGGCCCCTTGACCAGCGTGAAGGCGCTGTGCTGCAAATCGAAGACGCTGGTGCCCGTGATGTCGGCGGGCATCAGGTCGGGCGTGAACTGGATGCGGTTGAAGTCGGTGCCCAGGACGTGCGCCAGCGTGCGGACCAGCAGCGTCTTGGCCACGCCGGGCACGCCTTCGATCAACGCGTGTTGACCCGTGAACACGGCAATCAGCGCCTTATCGACCACGTCGCCCTGGCCGATGATGACTTTGCCGACCTCCGCCCGGGCGGCGGCGAGCAGGCTTCTGAGTGCGTCGAGGTTTTCGCTCATGGAAGAATGGAATCGTGCAACGGCGGGGGAATTTAAGCAACAAAAAGGGCGCTGCCCTTGCGGACAGCGCCTTTTCGATTGTTGAACCGTTCCGCCCGCTTACTGCACGGTCTGCGACACCGCCGTCTGGGCGTTGACGAAGCCGTAGCCGTCCTGCGTCGCCCAACCCGCGCCGATCAGGTTGCGGATGACGCCGGTGAACGTGCCGCCGTCCGCGGTGGTACCGCTGAAGGTCATGCCTTGGTTGTTGACATTGCCGCTGGGCAGGCTCACGCCGCCACCGAAGATGTCGGCGGAGTACAAGGCCGCGCCCGCGGTGCCATTGGTCACCGCGTTATACGTCGAGCCCGTCGAGTTGTCGAACGCGACCCCGCGACCGACCGTGAAACGCAACGCATTGGCGCTGGTGAAGTTGCCGCTCGGGATCGTGATCGTGAACGTGAAGTACTGCGTCGCGTTGAGCCCGTTCGGGTTGCTGCCGGCCCCAACGGCTCCCGTCACGCTGTTCGCATTGGCGCTGTTGATCGTACCGGTGTTGGTCCTCGGATTCAACGTGAACGCCTTGCTGGTGGGCAGGAAAACCGTCCCAGGCAAGTTGTTCTCGAAGTACGTCGTCGTGCCGCCGAGGGTGGACTCGGGCGCGTCGTATGTCACGCCGTTGTTGCCGCCGCTGACATTGCCGCTGGTCGCCGCCGTGCCACCCGGATTGAACACCAGACTGGTGATGGAGCTGCCGCCGACGTAGGAAACCGTGAAGCTCCTGGTGTCGTCACCCCCGACCGAGCGGGTACCGGCAGCAGTAGCCACAGCATCGTCGCTGCTGATCGTGATCGCCACCTTGCCCGTGCCGGTCGTACCACCCGTCACGCGAGCGGTACCGGATGAGAAGTTCGGATCGAGATCATGCGGGAACGTTGAGCGCTCCAACAGGCTGGTCATCTGCGTGGGCGTCATGCCGCGGCGTCCATTGTGGTTCTGGAGCACGAGGGCGGCGATGGCCGCAGCGTGCGGACCAGCGGCGCTGGTGCCGAAGAACTGGCCTTGGGTGGTATCCGGGTCTTCCGTGTCGTCAGAGGCGAAGATCGCGCTCAGGTTGGCCGAGACGTTCGCGCCGTCCGCGAACGCCACGCGCGGCTGGAGCCGTACGTCGGGCGTGGCAAGGCGCTGATCCTGCTTGTTGTAGTAGATCGTCGCCGGGCCGGGCGAGGTGAAGGCCTCGGGCAGGCTCGGGCGGAACACGCTGTAGGCGGCGCAGCCGTTGCAGCCATTGGCCGTCGCATGTCCGGCGGTGGTCACCGTGTTGTAGCTGAAGTACTCCGCCGGCCCGTAGCCCGCGCGACCGTTGCCCGGGAGGGAGTAACGGAGGTGCGTCGGGAAGTTAAACCCGGCGGCAGGCACCACCGAGCGCGCGATGACGTACTGGATCTGGGGCAGCGCGGCCGAGGTGCGGTTGGTGAAGCCAAGCTGGAGCGGCTCGTTGGTGGCGATAGCGTTATTCGTCAGCGAACTGGCGGGGACGTATGCACCGGTGTCCGTGCGGAAGGCCAGGATGCTCAGGCTCGTCGTCGGCCCGGGAGTCGTGAACCCTTGGAAGGATTGTACCGTCAGCGTGAACGGGCCCGTCGTGGCTGTGCCACCTGTCGGGGTGAAGGAGCCTACCGTAACTACGAATCCGGTGTCGTTCGCGGTCGCGGTGAAGCGCACCTGTTCGTCCGTACCGGTATCCTGCGGGCCGGCGATAACCGTCGTGCCATCCGACTTGTAAACCGTGACGATCCCGTCGAAGGCGCTGCCGGTGTTTGCAGTCTCACTCACCTGATAGTTGGTGCCCGCCGTCACCGTGCCAGTCACGGTGAACGAAATCGGCGCCGTGGTGGTCGTGGTGTAATTGCCACTGCCGGTGAACAAGGTCCCGGTGATATTGACCGACGTGTTCTGGTCGTACGGGTCGTTCCATTGGAAGATCGTATCGACCGTGTTGTTCGCGGCGATGTTGACCGTCTGCGCCACGTCCAGCTGGCCGGGGGTAGGATTGAAGTTATGGAAACCACCCGCGTACAGGGCCGTCGGGACGTTGGCCAGGTTGATGTTGGTGCCGACCAGCGCGGTGTTGCCCGCGGCGGCGGTCAGGCCGGTGCCGTTGGCGACCCAGCGCGCGTCGGAATCGTAACCGTTGGTGCCGATGTCGTTGGCGGCGCTGGAGAAGTAAGCGACTCCGGCAGCGGCGGCGTCATCGACACCGTTGCCGATGATGCCGTCCTGGAAGAACGGCTCGTCGAAGTAACCCACGTCGTCGCAGATGGTGTCGGCGGCGAACGTCTGGCCACTGTTCGTGAAACCAGCGATACCCGCCAAACCACGGATATTGTTGGCGAAGCTGACCTCGCCAAGGTTCGCCGTGGCGAAGCCGATCTTCGCATAAGGCGCCATTTTGTAAACGATCTGGCACATGCCGCGGCCTTCGTCGTCGCTGGTGGTCTTGGACAAATCGTCCTGCAGCACGAACACCTCGGTGGTGTTGGTCAGGCTGGCCGAGCCGGGCAGGTCGTTGTTGGTCACGTCCACGGACGCAGGGCTGGAAGTGTTCGCCGCGAAGCTGTTGGACAGGCAGGCAACCTGCATCCCCTGGCCCGCGAGGTTGAGCGTCGCACCCGCATTGAAAAACTTGCTGATCTGGTCCACGCGGTGCTGCGTGACACCCTGGTCGAACGTCGTGCCGACCTTCGTGAGCTTCTCGCCGACGGTCGCGCCGGGGTCGGCCTCGGACAGCGCCTGGTTCAGCAGGCTCTTGCGGGTCTGCGGCTTCCACTCCAGGATGACGGAGGTGACGCCTTTGACCTTGGCCAGGGCGGGGACTTCCGAAAGATCGACGTAGGCGTTCAGCACGCCCGCGCCCTTGTACGCCTTGTCCACGGCGGTGATGGTCAGCGTGGACGCCGTGGCCTTCATGGCCTTCTTGATAGCCTTGAAGGAATCGTCATTGTTGAGATTGACGCGCACGAGCACGCGGCCCTGATCGTCGCTCAGGGAGTGGTCGGCGATGGCGGCTGTTTCGGCATCGGTGTAGGTCCGGCCGGTTGCCCTGGAAGTGACGAGGTTGCTGAGCTGCGTGCCCGACTGCTTGGCGCTGGTGATGGCGAGGTTGCTCACCACCAATTTGTCCAGGCCGTTGCCGAGATTATCGGGCACGGGCTTGGCGTGGGCGGAGAGGCTGCTGCCCAGGAGGGCGAGCCCGAGCGCGGCGGGCAGCATGAAGCTGGCCCGGCGATGGCGGATTTGATAGAAAGGAAGCGGAATCATAGATGGAATCAAAGAGAGGTTAGGCCGAAGCGGCAGGGGGTCAGGCGAGGTGGGCCTGGCGGCGGCGCAGCCAGAGGGCGAGGGCGGAGCCACCCAGGGCCAGGGCGGCGGTGGTGGCGGGCTCGGGCACGGCGGCGGCCGCCCCGACCAGGGCGATGCTGTACGCGCCGCTCTCCGCGTAGAAGGTCGCGCCGTTAAAGGTGCCCAGCGTCGCCGGGTTGAGCCCCGCGGCGCTGCCGCGCACGTTG
>CAHJWO010000289.1 GCA_903642295.1 PVC group bacterium | reverse complement strand
CATCAACGCCAAAGATGCCCACGGCTTCTTTGCTCACTGCGGCTACCTAGGCTAACTCATTTGAGAAACGCTCTAGATCCGGCTTGGCCAAAGGATCACTCGGTAATGACCCTTAGCGCTTCCTGATACTTCGCGCTCGTCTTCGTGATGATCTCCGGCGGCAATCGGGGGGCGGGCGGCGTCTTGTCCCAGGCCAGCGTTTCCAAATAGTCGCGCACGAACTGCTTGTCGTAACTGGGCGGGCTGATCCCCGGCCGGTAATCCGCCGCCGGCCAGAAGCGCGAACTGTCCGGCGTCAGGCACTCGTCGATGAGCATGATCTCGCCGTCCAGTTCATCCACGCCGAACTCGAATTTCGTGTCCGCGATGATGACCCCGCGCTCCGCCGCGTGCCGGGCCCCCAGCGCGTAAATCAGGAGGCTCGCCGCCCGCAGCGACACGGCCACCGTCTCGTCGCCCAGTACCTCCACGAAGCGCGGCCAGTCGATGTTTTCGTCGTGACCGCTCTCCGCCTTGGTCGCCGGGGTGAAGATCGGTTCCGGCAGCGGGTCCGCCAGTTGCAAGCCGGGCGGCAGCCGGTGGCCGCACACGCTGCCCGTGGCCTGGTATTCCTTCCAGCCCGAACCCGCCAGATACCCGCGCACGATGCACTCCACCGGCAGCGGACGCGCCCGCTGCACGAGCATCGACCGGCCCGCCAACTGCGCCTCGAACGGCCGCAGCGACGCCGGGAACTCGGCGAAGTTCGCCGTGACGAGGTGATCCGGGATGCCGTCGTGCGCGCGCAGGTGGCGGAACCAGAACGTCGAAAGCTGCGTGAGCACTTCTCCCTTGCCAGGGATCGGATCGGGCAGAATACAGTCGAACGCCGAGAGCCGGTCCGTAGCCACGAGCAGGTAGCCGTCCGCGCCGAGGTCGAACACCTCACGCACCTTGCCGGAACGCAATTTGGGGATGCCGGGCAGGTCGAGCGTGGTCACGTCCATGCGAGGATGTAAGCCACGCGTGCTTTTCAGGCAACTCGTGGGCTGCTAAACGCGGTTTGTCCGCAGATTGCGCAGATTTTCGCCGATGAAAAGAGGCCACCGGAGCTTTCACATGGCCTTTTCATTTGACGCGCTTTCCGGTGGTAGGGCAGGCGCTCCGCCTGCCGAGAGAGAGAGAGCGCCAGGACGCGGCAGGCGGCGCGCCTGCCCTACAAATTAAACGGCCTTGGGAGCTTTCATTCCCCCCCCCTTTTCAATCTGCGAAAATCTGCGCAATCTGCGGACAAACCCCGCACTGCTCAGCGGAACGCTTTGTTGTCGATGCTGTCCCGGTCGATGGGCTTGCACTTGAGCGAATCAAACGCGCCCTGCTGCGGCGCGACGAGGGTCACCTCACCCTGCCCCGCGAATACGCCGGGCACGATGGTCACGCGGAAATAATATTCCTCACCCGGCTTGGCGTCGAACTGCGCGCCGGTCTTCTTGTTTTCGTCTTCAAAGAGATAGTGCCCCGGCGAGAGCCGCGCGTGGAACACCTCGCCGCTGCCGATGGTCACGAGTTCCTGCCCGTTGAGCGAGAGGGTCGGATGGATGGCCGACCCGACAAACGTGCTTTGCCGGTAAACGGTCAGGCCCACCGTCCTGGAGGCTGGCAGACCCGCCGGGGCGGGCAGGACGGCGGGACCGCGGTTCGCCGCTGCGGTGTGGTCGTTGGAGGCGCAACCGGTCAAACCCAGGGCGGAAGCGGCGAGCAGGGCCAGCGGTAAGAGAGAAAGTTTTTTCATGGATGAGGCGAGCATGGTTAGCAAACTTTCCCCAATCCGCCAAGCCCAAATCCGGTCGGTTCCGCTGCCGCTGCCGTGGTTGGCCGGCAACTTACTGGAACAGCGTCAGATCGAAGGAGCGAGCCAGCACCTTGTAACCGGCATCGTTGAGATGGTGGTGATCGCCGCCGTCGTAGGCAGCGAGGATGCGTGTGGGATCGGCGGGGTCGCGCACCGCCGCGTCGAAGTCGGCGTAACCGTCGAGACCGCCCCCCCGGATGAACGCGTTGATGATCTGCCGTCTGGCCTCGTAACTCGGCGTGTAGTTGCTGGCTCCGCCCAGCGGGATGATCGTCCCGGCGTAGGCTTTGATCCCCTGGCTGTGCGCCCGCGTCCGGTACTGGCGCAACCCCCCGATGACCGCGTTGGCGTAGTCCGCGTCCGAATTGGTCGCGGTACCCTGGATTTCCACACCCAGGATATCGTTGATGAAGACGTAGGCCGCCCCCGGCCGCGCCAGCACGTCGCGGTCGAAGCGGGCCAGTGCCGGGCCGCCGTTCCCGGCCCGCAGGATCGGGTTGGCGATGATGCTCGCATTGACGACGCCGACCGGCAGGCCTTTCCTGGCGAGGCGCGCGGCGAGATAATCCGTCCAGCGGCGGTTGGCGTCCGGCGTGGACAGCAAGCCGTCGGTGATGGAGGAACCCAGCGCCACGAACGTCCGCGCCCCCGCCGCCTTCACTTCCACCCCGCTGAGCAGCGACCACTGGTCAATCGACGGTTGGACGGGGTCGAGCGGCAATGCGGCCTCCGCCGTCACGTCCCCGCTGCCCGCAGGGGAAACGTAGGTGGCCTGCATGGCGCGCGGGTGGACGGTGGTCACGGGGGTCGCGGTCGGGAAATACACGGAAATCGACAGGTTGGCATTCGCGGGCACGTCGAGGCTGATCGCGTCACTGATCTCGGGGGTGCCCGTCGGGATTGTCACGGTCGTGCTCCCGCCGCGAAAGGTCACGGTCCGGTCGGTCCCCGGCACGATGTTCGCGCCGCTGTCGGTCAGGGCGACATGGACTGCACCGACCGCCAACGGCGCCGTGCCCAATTCATTGGATAGGCGGAGGCGCACGACCGCGCCGCCCAGGCTCGCGTGAACGGTCTGGCGGATCACCTGATCGTTGAAGACGTTGTTCCCTTTGTACGCACTGGCGGCGAAAAACTGATCGCTGGCGGCACTCGACATCCCGGTGCCCCAGGTGCTCACCCAGGTAACCGGCGCTGGATCGGCGGTCTGCGCCGAGGCCGCCGCGAGGGACAGCAGCCAGACGGCGGCCAACGTCAGACACCGTCCAGGGAAAAAATCCGCAAGAATATTGATCATGGTAGAATGGGTAGGTGGATTCTCGTAATGGTGGTCATCCGTGCCGCTCTCCCGGCGAGCCGACATTTTTGACCCGTGCGCCTTTGTTCGATTGACAGGCTGCATTGGCTGCCGCCGCCGACAAAAAATGACACGGTTTCCACTCAAATTTGCCTCCGAACCGCCCTTTGTACGGGACACCCTTACAGCCTCGTAGAATCAGCTTGGTAAGGCGCGCCCAAGGCTCGCCTTGCCTCGCGTGACATAGCACGTAAACTCCCGCCCGTTCCATGACCAAGGAAGCCATCGCCGAAATCCTCGAAGGAATCGCTCAACTGCTCGACCTCAAGGGCGAGAACACTTTCAAGATCCGCGCCTATCAGAACGCCGCCCGCGCCGTCGAAACCTACGCGGGCGACCTGGACGAGGCCGCTCGCCAGGGCGAACTCGACCGCATCGACGGCATCGGCAAGTCCGTGGCCGAGAAGATCGCCGAACTCGTCACCACCGGCCAGCTCGCCTATTTCGAGGAACTCCGCGCGGACTTTCCGCCGGGGCTGTTCGATCTGTTCGGGATCAACGGCCTCGGGGCCAAGAAGATCAAGGTTTTGCACGAAAAACTCGGCGTCGATTCCCTCGCCGCCCTGGATGCCGCCTGCCGCGACGGCCGCGTGGCCGGACTCCCCGGCTTCGGCGAGAAGACCGCGCAGAAGCTCAGCGCCAACATCGAGCAGCGCCAGCGCAACGCCGCCTTTCATCGCCTCGGTGACGTGGCCGGGGTGGCGTTTCGCCTCACGGAACGGCTGCGCGAGCATCCGGCGGTCATCCGCGCCAGCGAGGGCGGCAGCTTCCGGCGGCGCAAGGAGGTCGTGCGCGACCTGGATTTTGTTGCCTCCACGAACGATGCCAAAGCGGTCGGTGATTTCTTCGTGCAGCTGCCGGAGTTGGAGGAGGTCATCGCCCACGGCCCGACCAAGGTCAGCGTCCGGCTCAAGGACGGCACGCAGTGCGACCTGCGGCTCGTCAGCGAGGAGGAATATCCCTTCGCGCTGCACCATTTCACCGGCAGCAAGGAGCATCACATCGCCCTGCGCAACCACGCCCTCGACACGCGCGGCTGGTCCATCAATGAGTACCGCATCAGCCCGGCGGAGGGCAGAACCGTCCAGCCGATTCCGCCCATCCGCGACGAGACCGAGTTCTACCGTGCGCTGGGCCTGGATTACATCGCGCCCGAACTGCGCGAGAACCTGGGCGAGATCGCCGCCGCCGCGAAGGGCGCGCTGCCCGATCTGGTCGAGTTGGAAAACCTGCGCGGCACCTTCCACTGCCACACGACCGCCAGCGACGGGCACAACACGCTGGAGGAAATGGCCGACGCCGCGCGGGAACTCGGCCTGCAATACCTCGGCATCGGCGACCACAGCAAAAGCTCCTTTCAGGCCAACGGCCAGGACGCCGCCCGGCTCGCCGCGCAACGCGAGGAAATCGTGCGTCTCAACGAAGGCTACCGACGCGACGGCATCCAGTTCCGCCTCTTCTCGGGCGTGGAGTGCGACCTGCTCAAGGACGGCGCGCTGGACTTCCCCGACGAGGTGCTGGCCTCGCTGGATTACGTCGTGGCGAGCATCCACGCGTCCTTCACGCTGCCGCAGGCGGACATGACGCGGCGCATCATCCGCGCGATGGAAAACCCGCACGTGACCATGATGGGCCACCTCACGGGCCGTTTGCTGTTGGAGCGCGAGTCCTACGCGGTGGACATCCCGGCGGTCATCGACGCCGCCGCCGCGACGGGCACGATCATCGAACTCAACGCGAACGCCTGGCGCTTGGACATGGACTGGCGCTGGTGGCACCTCGCCAAGGAAAAGGGCGTGAAGTGCGCCATCAACCCGGACGCCCACCGCACGGACGGCTTGCAGGACCTATGGTTCGGCGTGGCGCAGGCCCGCAAGGGCTGGTTGACCCGTGCGGACGTGGTCAACTGCCTGCCGCTGGACCAGATCGAGGCGGTGCTGTGCGCCAAGCGCGAGCGGCATGGGAGGTAGCGGGAGTTTTCAACGGCTGACACTGCACTCGTGCCTGCAGTCAAGTGAATGCTCGCCATCGACACTTCGTCTTCGATCCTTGCGGGTTGAACATGAATCGCACCGGTTTTTCCAACCTTCCCGGCTTTGATGCGCCGAGCTTCTTATCAGGGCTCGGGTTGTCGGCACGCTTCCTGCTGTTGTTAGGATCTGATGAATCCGCTAACCATTGCCGCCATGTCGCCAGCTGCCTTACAGTCGCTGGGATTTACGATCACCGCCCCAATGGCCTTCTTGATTACGGTGCTGATTCTTGGCATCTA
>CAHJWO010000288.1 GCA_903642295.1 PVC group bacterium | reverse complement strand
GATCGCCCTGCGCCTGCGCGGCGAGCGTCAATCCATCCGGCGTCCGCACGGTAAAACTGCCGGCGGGCGGAGCGGTTGACGCAACGGTCGGCGGCGTGGCCGCCGTCTGGCCCAGGAGGCGCGGCACGAGCGCCGCTGCCGCTACCGAGCCGATCATCCCGTGGAGAAAAGAGCGGCGGTTGATGGTATGATGAGAGAAAGATGTCATGGGTGCAGCGGTTATTTAACGATCACTAATAAACGCCGTTTCAGTATCCGTCAACCCGTCCGAACTGCCGAGCCATCCACCATGAAATCCGGCGTTCCACTTGCGATCACCGCCAAGTCAAAGGGCGGGCGTCCGCGCGGTTTCGACCGCGACACGGCTCTCGACGCGGCGCTCCTCTTGTTCTGGGAGCACGGCTACGACGGGGTGGCCATCTCGGACCTGACGGCTGCCATCGGCATCGCTGCCCCGAGCCTCTACGCGGCGTTCGGCAGCAAGGAGGAACTCTACCGGGCGGCGTTGGGGCGTTACCTGCAGGCAGGCGGCCCGGCGGGCAGACTGCTGCCGCCGGAGGGCACGGCCCACGACGCCGTGGCCGCCGCGTTGCACGGTGCCGTGCGGGCGGTGACCCGGAAGGACCGGCCGCATGGATGCCTGGTGTCGAGCGGACTCCTGGCCTGCGCCCCGGGCGCGGAGCCTCTGGCACAGGAACACCGCCGTCTGCGCACCGCCATGGTGCGGGAGTTCCAACGCCGGATCTCCCGGGGCATCAAAGCGGGTGAGCTACCGGAAGACACCGTGGCGGTGGCGCTGGCCCGCTTCTACGTCACCGTGCTCCAAGGGCTTTCCGTCCAGGCGCGGGACGGCGCTTCGGCGCGAGACCTCGGTCAGGTAGCACAACGGGCGTTGGCTGCGTGGCCGAAGTGAAAGAAGCCAGCATCAAACCATCCCCGATCATCCTTTTCGTTATGTGGTGGCGGCAGGCCAGGCCCGCAGCGCGGCTTTGGCCGTCGCGATGAGCTTGGCCCGTTTCGCGCCGTCCCTGGCCAGGGTAGACATGCCGTAGATCACGCCCATGGTCAGCGCGGCCAACGGGCTGGCCTGGGTTTCCGGGGGAAGTCGGCCTGCGGTCACGTCCTTTTTGATTTTGGCCAGCAGCTCCGCCTCGGTCTCGCTGCGCAGCTTGCTCAAGGTGAGTTGCACATCCTGCGCCTCGTCCGAGCAGCTCATCGCCGCGCTGATGAGCAGGCATCCGGGAGGCATGCCTGGACGGGTGAAGCCGCTGGCGGCCGTCAACAGCAACGTCTCGGCCGCCTCCCGGGCGGTGGCCGCCTCCTGGATGATCTGCCGGGACGAGTTCAGCCCGCACGTATATCGCTGGACCGCCTCCAGGAACAAACCCTTCTTGTCGCCGAAAGCCGCGTACAGGCTCGGCGCGGTGATGCTCATCGCCGCCGTCAACAGCCCGACCGAGGTCGATTCATAGCCGTGACGCCAGAAAAGGAGCATCGCCTGCTCCAGGGCCGCGTCACGGTCGAAAGAGCGCGGACGGCCCCGGCGCGGGCGGGCGGACTGAGTGTTTTTCATAGTGGTTGTTATATAAATCGTTTGACGCGGCTACACAAGCCGCCTAAACATTTCGTAACAACCGTTACAAAAACAAAGAACACAACACCTCATGGATCTCCAAATCTCAGGCAAACGCGCCCTTGTCACGGGCAGCACCAGCGGCATCGGCGAACAGATCGCCAAGACCCTCGCGGCCGAGGGCGTCAGCGTCGTCGTCCACGGCCGGCGCGAAAGCGAGGCGCAACGCGTGGTAAAAGAAATCACCGTAGCGGGCGGCCGGGCGGCCCTGGCGCTGGGCGATCTCGGTAGCGACAAAGAGGCCGCGCAGGTGGTTCAGGCGGCGCTTGGGGCGTTCGGCGGCATCGACATCCTGGTCAACAACGCCGGGGCGTTCCCGATGAAGCCCTGGTTGGACTCCACCGCCGCCGAGTGGAACGAGCTTTACAACGCGAACGTAGGCTCGGTGGTGCGCCTGGTCACGGCGCTGGTGCCGGCCATGAAGGAACGCGGCTGGGGCCGGGTGATCACGCTGGGCAGCTTCTTCGGACCCGTGCCGGCACCATACGTGGCGAATTACTCGGCCACCAAGATCGCCAACATTCAGCAGGCCGTCTCCCTGGCTAAGGCGCTCGCCGGGACGGGTGTGACCAGCAACGCCATCAGCCCCGGGCCCATCCGCACCCCGGGCATGGAGGACGGCGTCAAGGCGATGGCCGCAGCCCAGGATCGGCCCTACGACTTCGCCGCGTTCGAGGCGAACTTCGTCAAGGAACACCCGCTGCCGGCCCAACGGATCGGCTCACCCTCGGACATTGCCAACGCGGTCGCCTTCCTCGTCAGCGAAGGCGCGGGCTACATCACGGGCACGAACCTGCGCGTCGACGGCGGCATGGTGCCCACCATCAATTGAAGTCTGCCGGACCGTCGTCACACCCGAAGTGACGGAACGTCCGCAAAGACGAAGCGGGCGTTCCATCGAAGTGTCGGGTTTTGGCGTGGTGAATCCGGTCCAAACACCGGGTCCGCGTAGAAAACGGGTTATAAAGCACGTTAAGGGGCGCACACCGTCCATGCCTGCTCAAATCCGGTCGCTGGATGGCTGCCGCATCCATTAACGCAGTCTGATCAATCATCAGGGGGACGCCGGTGGAGGCGAGTCGCACACGCTCACGACCGGCCGATCACCGGCAAAAACGACCAACATCGACGGCTTAACGTGCTTTATAATCCGTTTTCTACGTCAGCCCCACTGCTAACACTTTCCGTCGGCGGATGTTGGATGGCCTCGCTGAAGTGGATTTGGACCACACAAATCTTGCACGATCCGCTCTCTGATGAGGCCGTTATCAACGGCTGTTACGCGCGCCCCCCAACCTGTGACCTTGTCGGGCGATGCGGGCACCTTTGACACTACCATTTGGAAGGATGTTCTCGGGTGATTGCGAGCACGGAGATGATGCTCTCCAAGATCTAGCCGAAGCCCTGAGATCAAGAGAAGCCCGCATGCAGGTGCCATTACGGCATCCGCATGCGGGCTGTTGGTCCGCTCCGTTTGGAGGTTCGCCCCTCACTCTTGGGCAAGTAGTTCTCGGACCGAGTTTATGGCTTTTTTCCAACTCTCAGCGATCAGTGCGACGACGCGGGCATCACTCTCCCCGTCGTGTCGAATTCGGAACCAATCCGCATTGTGATTGTTGATCCGATCCCGGTAGCCTTTGCCACGACCCCATTCCCTGCCGCATTTAGCCCAGAACTCCGTGTCGGGCTTCATCTCGTCGGCATGGATGCTCTGCCCAACCAAGCCGGCTTTGCGTACGATGGCATCGAAGGCTCCTTCTAAGCTTCGCATGGCCTGTCGGATGAGGTCATGGGCTTCGGCAAATTGCTCATTGCTCAAGAGATTTTCAGCGATCTCCCGGAAACCTTTGAGCTTAGGCTCTAGAATCTGCGCGCTGATTTTCTGTGCGCCGTGTCTGAGCTGATGTGCATAGTCGAGTCTGTACCATTCTCCATCACGGACGATGGCAGCATAGATAGTCATCGCGTGTGCTTGCCGGACAAGAGAGATTAAACTGTCCTCGACATGGCCCTTGGCCGTGTGCGGTAGCTCAAGGTTGTGATCAAGCCAGTTCGCAAGGTGGCTGGCTGCTTGCTGCATCACTTCACGCGCCTGTTCTTTTTCGTAGTTGAGCAACAATGCGTTCGCTCCGCTAACGATTTCGCGCAGCGTCGCACGATGAAAATCGCGGACCGCGTGGATGCGCTCGTGGATGAACGCGCGAAATACCTGCGGTTCGTCTTCGGCCGCGTTGAAAAAGGCGAGTGGCAAAGATTTTAAGCCTAAGGGGTGCATTTTGAGTTCGACCTGCTCTCCTTTGAGATCGTAACCTTCCTGCGATGTTTGTGCGGGATACCCATTGTCTTTCATCGCCAGCGCCTCCCCGGTTCTAGGCAGCACCAAGATCGACGCGTTGCTTTCCAGCGTCCGACGCCCGGCTTCTTTGGCGCGCTTGAGCAGGCGTTGGATTGACGTGGACGGAGCCTCGTTAAAAACGGTGCAGAGTACGATGATCGTGTGAACGTCGTCGAAATGCTGCTCCACGTCCGCGCGCTCCGCAATTTCGTCGATCCCTTGGGTGTCGATTAAAGTGACCGACACCGATTCATCACCTAGTACGACGGTGGGAATGATCAGTTCAATGCGCTTCGGTAAAGTAAACTCTGGATGGCGGCCGTTGTTGACCCGCTCGAATGTTTCTTGTAGCCAAGCCAAAGGCGCTTGGTTGGATGTATCCGAATGCCAGACATCCCGCGCGTCGCGTTTGTGGAGTTCCATGCGCGCGAGAATCTCGACTGCCAACGCCTTTGCGTCCGATACCGTCCCAGCCAGCACCCGCGCTTCATCGATTGCAGGCACCACGCTCCCATCTGATCTCCGTTCCCCGCGTTTCCTCGGCAAGTGAGCCATGTTTCTCACCGCGCGTTCCACTTCCCGGGAAATCCCCGGAGACCCGGGCTCATTCTCATCGTCGTCGGACAGCGGTGGATTCTTAAGAAAGTTGGCAAATTCATACACATGACGGCGAAGCTCTTCGTGGGGACAGGGTTCGGCGATCAGGCCAAAACCGGGTCCTTGGCGGACATGCACTTCACATAGGGTCACTCCGCCTCCACCCGTTTCGAGTACCGCTTTGGGCATCCCTTGACCGGTAGGCAGTTCAAGACCCTCGGCCCGGCAGATCGCGGTCGACTTGCCAACTCCAATGGTTCCGACGAAAGCAACCTTGAAGCGTTTGTTCAGAACGCGAGCACCAGCATTTACTAACTCTTCCTCGTAGCGGGCCAAGCGCCGCTGGAAAAAGGCGTTCACGTTTGGACGTTCAGCCAAGGCGCGGATTTGTTTCGCAGTCTGCTCGGCCTCCCAGAGAAGATTGGAATCTCGGTCGGTAAACGCAGGCTCCGGGAGGATCTCCCAGGATCTTGTCAACGCTTGCTTGATGCCGGTCACATCATCCACACCAATGCCTCCAAGGACGATTTCCAGTTCGTCTTCCGTGACGGATCGTTCCCCATTTTCAACGCGCGAGAGCACGGCGGGGCTCCAAGCGATTTTTTTTGCTAAGTCGATTTGTTTTAGTCCTGCCTGCTCTCTGAGGCTTGTCAGATACTGTCCGATCTTCAGGTCATTGTTCATGCAAGAATCATTGCAGAAACATTTCACGGTTCAAGCGAAATGTTTTTGGATCGTTGCTGATACCTGCGATTTGGCTGGATAACGGCTGCCAAGAACGCCACGTGTGACGGCGTCACCGAGCGCGCCTTTTTGCGTTATTCCCGGACAATCGGGAGGTGCTCATCATAGATCACCCAAGCTGACTCGGGGTTCCCCGTTCCGAAACCGAGGATTTGTGG
>CAHJWO010000287.1 GCA_903642295.1 PVC group bacterium | reverse complement strand
CACGCCCGGTTCGAGCACGGTCGGGTGGCCCACGTCCGCCGGGTCTTTCGGCAGCGGGAAAAATTCCAGTTTGGGCACCTCGTCCTTCGATTTGAAGGCGGTCGGGGGAAACAACGTGCTCTTGGTGACGCCGATGGTAATCACCAAGTCTTTGTTTTCCTGTTCCCAACGCACCCCGAAGTTTTCGGCGGGATCGTGCTGTTTGGGCAACAGGGCACGGTATTTTTCAACGATTTCCGCGTTAGCGGCGGCGGGCGTGCTGTCACCGGACAACTTCAGGCTCAGGTTCGCGCTGCCAGGGACGCAGAGTGCTTCGCAGACCAGCCAATCCGCCTTGGCCGCAACCGTGACTTCGCCCGGCGGCAGTTGCGCGGGTGGTGTGATTTCGGTCAACAGGACGACTTCTCCGTTGTAGCCGTAGTTGATGATGTCGCCCGGACTGACGATCTTCTCCGGCACCGGCCACTGGATCGGCCCGGCCTTGAAACCTTCGGGAAGCTGCCAGGTGATCTTGGTCGGCAGTCCGGCGTCGCCGCTGTATTGCCAGTAAGTGTGCCAGTGCGGGGCCATCTTGAGCCGCAGGCCCACGGTGAAAGGCTTGCCGGGGGCGACGGCAGTGGTGTCGGCAAGCAGGTCCGCTTTGACCAGTTCCGTGCCTTTGTATGTCTGGGCATCGGCGATAACCACGTAGAAAACGACCACCAGCAGAGAGAGCAGGCTGGCGGCGAAAAGGCGGGTTTTCCGGGAGGTGAACATGGAACGGGTGAAAGGTAAGACCAACAAGACATCGTAAGGGTTCAATCACGCGGACGGCTGGGGCAGGCCATAGGTGCAGATGATTCTGTTTCCAAGCGTCGATGTTGCTTTGTTTTATTCTGTCATCCTGAGCGGAGCGAGGCACGAGCGCAGTCGAAGGACCTTCCGCCGCTGGAGACAAATGCGTTGGCAGATTAGGCCGTTCTTCATGGATTCGACGTTTGGCTGCCGCCGGCCGGAAGGTCCTTCGACTCCGTTACACTCCGCTCAGGATGACAGAAATTTATGCAACATGGATTTCCGCCAGGACCGCCTCCGCCGCCCGCTCCGCCGCGCCGCCACCGCCGAGACGCTGGACGACCTCCTGTAAATCGACGCTTTGCTGGCGGCGGGCCGCACCCATTTCGTCCAGCAAACGCAGGGTTTCGGCGGCAATGGCAGCGGGGCGGGCCGCGCCTTGCAGGAACTCACGGGCGATTTCCCGGTTGGCCAGCAGATTGATCATCCCCAGGTACGGCACCCGAATCACCGCACGGCCCACCCAGTAGGTCAGCGGCGCAACCTTGTACACGATGACCAGCGGCATCCCGAGGCTGGCGGCTTCGACCGTGGCCGTGCCGGAGGCCACCATGCCCGCCGCCGATTGGGCCATGAGCTGACGGGACGTGCCAACACCGACCGGCAGCGTGTCCCCGGTCCAACCGGCGGCGTCGCGCAGGGCGGCGAGTTCGCGGGCGATGCGCTCGGAAGGCGCGGCGGTGGCGAAGCGCAACGCCGGTTTCTCCCGGAGCATGAGGCGGGCGGCGGCGAGCATGACCGGGAAGATCTTGCTGACCTCGCGGCGGCGGCTGCCGGGGAATAGACCGACGAGATCCGGCGCGCGGGTCTGCGGCGGTTCGGCGGCGAGGGCGTCGATGAGCGGATGGCCGACGAACACCGAGCGCAGTCCCGCCGGTTCGTACAAAGGCGGCTCGAAGGGGAAGATGCACAGCATCAGGTCAAGCAGCCGGGCCATCTTCGGGATGCGGCCCCGGTGCCAGGCCCAGACCTGCGGGCTGATGTAATAGATGATCTTGAGGGGGCGGCGGTACCGCTTCCGCAGGGCGGCGGCGAGGCGCAGGTTGAAGCCGGGGTAGTCGATCAGGACGACGGCGGCCGGCGCGGTTTGCTCGATCTCGGCCAGCACCCGGGCGAACTGCCGCCGGAAATAGCCGTACTTTTTGAGCACTTCCCAGAGGCCGACGACAGCGGCTTCCTCGGTCCAATCCTCCAGGGTGTCCCCGGCGACGGCCTTCATGCGCGGGCCGCCGCGACCGTGGAACCGCAGCCCCGGCTGCCGGGCGTGCAGCGCGCGGAGCAACGACGCGCCGTGGGTGTCGCCACTGACCTCACCGGCGACGAAGTAGAGGAAAGAAAGGGCCAAGCTTCAAGAATCCAAGAATCCAACGAAGGTTCAAGGCACAAGGTTCAAGGCCGGAAAGGGCGGCTGAGAATTATCGCGCGATAAATGTCGCCAATGCACGGTTTACGTCGCAGATAACGCAGGCAACGCGGGCGTCGCAATCGTTCAACGTTGAACCCTTTGCTTTGAATCTGCCCTGGATTCTTGGGTTCTTGGACCTTCCGCCGAAGGCGGCTCTTGACCTGCCCGAAAAACCGCGCCAGCATCGCCTTTGCCGTCAAGGACGAAATGGCTGGTCGATCAGATGGAGGCCGGGCCTGCCCCGCTGCCTTTGGAACGTTCCCCCATTCCTCTGCTCGCGCCTGCGGCTTCGTCGCTTTTCATCCCGCATTCTCCATCCTTCACTTTTCCTTTCCTTGGACCTCAAAGACATCAAAAGCATCATCGACCTGATGAAGAAGAACGACCTTTCCGTCTTCGAGATGGAAAAGGAAGGTTTCAAAATCCGGCTCAAAAAGGGCAGTTCGGACCACGGCGGCTACGCCGTCAGCAACGGCGGTCCGGCCCCGTTTTTCCACACGCCGCCCGTCCCGCAAACGACCCCGGTACCCGCGCCGCTCATGGAGACGGCGGTGGCCGCGCCAGTGGTCAAGGGACCGGAACTCGTTTCGCCGATGGTCGGGACGTTCTACTCGGCCATGTCGCCGGATTCGCCGCCCTATCTGAAGGTGGGCCAGACCGTCACCAAGGACGAGACGGTCATCTGCATCATTGAGGCGATGAAGGTAATGAACGAGATCAAGGCGGACGCCTCGGGCGTCGTCGCGGAGGTCGTGGCCGAGAACGGCAAACCCGTGCAGTTCGGGCAGACGTTGTTCCGACTGCAATAAAGTGGGAAGTCGGAACGCGGAAGTGGTGGAGATGCCGTTGGCTCCCCTGTCCCGTCTTACTTTCGCGTTCCGACTTCCCACTTCCGCGTTCTGTAGCTTCCGCGTTCCGACTTCCCACTTCCGACTTTCTTCTCATGTTTGACAAAATTCTCATCGCCAACCGGGGCGAGATCGCCCTGCGCGTCGTGCGGGCCTGCCGCGAACTCGGCATCAAGACCGTCGCCGTTTACTCCGAACCGGACATGGAAAGCCTCCATGTCCAGTTGGCCGACGAGGCCATCTGCATCGGGCCGGCGGCCAGTTCCAATTCTTATCTCAAGATCGACCGCATCATCAGTGCGGCGGAGGTCGCGGATGTCGATGCGATCCATCCGGGGTACGGCTTTCTGGCGGAGAACGCGCACTTCGCGGAGGTCTGCGAAAGTTGCAACATCCGGTTCATCGGGCCGCCCGCCGCGGCCATCCGCACCATGGGCGACAAGAATGCCGCCCGCGAGGCCGCGCGCAAGGCCGGGGTGCCGATCACCCCGGGCAGCGACGGCGTCGTGGCGACGGAGGCGGAGGCGCTCAGCGTCGCCAAGAAGATCGGGTATCCGGTGATGATCAAGGCCAGCGCGGGCGGCGGCGGACGCGGGATGCGCGCCGCTCACAACGACGTGAGCTTGATCCAGGGATTTCACGCGGCCCGGACCGAAGCGGAGAAGGCGTTCGGCAACTCGGATGTTTATTTCGAGAAGCTGGTGGAGAATCCCCGGCACATCGAATTTCAGGTGGTAGCGGATTCACATGGGCACGTGCTGCACCTAGGCGAGCGCGATTGCTCCATCCAGCGGCGCAACCAGAAGATCGTCGAGGAAGCGCCGTCGCCTTTTTTGGATGAATCGTTGCGGAAGCAAATGGGCAAGGCTTCGGTGAAGCTGGCCCAAGCGGTGGGCTACCAGAACGTCGGCACGATGGAGTTTCTGGTCGATGAAAAGGGGAAGTATTACTTCATGGAGATGAACACCCGCATCCAGGTCGAGCATTGCGTGACCGAGGAGGTGTACGGGTGTGACCTGGTCAAGGAGCAAATCCGCATCGCGGCGGGCGAACATCTCTCGCAGCACATCCAGAACGCGACGATCCGGCAGCACGCGATTGAATGCCGGATCAACGCGGAAGATCCGGCGAAAAATTTCCAGCCGAATCCGGGAAAGATCGATCTTTATTATACGCCGGGGGGCCGGGGCATCCGGGTTGATAGCCACGCGTATGCCGGGTATACGATCCCGCCGCATTACGATTCGCTGATCGGCAAATTGATCACGAGCGGGTCGAACCGTTCGTCGGCGGTGGCGCGGATGAGCCGCGCGCTGAGCGAGTACATGATCACCGGCATCAAGACCACGATTCCGTTCCAACAGGAGATCATGCGCAACGCGGATTTTGTGCGCGGGCAATATCACACGGGGTTCGTGGCGCAGATGAGAGGCTGACTGCCCCCGGCCTGAGAGCCGGGGAAGTTACGAGCCGCTTCGCGGCAGGACTGACCCGATTGCAAAATGCTCCGGTTCACTGGTTCCTTCGTTGCTTGGTTTTTTCCCCGGAAACACGAAAGAGTCTCGACCGACTTGCATGAGCCTGCTTCACTCGGGGTTTTCACGTTTTCATGAATCGCTTCGCCGTCCTCTCCGCCCTGCTGGTCCCGCTCGTTCTCACCGGGAGCCGACTGGCTTCCGGCCAGTCCACGCACAGCCTGAGCCTCGAAGCCCTGGCGATCAGCGCGGGCAACACGGTTTCCAATGCGGCCAGCAGCCAATCCGGCACGACGGGCCGCTCCTTATCGACGGCCAACGTTCGTCTCACCAAGGCGAAGGAAACGTTGCAGATCAACGTGCATAATTTCGGGATGCTGCCCGACAACGCCCACGTGGAATGGTACTTCGTGGCCGCGCCGGTTCACCCGGAGCCCGGCAAAGCCGCCGCCGAGCAGGAATTCGTCTTCGACCACGGCGCAAAGGACCTCGTCCTGCCCGGCAACGCCACGCAGACGATCACAGCCGAGTCGCAGGAAGTGACCAGTGCCGTCCGCAGTAGCTCCCGGGGTCGTTCGTCTGGTTCGAGTCGTCGGAGCAGCGGATTCGCCATGCCCCGGGCGGGCCAGAAACCGCAGGAAAGCGGCTCGGCGCTGCGGGGTTGGATGGTGCGCGTCGTCGCGGACGGCAAGGTCATCGCCGCACGGGGGTCCAATCAGGCGTACGAAGATCTGGCCAAGGACAACGTCAAACTCGCCGACCTGGCGGACAACGAGGCCCCGCCCGCAGTCGGCGCGCGGTCATACAAGAAGACGGTTGCCAAGAAGACGAGTAACTAAGCATCTGCGAAATAGAAGCTCGGTGGATGGCGATCTCCGAGCGCCATGTTTTCCCGGCGGCGCAGCCGCCATTCTTCCAGGCCTTTTAGACCG
>CAHJWO010000286.1 GCA_903642295.1 PVC group bacterium | reverse complement strand
GCGACCAGCGCGAGGCGGTTCCGTCCGAGTCGCTCGGCAGCGAGGCGCGTCTGGCCGCCGGGGCGGGGGGCAGTGGGAATCTTTCCTCCGGCACGTTCGGGAGCGAAAACCTCTCGTCGGGAGCTTTTGGAAGCGAGCGGAGGGGGCCCTCGGAGGTGCTTGGCGGGGAAACTTTATCTTCAGGGGCGTTTGGCAGTCAGGTGTTGACCTCCGCTCCACTGGCTGGCGGGAGCGAAACTTTGTCGTCGGGATTGCTGGGGGTGGAGGCATTGAGTAGTGAACTGCTTTCCTCCGGGGCATTCGGGAGTGAAGCGTTTTCTTCCCTGCCGACGGGTCTAGGCGGTGGCAGCGACCTGTTCGACAGCGAACGCATGACCCTGTTCCTGCGTGCAATGGAGAACAACCTTGACGTACTCGGTTCACTCTTCAGCGCGTTTGGCAGTCCGGGCGCAAGCGACGGATTCAGCGCCGGTGGGTGGTAGAAGATGGAAGTGGGAACGCGGAACGTGGAAGTGAAATAGCCGGGAAACTGGCTGCCACCTCTTTTCTCGCCCATCGGTCTTCACATTTCCGACTTCCGCGTTCCCACTTCCGACTTCTACCATGCCGCCTCGTTCTGGACGCCGCCGCCCGCGTCCGCCTCGTCCGCCGAAGGATCGGCTCGTCGAGGCCTATCTGGATTACCTGGAGAACGAGCGCAATGCCTCCGGCCACACGCTTACCAACTACGGGCGGGCGCTGGACGGTTTCCGGGCCGCCCAGCCCCACGCTCCAGGCTGGCTGGATTGCTCCACGGAGCCATTCCGCGACTACCTCTTTCTCCTGATGAAGCGCGGGCAGGCGCGGGCGTACGTGCGGCTGCAATTCGCCGCGTTGCGCTCGTTTTACAAGTACCTGTGCCAGCGAAAGGGTCTGGCTCTCAATCCGCTCAAAGCGTTACACTTGCCCAAAGCGGAGAAGAAACTGCCCCAGCCCCTGACTGCCGCGCAAATCGACGAACTCCTCGCCGCGCCGCTGAAGGTGGAACGCGAAGCGCAGGCCCCCGCGTGGATGCCCGCGCGGGACGTGGCCGTCATCGAGCTTTTTTACAGCAGTGGGCTGCGTCTGGCGGAGCTGGCGGCGCTCAACTGCGAGGACCTCGATCCGTACACGGAAACCGTGCGCGTGTTCGGCAAGGGGCGTAAAGAGCGCGTCTGCCCGGTGGGGCTGCCCGCGCTGGAAGCCGTAGGTCGCTATCGTTCAAAGGCGGACGTGCGAAGCGGACCATTGTTCATCTCCAAGCTGCGCAAACGCCTCTCGGGGAGGTCGATCTGGCTCCTGTTCAAGCGCTATCTGCCGCATACGAGTATCCCGCCCATGCTCAGTCCGCACAAACTCCGGCACTCCTTCGCCACCCATCTGCTCGACGCCGGGGCGGACCTGCGCAGCGTGCAGTCGCTGTTGGGGCATGCCAATCTTTCGACCACGCAAATCTATACCAAGGTGACGACGGAGCGGATGAAAACGGCCTACGATCAGGCGCACCCGAGGGCCTGACGCCGGGTAAAGAGTGTTCGTTTTTTGCCCATTTGGCTTTTTCCAGACAAGCCATCGGTTCGACGAACGAGTTAAGCGCCAGAAAGGCATTGTTTTCCGGCCAAAATGGCCCCGGCATACGCTTTGCTATAGGAACGCGCGCAGCCTTCCGGGTCGCATGAAAAAGTGTTGTTTATCCTGTAGATTGCTGTCAGAAGAACCCAGCCGCTCGCCCCCGCCCCGCTTATGAAAAAGATCGAAGCTATCATCAAGCCCTTCAAACTCGAAGAAGTGAAAGACGCCCTAGCCGAACTCGGCATCGAGGGGATGACGGTGAGTGAGGTCAAGGGCTTCGGGCGGCAGAAGGGGCACACTGAAATCTACCGGGGCAGCGAGTACACCGTGGATTTTCTGCCTAAGATCAAAATCGAGGTCGTGTTGGCCGACGGGCTTCTGGAAGACGCCACCGCTGCCATCGTCAAAGCCGCGAAGACAGGCAAAATCGGCGACGGCAAAGTGTTCATCTACAACATCGAGGATGCCATCCGCATCCGGACCGAGGAAACGGGCGAACGGGCGGTCTAAGGAAAATCGGAAGTCGGAAGTTCGAAGTCGGAAAGCCGGGATCTCTGATCAATGGCGTTGCGGTCGGCTGGCGGTTGCGCGAGGCTGTTTCGCTCTGAGCACGACCTCGCTTTTTACACCTGCGAAAGCGGACGCGGAACTGGCCGGGCGGTTGCATCCGCGCGTCGCGGATTGGTTTGCGCGGACCTACCCGGATTTTACCCCGGCACAGCGGCTTTGCATTCCGGCGATCCTGGAAGGGAAGTCGGTATTGCTCTCCTCGCCGACGGGAAGTGGAAAAACCCTGGCGGGATTTCTGGGGATCATCGACTGGCTGGTGAGAAATGAGCGAGCGGCCGGGTGTATTTACGGGATTTATGTCTCGCCGTTGCGGGCATTGACTTATGACATCCAGAAAAACCTGAACCGGCCTTTGCTGGAGATGGGGCTGGAAGGGAAGATTCGCGTCGGGTTGAGGACCGGGGATACCTCGGCCAAGGAGCGGGCATCCATTCGCCGGAAACCGCCGCATCTCCTGCTCACGACGCCGGAAAGCCTGGCGATTTTGTTGTGTCAGCCAGCGTACCACGCAGCATTGCGGACGGTGCGCTTCATCGTGGTGGACGAATTGCACGCCCTGGCCGAGAACAAGCGGGGGACGCATCTGAGCATTTCGCTGGAAAGGTTGGAGCGGTTGAAAGGGCGGGAGCCTGTCGGCGAGTCGGAGCGGATGCCGGTTGTGTTGCGGAAGGTCGGAGGCGGGCCGGAGGACCGGATCGTAATCGGCGGGGTGCAGGATCGGGCGGCCGACGAAAGTCGAGTGGGCAGCCTTGTGAGCAGCGAGCAGGGCAGCGCAGGCGCGGCATCGGCAGATGAGCCGCTGTGCCGGATCGGACTTTCGGCCACGATTTCACCGCTGGAGACGATGGCGGGATTTTTGGTAGGCGTCGGGAGACCGTGCCTGATCGCGGAAGCGAAGATGCAGCGCCGGACGGTGATCGAAGTGTTTTCGCCGGTGCGGAAGGAACCGTATCCCCCGGCCGGTCTCAGCGCCGCCAGGGTGGTCCACGAATTGGCCGCATTGGTGCGCACCCGGCGGTCGGTGCTGGTTTTTACCAATACGCGTGCCGGGGCGGAAAAGTTTGGCTTACAACTCAAAGCGGCTCTGCCGAAACTGGCGGCCCAGGTGGAGGTTCACCACGGTTCGCTGGACCGCAACCTGCGGTTGGACGTGGAGGACCGCCTGAAAAACGGCGAATTGCGGGCCGTGGTGTGCTCGACCTCGCTCGAAATGGGCGTGGACATCGGCGCGATTGACCTGGTCGTGATGATCTCCTCGCCGAAGGGGATTTCACGCACCTTGCAACGAATCGGTCGGTCGGGCCACGCCGTCGATGCCACCAGCCACGGCATCCTGGTGGCTACCAACGTCAGCGATCTGCTGGAGTGCGCCGTGACGGCGCGGATGGCGCGCGAGCGAAAATTGGACCCGGTGCGCGTCCCGGAGAACGCCGCCGACGTGCTCGCGCAGCACATTGTGGGGATGACGCTGGAGTTGCCGGGGATGCCGGCGGAGGAAGCATGGGCCACCGTGCGGGGAGCGTGGCCTTACCGGAATTTGCAGCGCGAGGATTTCGACCGGGTGCTGGAGTATCTCGGGGGAGGGGGGAGGTCGTTGGAAAAAGCCTACGCCGATACCTTCGGGAAAGTGGGCATGGCAGAGGGGCGGATGTACGCGGCCACACCCAGGGTGGGCAGGGATTACCTCGTGAACGTCGGGACAATTGCGAGCGAGGGCATGGTGGACGTGATGTTGCGGCGACGGCGGCTCGGGGTGGTGGACGAGGGGTTCATCAAGGGACTGAAAAAGGGGGATGTATTCGTGCTGGGTGGCCGGGTCGTCAAGCTGGTGGAGGCGGGGTATCAGGTGGCCAAGGTGGAAGCGGCGGATGGAGAGCGTCCCAACGTGCCGAAATGGTCGGCCAACCGGATGGCGCTCACCAGTGGGCTGGCGGAGGAAATCGGGCGGTTGCGGACGGGCCTGGACCAGAGGATGGAACGGGCGGAGGGCGGAAGGAACCAGGATTTGAGAAAGCAAGAATCCAAGAATCCAAGGAACCAGGAAACCAAGGAAGGTTCAGGATTCAAGGTTCAAGGCAGAGCGGCTGGCGAGGGGAGGGCGATGAAGGGGGGTGGACTGATCGCAAGGCACAGGAAGGCGTACACGGAGGTTGAGAACGGAGTCGTCGCGGCGACGGACGAAGTGGGACCGGCGGGGGAGGAGTCCCCGGTGGACTGGCTGGTCGAACGGTGGGAATTTTCCCTGGCGAACGCGCAAGCCGTCGCGGCGCACTTCCGGTTGCAGCGCCGGTTTTCGGTCGTGCCGCGAGATGGAATGTTTTTGATCGAGCATCATCGGGATCGCGGCGACGAGCGTCTGAGTCATTATTTTTTCCACAGCCTCATCGGGCGCGGGGCGAACGACGCGCTGTCGCGGATCGTGGCGCGCCGGGTGGCGCGGCTGGCCGGAGGCAACGCGGTCGTGATGGTCGATGACTACTCGTTTATGCTGACGCTGTCGCGGTTCCAGGAGTTGACGCTGGCGCAGTGGCGACGTTGTTTTGCGAGAGAGGGAGCGGAAGCGGACCTGCGGGAAGCGTTGAAAGAGAGCGAACTGGTGCGGTGGCAGTTCCGTTCGGTGGCACAAACCGGGTTGATGGTCCCACGCCAGCTGCCCGGCAAGGAACGGAAGCTGAAACAGTTGCGGTTCAGCGCGGAGATTTTGTTCCGGGTGTTGGAGCAGCACGAACCGGATCATCCGATGCTGGTGGAGACCTATCGGCAGGCGCTGACCCGGTTTTTGGATGTCGAAGGGGCGTGCGTTTTCATGGAACGGGCAGCGGGCGGGGGGCTGGAGTGGAATCTGGTGGAAACACCGACGGTGAGTCCGTTCGCGTTCGCGCTGTACGCCATCCAGCGAAAGGAGGTGCTGATGTTCGAGGAACCCGAGGAAGCCGTGGAGCGGATGTATCGGGAATTCTATGGGGGTGCAGGGGAGGATGGGAAGGATGCAGGATGCAGGATGCAGGATGCAGGATGCAGGATGCAGGATGAAAGATGAACGATGAACGCGGAGCAGGGGGAGGCAGAGTGCGGAAACCGGCACCATTTGGGTCGCTAAATCACCTCCAGGATGACGCAATCTGGGAAGGTGTAGGCAAGCTCTGCCGCAGGCGATTCACTCCTGACGGCTGTCTCAGCCGTTGGTGACTGTCCGCCTGAGGGCGGTTGTTTCCCGCGAGAAACCCTCAAGTTGAAGCTTTGGAACGGGCGCTCTTTCTCGCTGCTGTTGATCCCGCGAGTTGCACGTTTGATTGCACCGGTGGACAAAATAAAGGAAATCCCTGCCTTCCACACGGCGCTTTTGGACGAAGCTCTCCGATTGATATGCGCAAACAAGGTTATCGGC
>CAHJWO010000285.1 GCA_903642295.1 PVC group bacterium | reverse complement strand
CCGCTTCGATGCCGTAGGCGTCGCCCGGCGAGCAGACCGCGACGCTGGTCCAATCCCCCGCTGGCGTCGGCGTCACGAGCGAACGTACTGTATCGACCACCGCGTTGGCCGCCGAAGCCGCCGACGACTGCCCGCGTGCCTTGATGATTGCCGCCCCACGTTGCTGCACCGTGGAGATAAACGGCCCTTGGAGCCACTCGTGGTCGGTGATTACCTCGGTGGCCGGTTTTCCACCGATCCGGGCGTTGAAGAAGTCGGGGTATTGCGTGGCGGAATGGTTGCCCCAGATGGCGAGGTTGGTCACGTCGCGCACCAGGGTGCCCGCCTTGGCGGCGAGTTGGGCCTTGGCGCGGTTTTCGTCCAGGCGGGTCATGGCAAACCACCGATCCGAGGGCACTTCACGCGCGTTGTTCAAGGCGATGAGACAGTTGGTGTTGCAAGGATTGCCGACCACCAGCACCCGCACGTCGGACGCCGCATGTTTGGCGATGGCCTGACCCTGGCCCGTAAAAATCTTGCCGTTGATGCCGAGGAGGTCTTTGCGTTCCATCCCGGCCTTGCGCGGCACGCTGCCCACGAGTAAGGCCCAGTTCACGCCGCGAAAACCTTCTTCCAGATCGGCAGTGGGCACGATGTCGTGCAGCAGGGGGAAGGCGCAATCTTCCAGTTCCATCGCCACGCCTGCCAGCGCCGGGAGGGCCGGGGCGATCTCGATCAGGTGCAGGACCACCGGTTGTTCCGGGCCAAACATGGAACCGGAGGCAATGCGGAAAAGGAGCGAGTAACCGATTTGGCCGGCAGCGCCGGTCACGGCGACATGGAGAGGGGTATTCATGACTTTGCGGGAGGTTAAAGCCATTCTCCGCTTCGTCCAAAGATTTCCTGCGGCGTCACGCTCGTGCGCGGGGCACGCGGAAATTCTTCACCGCGTCACGCAAGGTGCCGGCCACTCCCTGGCTGCCGTCCCGGGCGTAGCGGGAAGCCACGTAAAGGTCCGTGATTTGCCGGATGCCGTTCGCTTGCCCGGGCAAAGCGTCCGCCGCCCGCCGCGCGAAATCCAGGGGTCCTTCGGTCGGTGCCCGCTGCAAGCCCGCGCCTGCCGCGAGTTTCCGGCAGAAACGCTCGTACAGGCGGGTGGTCACATCGCGTCGCCGCACGGGCCGGCGGTCGAGAAAGTAAATGATGGCCGCACCGAGGCCCAGGATCGTGAACGCCACGGCGAGGGTCAGCATCGTGCCGCCGACCCAATCCAGCTTGTCCAGCCGCAGCTTTTCCAGGAGCGTCAACTGGGCGTCCTGATCGTAACCGAGGACGAGCAGATTCCACTGCTGATCGGCGCTGTCCCAGAGCTGCGCGCCATTCCGGAGCAGCCAGCGTAGCGAACCGGGCGTATTCAGGTCGTTGAGACGGTCCAGATGCAGCGTGCCGTCGAGCGCCGCGTAGCTCTCCGCGCCGTAGGAAACGCGCTCCGGGGCGACGAAGCCCGTGGGATCTTCGCGCACCCAGCCGCGCCCGGCCAGCCAGACTTCTGACCAGGCGTGCGCATCGGCCTGCCGGATCGTGTAATGACCGCCCCACTGGTTGAATTCGCCGCCCTGGTAGCCGACCACCACGCGCGCCGGGATGCCCGCCATCCGCATCAGCGTGCTGTACGCCGCCGCGTAGTGTTCACAGAATCCCCGGCGGGAGGTGAACAGGAAGTAATCCAATGCGTTGTCGCGCGGCAGCAACCCGGGGTTGAGCGTGTAGGTAAAATCGTTCGACCGAAAGAAAAGCGCTGCCGCCCGGAGCACTTCGTCGTCCGTGTGCGATTGCCGCCAGGTCTTCACGAGTGCCCTCGCACGCTCGCCCACATCTCCCGGCACCTGCAGGTACAGGTTGCGTGCTTCGAGACGCGGCGGGACCTCGTTCGCGGAAAAGAGCGAGGAGTAGGCGGTGTAGATCGTCTTGTTATAGATTGTGTCCCGGCTGCGCAGCGTCTGGGTCGCGGCAAACTCCGCGTGCGCGATGGCCGGGGCCTTGACACCCACCGGACGATCCAGCGCGAACAGCCAGCGCCCCCCGGTGGGGATCACGGTGATCTGCTGTTCCACGTCGCCGTGGTTCTGCGGCAGGTCGGTCGTGCCCGGCTGCGGGATGGCGCGCCACGCCATCGGGTGTTCGCATCGCTCCAGCACGAGCCCGCGCCAATAGAGCTGCCCCGGCGTGAGGGGCCTGGACGAAACGATGCGCGCCCGGAACGCCAGGTCGTTGGATTGGACCAACGCACTGACGCTGCCGGGTTGCAGCTGATCGCTCATGCCCATTTGCCCTTTCTGGCCGGTGCCAAACCGGTGCAGGAAACTGAACTGCACCCGTGGGAACACCACGAAAAGCAGGAGCACCAAGGGCAGCGCCTGCACGGCCATGCCCAACGCCAGGCGCAGCGTCGGCCAGGTTCCCCGCAATCCCCCGTGCCCGCAGAGCAAAGCGGCGGAGTTCATCAGCACGGCCGCGGCGAGGTAGAGGCACAGGTAGAGCGATTGGTTGTAGAACAGCGCGCTGAGCACCATGAAATAGCCGAGCAACGCGACAATCGTGAAATCGCGGGCCGTCCGCAGTTCCAGGATCTTGAGCGAAAGCAGGGCGACCAGGAAGGCGAGCAGACCGGTGGCGCTCGGGTGCGTGCCGTACGTGCGGAGCACCAGGTACGCCACCGGCGTGGACAGCAGCAAACGGAGCGGCATGGAGGGCAACGGCCTCCCGGCGCGCTCCAGCCAATAACGCCACCCGATGCAGCCACCGAACACCGCCACCGTCCAGATCGGGATCTGGTCGTACAACGGGAGCACGACCAGAAGCAAGCTTCCCAGGAGCCAGGGCAGACCCCGGCTGAACGGCGTGACGGACGACCCTGCCGTCGGGACAAGTCCCCGGCGTTTCCCGCGCCCGAAAGGCAAGCGGAGCTTCATGAGCGAAAAAGGGCGGGTTGGCTGGACATCACTTTCGACGGGTCGCATTGCCCGGTTGAGCGGGGTTCGCCGCGTCGTTTGGTTCATCGAAGAGTGCCAGCGCGCCGAGGCACCGGTGACGGTGTTCGTAACCGCGCGCCGGTTCCGCCTCGAAATGTGGTAATAGCAGTCCGTAAGCGAGCCCCTGCGCGTCCGCCTCGACGATCCATTGGCAGAGCTGCGAGAGCTGCGCTTCGAGATCGTGTAGTCCGGCCACGTCCGCATGACGGAGAAACACCCGCCGGCTGCCGGTGCCGGTGAACTGCTTGACGAGCAGCGACTGCCCGCGCGCGACGGCCCGCCAATCGACGTGCCGTTGGCTCTCGCCCGACTGGTAGAGGCGCACCCCGGAGTAATCGTCTCCTCCCGCCCCGACGCCCACCACCGCGTCGGACGAGAGAGCCGCGCCCTCCGGCAGCGGCAGCGTTCCACGGGGAGCGGGGTAAACGAGGTACTCCGCGTCGGCGGGTTCGTAGCGCCAGGAACGAAAGAACCCCAGCGGATACACCGTGGTGATCGCAATTCGCTGGATGACGGCCCGCCCGCGGCGCAAAGACGGCATCGCCAGGGTCACGCTGCCCGAGCCGCCGGGCTCCAGCCGGCCCACGGCGACGTGCGCACGTTCCCGGAAGACGTGACCGTTCGGCGCGACGGACAACGCCTGCCGCGCCCGCCGCGTGGGATTGAGGACTTCGATGGGGACGCTCGCCACCCCACCCGCGAACACCGGTTCAATCCGCCCGACGCGCATCGCCAATCCGACCAGCGCAAAGTGCGCGTGGACGGCGCTGACCATCACCAGACTGGCCAGGAAGAACATGAGCAGGTAGGCGACGCTATTGCTCTGGCTGAGCGCCGCGTACCACATGGCGGCCAGCACCGCCGCCAGGACCACCCAACTTCGGGTGGGCAGAATGTAGATGCGGCGGACGCTCACGGCGGCGGAGGCTCAACTGATGGAAATCGTTTGCAGCAGGTGGCGCACGAGTTCCCGCCCGGCGAGTTGCCCGGGCGCGGCACCCGCTTCCAAACGGTGGGCCATGACAGGCAGCGCGACGGCCTGCACGTCCTCGGGCAGCACCATGTCGCGCCCCTGCATCAGGGCCGCCGCCTGCGCGGCGTGCAGCAAGGCCAGACCGGCCCGGGGCGACAACCCGGTCGCGTGCTGCCGCCGGCTCGCCTCCAACAGATCTTGGAGATAATCCAGCAGGGCGGGGGCGACGTGAATTTCCAGCGCGCTGGCCTGGACCTCGCGCAGTTCGTCGCCGGTCATCACCTCCGGCAGCACCGCCAGTAGTTCGCGCCGGTTCTGGCCCGTGAGCATCTCGCGCTCGCTCGCGCGGTTGGGAAACCCGAGTTCTAGGCGCATCAGAAACCGGTCCAACTGGCTTTCGGGCAGCGGAAAAGTGCCGATCTGCTGCCGGGGATTTTGCGTGGCGATGACGAAAAACGGCTGCGGCAGGGGACGGCTGACGCCGTCGGCAGTCACCTGATATTCCTCCATCGCCTCGAGCAGCGCGCTCTGTGTCTTGGGCGTGGCGCGATTGACCTCGTCAATCAGGACGACCGGCGCAAAGATCGGGCCGGGATGAAAGACGAAACGCCCGTGCTCCCGGTCGAAAATGGAATTGCCGATGATGTCCGCCGGGAGCAGGTCGCTGGTAAACTGGATGCGCCGGAACTGCAAACCCAGCGAGCGCGCCATCGCCTGCGAAAGCGTGGTCTTGCCGACGCCCGGGATGTCCTCGATCAGGAGGTGTCCCCGGGCGATCAGGCAGATGACCGCCAGCCGGATGGTTTCCTCCTTGCCGACGATGACATCACCGAGTTGGCGGGCGAGTTGGACGATGCGGCTGGTCACGGGGGAGTCTGGCGGCGGGTTCAAATGGATGAGCGTCGTGCCGGGTGCCCCGAACTCCGCAACGTATCACGAGAGCGGGCAGGAACCACCGGCCAGGACGGCTGTTTTAAGCAGATCGTGTTCCTGAATCGGCGTCAGATCGCGGGCATGCGCCGCCCGCTCCGTTCCAGCATGGAGCGAACCGTGGCCGAACGCCGACGGTGTGCGGGGTCGTGTAAGAGGGTTTCCACCGTGACAGGCAACCGCTGGCTCCAGTTGGAATCCGCCGCCGTGCCGGGCACGTTGAACCGCTCCTCGCGGGCCAGCAGGTCAGTGATCATGCAAACCGCCACCCAACTGTTGGATCGGAACAGCGCGTCCAGCAATCCACCGAGCACCTGCTCGTCGAAAGGGCCGATTTCCAGCGCGGGCAGCCTGGCGAACTGCGCCAGGCGCCGCAACTCATGATGGCCCGCCCCCGGGTCCGCCTGCCAGCGTTGCCATAGCGCACGCAACGGTTCGTGATCGTGGGTGCCGTAGGTGGCAACGGAGAGGCGGCCATACTCCCCGCCGGGCAACAGGCCGCCGGTCTGTTGATCCTGCTCCCAGATGGGAATTTTGAACCCGGCGATGCCCAGCCGCGTCAGGCTGGGCCGGACGTACTCGGGCACCGTGCCAAGGTCCTCGCCGATGAGCCGCGTCTCGCCCGCCGCCTCCAGCACCATCCGCAGCA
>CAHJWO010000284.1 GCA_903642295.1 PVC group bacterium | reverse complement strand
CTGGGGTCCTCGGCGCGGTATTCCAACTGGATGACCTGGCCGCCGGGCTTCAACTCGCGCAGGATGGCAGCCATCATCTCACGCGGGTGGTCCCACTCGTGGTAACTGTCCACGAGCACGACGCAATCCACCCCCTGATCCGGCAGCCCCGGATCGGTCGTTGTGCCGAGCGCGGTCCGGACGTTTTCAGCGCCGCTGCCCGCAGTCGCTTTCTTGCGCGCAATGATTTTGAGCATCTCAGCGTCGATGTCTTCCGCGAACACCTGCCCGTGCGGCACAAGCGGCGCAATCTGGAAGGAGATATAACCGCTGCCGGCACCAATATCCGCCACCACCGCGTCGGGTTTGAGTCGGCGACGCAGTTCGGCGATCAGCAGACCCGTCCGTTCCTCTTCGGCCCGCTCCGGGCGGTCGAGCCAGGCCGCGCCCCGGTGACCCATCACCTGGGCGATTTCCCGTCCCATGTAAAGTTTGCCGATTCCGTCGGGGCTGGCGCTGGTTTCTCCGTACACCGCCGAAGCGGCGTTGCCCGTTCCCTGCTGTGCCCGGACGAGCAAGGAACACACGGCGGACAACAAACCCGCGATTGCAAAAAATAAAATCGGCTTTAATCCACGCATTGTTCACCATTTTACGTCAATCCAATGGAAACGGGTGTGCTAGGTTCGCGGACGCGCATCACGGACGGAATTCCATCCACAAGCGAGCGAAAGGCTTGCCGTTTGCGCACCATTCATAGTGAAATGTCCGCCGTGTATTCTCCCTCCAGGCGCCTCTTCGCAGTCGTGTGGTTTTTTGCGGCACTCGCCTGCGGGCCCGCCGCCGCCTCCGAGATCAAACTGAAGAACGGGGAGACGTACTCGGGGGCAGCCATCGTCGGGCGGGGTCCGGCCAGCATCGAGGTGCAGTTGCCCCACGGCCGGATGACGCTGCTGCTTTCGATGGTCGCCAGCATCGACGGAAAGCGGGTGCCGGATCCGCCGGATGGAAGCATCATTCCCATGCCGCGCCCGGCCGCAGTCCACTCCGGCGCCTCACCCGTCGGCACGGTGACCCCTGCGCGCAATGGCGGTTCCTCGACCCGCCCCGGGCTGGTGTCGCCGCCGCCACTGGACCGGCAAGCGGTTGCTGCAAATGTCGGTTGGAACTGGAAATGGATCTTGCTCTCCATCCTGGGCTTCGGCGCGGCGTGGGCAGGCACCGTCTACCTGGTCCGGCGTGATTTGAAACGATCCGAAACCAGTTCCCGCGCCTGGTGGTGGGTGACTGTCTCGCTGCCGGTCGCGGGCTACCTTCTGTATCAGGCCTGGCGTCAGGTCAGGAGGAAATGGGAACGTTGGCAGACCGAAAAGCAGCGACACAATTTTGAGTTGCTCGACGCGGACCACCACCCGGTCACGATCCATTTGAACGAAGAAATCAGCGGCATCGAAAACGCGAAGGAAATCCTTCAAACCGCCCTTCACCAGCGCGCCAGCGACGTGCATATCGAGCCTTTGCCGACCGAATGCCGGGTGCGTTTCCGCATCGACGGGACGCTTTATCCGCGCGTCAAACTGAATCCCGACTCCGGCATCCGGCTCATCTCCGCCCTCAAAAGCCTAGCGCAGATTGACATTACGGAACGGCGGCGGGCCCAGGATGGCCGCTTCGCCGGACGCAGCGGGCCGCGCACGGTGGATTTTCGGCTGGCGACCACGCCATCCGTGCACGGCGAAAAGCTCGTGATCCGCATCCTGGATCGCAACGCCGGGTTGCGTGGCTTGAAAGACATCGGGCTGCCCGAGAACATGATGAAGGAATTTACCCGTGCCATCCACTCCCGTGCGGGCATGATTCTCGCCACCGGACCCACCGGCTCCGGGAAAACGTCCACTTTGTACGCGGCACTTTCCCAACTCGACGCCGTCCAACTCAACCTCGTGACCATCGAAGACCCGGTGGAATACGAACTGGCGGGGGCCACGCAAATTCCCGTCAATAACAAGGTCGGTGTCACTTTCGAGAGCGGCCTGCGTTCCATCCTGCGACAGGACCCCGACGTGATTTTCGTGGGCGAAATGCGCGATTTGGAGGCGGCGCAGATTGCGTTGCGTTCCGCGCTGACCGGCCATCTCGTCTTCAGTTCCCTGCACACGCGCGATGCGGTCGGGTCCATCGCGCGCCTGATCGAGATGGGGCTGGATCGTCCGTTGCTCTCGTCTGCCCTGTTTGTGGTGATCGGGCAGCGGTTGGTCCGGGTGCTCTGCCGCGCCTGCCGCCAGCCTTATCCGTGCAAGGGGAACGAACTGGAAGAACTCGGCTTTGAACTCCCCGAGGGCGAAACCATCTATCGTCCCGCCGGATGCCGGAAGTGCGAAAGCACGGGTTACATTGGTCGCACGGCGGTATTTGAGATGCTCATTTTTGACGAGGAACTTCGCGGGGCGTTGAACAACAACGCGACCGAAGATGCGTTCATCAAACTGGCGCGGACGAAGGGCTACCGTGGCTACCGCGAAGATGCCGCGCAAAAGCTGCTCCTTGGCGTCACCAGCGTCGAGGAAGTGTTACAGGCGAATTGAGGTTGGTCCCGATGGCAGGTCGATGTTGCCGAAGCGGGACGCGAGGCCCGGCGGCGAATGGAGCCAACTCGTGGGCGGCGGGGCAGGATCGGACCCGTGGGTGCTCGGATCAATCCACGTGATCGCGGAAGAATCCCTGCCTTGTTTTGCGAGGGTATTTCGTCCACTACTTTCCGGGCGATAAAGACCGACTTTGATGCGGCCATGCCACCGCCGATATTGGAACATGAATCCAATCGCAAACAAGAAGGTTGCCATCGTTGGCGCGGGTCCGGGCGGCTTGATTTTGGCGAGACTTTTGCAGATGGCCGGGATCACCGTCCGGGTTTACGAGCGCGACCTCAGTCCCACGGCCAGGGTGCAAGGCGCGACGCTTAACATCAACGAAGAATCTGGTTTAAGAGCGATCCGGCGGGCGGGATTGATGAACGCTTTTCAAGCCGCTTATCGTCCGGGTGCGGAGAAGTTGATGCTGACCGACAAGGGCGCCAATATCCTCCTGGCCGACGACGGCGGGCCGGACCTGGCGCAACAGCGGCCGGAAATTGATCGCGGCCCGCTCCGCCACTTGCTGCTCGATTCCCTTTTCCCCGACACGGTCGTGTGGAACCGCCGGTTCGCATCCCTCGTGCCGAACGATCCTGGCCTCAGCCTCGTCTTCCAGGACGGCACCCGCGAAACGGCGGATGTGGTCGTGGCCGCCGATGGAGCCAATTCCCGGCTGCGTTCCTACGTCACTCCCTTACGGCCTGTTTACTCCGGCGTGACGGTGGTGGAAGGCACGGTTTACGAGGCCCCCACGGTCCTGCCGCGACTGCACCGGATGTTGGACGGCGGCAAAATTTGTGCGCTGGGCGACGAAAAAACCATCTTCATCGTCGCCAAGGGAGACGGCAGCATCGCGTATTACACGGGACACAAGCTGGACGAGCAGTGGGGGCAGACGAGCGGCATCGACTTCGACCACCCCGGGCAGGTTCGGCACTGGCTCGGGCAGGAGTTTTCCGGCTGGCATCCGCTGTGGGGGGGACTCTTCGCGCAAACGGCGGCGTTTGCGCTGCGCCCGCAGTATTGCATTCCCTTTGACCAGACCTGGGACGCCCTGCCGAACCTGACGCTCCTGGGGGACGCCGCACACGTCATGCCCCCTTACGCCGGTGAAGGAGTCAACATGGCGATGCAGGACGCCCTGGAACTTGCCGAATGCCTCCTGAGCGACTCTTTTCCCGATGGACGCTCCGCGATTGCGGCCTATGAAACGCAGATGCGAGCACGCACCGCCGCCGCTGCGGAGGAGACCATGCGGTTCACGGACATCTTTCACTCGCCCGACGCCGCCAGCCGTTTGGTGAAGTTTTTCCAGGCACCGCAGGAACCGGTTGCATCTCAATGATGCTGCTGTCCGCCGTTTACCGCAGACGCTCTACGGTGAACCAAGCCATAGCCTGAAAATAAAGCCGCCTTGAAACGAGGTAGCTCGCTTCAAGGCGGTGGAACAGTCAATGGAACAATCTTTACGCGGCGGTAGCGCCGGAGCCGAGCGCAGCTTTGTTGATCGAGTACGACAGGTTGTTCAACTTCTCGTTGGCGCCTTTTTCTTCGTCCAGGCTCTGCTTCAAAAGCGTGGCGGCTTCGGTGTCGCCCAACAGTTCCGCGTATGCCACGGCGGACCCGTATCCCGCCATTTCATAGTGCTCGGCGTGTTGCGCCTCCATGATCAGGCCAGCATCTTTGACCGCCGAAGTGGCGTCTTCACCGATCCATTCGCTGCCCTCGGAAATGCTGCCTTTCATCCCGGTGCAAGTGTAGCCGCTGAGCGAAACCCCGAGTTTGTCGGCAATCGTGTCGAGCCGGGTCACCTGGTTCTCCGTTTCGCGGAGGTGGGTCTCGAACGCCTGCTTGAGGTCGGGCGAGTTGGCGGCAGCCGCCAGTTTGGGCAACGCTTTGACGAGTTGATTTTCCGCGCTGTAAAGGTCCTTGAGCAGATGCACGTAAAGATCTTGCAGGGTGTCGAACTTTTCTCCTAATCCGAAGAGAGCCATAATTTTGTAGGTCGGGTTTGTTGGGTTGAGGTTTGTGCCAAACAGAATCGCCGATGCAGGGCTCTGATGGCCGGGTTTTCCCACCGATCAGATTAATTTTTCTGGCTCGGCTGGATCACCTGCGCGGCAAAACGTTCCATCTCCTCCGCCTGTGGACTGCTCTGCAACAGCAACAAGTTCACGCCCGCCGCCTCGAATTCCGCCACCCGCGCCGCCACCTGATTGGGGGTGCCGATCAAACCGGGGCGCAGTCCCCGGTTGGAGACCGAGTATTCCTCGATGGTCATTCGCTGTTCGAGCTTCGTCCCACTGAGCCACTGTTGGTAATTGGCGAAACCGGCGGCGCTGGACTGCACGTCTGTGATGCGGGCCAACTCCGCTTGCGCCTCCCGCTCGGTGTCCCGAACAATGGAGTAAGCGGCCACGCCGAACAGCATCGGCGGCAACTCCAGCCGTTCGCGGCGGGCCTTCATGTCGTCGATCTTGGCGCGAATGCGTTCGGGGGGGTCGCCGTGCATGACGTAGGCGTCGCAGCGTTGTGCGATCAGGTTTTTGGCCGCTTCACTCTCGCCGCCCGCGTAGAGGACGGGGCGCGGCTGGCTCAAAGGTTTGGGTTGCAGAACGGCATTCTCGACCCGGTAGTAATTGCCCGCGTAGGAAAAGCGATCCTGCTTCCACAGGCCGTCCACGACATCCAGCCACTCGGCGGTGCGTGCATACCGGTCTTCGTGTTGCTCGAAATGGACGCCGTACTGCCGCGCCTCGTCCGCCCACCACGAAGAAACCACGTTGAGCGACAATCGACCGGGCGTCCCGCAGATGTGGTCGATGTTCGCCGCTTGCTTGGCCAGGAGGGCAGGGGAGTGGAAGGTCGGGCGCACCGCCACCATCAGCTCCAGCCGTTCGGTGACTGCCGCCAGCGCCGCCGCCGTGCTCCAGGCGTCCAGCGCCGGAGCGTCCGTGCC
>CAHJWO010000283.1 GCA_903642295.1 PVC group bacterium | reverse complement strand
CGGGTGCAGCCTGGCCGGGCTCGTTCCCGGCCAGGTATTCATGGGAGTTCAACACAAAGGAGGGAACTTTGCGGCCTTCCTGGGTTGGCATCGGCTCGTCTCCCGTGGCAGGCAGTTCGCTCGCATCCACCGTATTCTTCGCCGACTGAAACCTGGCATCGAGCGGCGGGGTATCCACTTCCGGCATTTCCGCGGTGTCCTTGAAATGCACGGGCGGAGGGGTGTTCGCAACGACCGGAGCAAGGGTTGGCTCCGGCGTGGGCGCTTCAATCGTCAACTTGATCGGATCGGGAGTACGCGGCGGAATGCCTTGCGCCTGTGGCAACCACTGCACCGTCAACGCCCAGAGCAACAGCACCAGCATGTGCAACCCCACGGAGCCTGCCACGGCCAGAATCACTTTGTTGCGCTGATCCAACATCCGGCGGTCAATTTAGCGCAAAGTCGTGCGGGTGCGAAAACAAGTTCGCGGCTTCGGAGCTTGCCTCGGCGTGCTCCGGGCGCGATCTGCCGTGACGCGGTGACAGTCCCGCCGCCGGGGGCTGCCGTGAGAGGAATCCAGCCGCTCACTCTCTCTTCGCAGCCGACGCGCAAATGCCCTCCAAAACCCCATCGCGCATCCGGGCGACCCCATCCAGCGCGTTGCTCCTGGCGCACCATTCTACATCCGCGCCGAGTCCGATCTGGATCAATCGGCGGCCATTCTCACCGCTTTGCATGGCGGCCAGAGGATGATCTTGCGCGCTGTGGTGCAGCGCGAGCATTGCTCGGGCGGAATCGCTCATTACGGTCTGATCATCCTCCGGCATCAGACGAGCGGCCAGACCGCCTGCCGCCAGACCGTCCTCAATGGCAAACCGGTCGCCGGTCCCGGCGCAGACCAGAAGCAGAGTCCCGGTGGTGCCGGCGCGGGCCCGCAACACCGAGGCCGTCGCATCCAGATTCACCCACGCTCCCACGATGACCTCCTTTGCACCGGCGCAAGCCCGCAATGCCACGGTGCCGTTGGTGGTCGTGGTGATGATGTCGCGTCCCCCAACGATCTTTCGCGTGTATTCCCGTGGAGAATTTCCGAGGTCAAAACCGCCGATCCTCATGCCGCCGCGCTCGCCGCCCAGCAAGGCAGCAGGCAGGTGTTCCCGCTGCATTTGCCTTGCTTCCTCGGCGGTCAGCGCCGGAAAGATGCGGCGCGCGCCGTTGGCAAAGGCGGCGAGCATCGTGGAGGTTGCGCGCAACACGTCAAATACCACACAGGTGCAAGCGCTTAGGTCACGCGTCGGCAGCCCGGCGATCTCGGCGGGCGTCAGGATGACCTCGATGTTCATGTCCGGTCGTCCCGCTCAGGGCGCGGCAACGGGCTCCAGATTTTGCAGAATCTGGGTCAAGACCGCCGCGGAATTATCCGCCGCTGCCTTGAGGTTTTGCTCCATCTGATTTTCCCCGGTCTGGCCGCCCGCCAGATCGCTCAGGCCGCGCACGATGAGCAGTGGCTTCTTGTTCTCCCAACAGACCTGTGCGATGCCTGTGGATTCCATATCCAGACAAACGGCCTTCCACTCCTCGAACACCCATTTCCGGTATTCGGCGTTGTCGCAGAAAACCGTGCCGGAGACGCCCGCGCCGCCGAAAGCCACTTTGCAGATCCGGTCGCCCAGCTTGAGCGGCGGCAGGGTCGTCATCGCCTTTTGCGCGGCGGCGAGCAGCTTTTCATCCGCCGGGAAGGAGGGCAATTGTTCCCATTTATCCATGCCCTCGCGGATCACGGTGACGTGATCCGGGAAGATCATGCCGAAGTTCTTGCCCTTCTGCCGGTACCAGCCCGGCAGGGCGAACTTGCCGGGGGCGGTTTCGTTCAGGTAAACCGTTTCGCCGTGGTAGGCCCAGTGCGCCGGGATCACCACGTCGCCCGGATGCAGCGACGGGTCGATGCCGCCCGCAATGCCCGAGAAGAAAACGGCGGACACGTTGAATTTGTCCAGCGCCAGCTGCGTGTTCATCGCCGCGTTGACGAGGCTCATGCCGGTGAGAAAAAACACGTAGCGCCGCCCCTTGATCTCGGCGGTTTTGAATTCGATGCCGTTGATCTTGGTTGCCACCAGCGCGGACGGGTCAGGCACCATGACCTGTTCGATGGCGGCGAGTTCCTCGGGGAAGGAAGCCATCACGGCGACGGTGGGAACGTTCCGTTCAGGGACAGGCTGGACCGCCGCCGGCGCCACGGCAGGCGCGGGCGTGGCAAAGGCCGGAGAATGGACGAAATCCTGCGCGGAAACCGTGGCGGCGGAGCAACACAGCAGCGACGCGGCGCAAAGCAGAAAAGTCGGTAATTTCATTCGTTAAGATTCAGGATCGTAGGGCGACGGGCCCCCTCCATTTCAAACAGTGGCACGATCCGGGTTTCCATGACCAGGATGAGTCCTTTGTCAGTCAGACGGAAGTCGGGGATAACGGAGAGCGGCAGGAGATTAAATCCCATGTACGGCAGCAGGCAGCCGACCTGCACCCACGCCTTCTTGAGCGTGGTCGTTTCCTCGGCGATGACGGTGGCCCGCTTGTCGGATAGCAACCCTGCGACCGGCAGCTCGACCATCGCCAGCACCTCTCCACTCACCACGACGCACACCCCGCCTTGCTTCCCCCGGATGGCGGCCACGGCGGCTTGCATGTCGCGCTCATTCGTCCCGGCGACGACGAGGTTGTGCGAATCGTGCCCCACGCTGCTCGCCACCGCGCCGTTCGTCAGGCCGAAGTTCTTCAACAATCCGTGGGCCACCGCGCCGCTCTTTCCGTGGCGCTCTACGACCGCCAGAAAGCACAGGCCGTCCAGCACGATGCTCGCGGGCCATTCCAGCGGATCGCTCGGCGGGGTAATTTCCATCTGCTCGCGGCGCGTGACGATCCCCGGCGGGTCCAGCGCAATCACGTTCGCCACGCACGGCCCGGTGGGCATCGGCGGCAACAGGCTCAGCTTCTCCGCGCACCGCACCGTCTTGTAAGCCGACGCCGGATAGCGATACGGCTGGCTCAACGCGGCATCCAGCAACGGCGTAATCTGACGCCGCTCGACGACCAACTGCCCGCCGTACCACGTGTTCTGCACTTCGTAATCGTCGTCCAGCAGCACGAGGTCCGCCCGCCTGCCGCCGCCCAGCCCGCCGATCTCCCCGTCCATGCCGTAGCGCGTCGCGGGATGCAGGCTGCCGAAACTCCACGCCGTCTCCGGACGCACGCCCGCCGCCACCGCCTGGCTGACCACCCAGTCCAGCCCGAAGGCGAACAGGTCGTCGGCGTCGCGGTCGTCCGTACAGACGCAGAACCGCTTCGGGTTCGCGCCGAGTTCCGTCAGCGCCCGAATGGCCTGCGGCAAACTGTGCCAGGGCGTCGTCGGCGGACCTCCGCGCAGGAAAATCCACAGCCCGGCCTCCAGCAGATCGTCTGCGATGTCGCGGTCAATCGCCTCGTGGGTGTCCGTGACTCCGCTGGCCGCGTAGGCCGCGACGAATTCCCGCCCGTAGATGTGCCCGCACACCGGCTTCCCCCGCCCCAGCGCGGCGGCCAGGATGGCGTGGCTGCGCTCGTCGCCGCTGCACACCTGCACGAAATCCATCTTCTCGCCCAGCGCGACCGCCTCGGGCCACTTGTCGAATAGGTCCCCGATGACGGCGGCGGTCAGGTCGCCCCCGGCGGTTTCGAGCGCGGGCGAGGTCGCCGGGACGGTGCTCGGCACGGTCAGAAACACGCTCAGCGGGGCCTGCCGGGCGTCGGCGAGCATCATCTCGATGCCCTCCGCGCCCAGGACGTTGCCGATCTCGTGACTATCGCAAAAGATGGTGGTTGTACCGTTGAGCAGCGCGGCCTCGGCGTAGGCGCAGGCGGTCATCATGCTGCTTTCGATGTGCAGGTGGGGATCGACGAGGCCCGGCGCGACGATGCCGCCCTGGGCGTCGTAGCGCGGGGCGTCCGGGAACTTGCAACTTCCGGCGGGACGCACGGCGGCGACGCGGCCCCGGTGCAGCCAGAGTTCGCGCGCCGGGAGGACGCGCTCGGAGTAGGTGGAAAGGACGCGCGCGCCGGTGATGACGAGGTCCGGGGCCATCCTACCCCCGGCGACCGCCGCCAAGTCCCTGGTCATCCCTGCGAGCGTCGGAACGCTGAAGCGGTTCATTGTGTCCGACGATGCACGCCGGGGGGCGGCGCGGGCAAGCAGAAAAGGCGCGGCGCGTCAGGCACCCGGCACGTCACCGGATAACTTGCGAATGATGGCGCGGGCGACGAATTCCTTGATCTCGCTGTGGCGCGGTACCGGCTGGCAGACTTTCGTCACCGGATGCTGATACCAGTCGTGCTTGCCGCCGTGGCGGATGAAGACCGCCCCCTGCCGCTCCACCGTGCGGATCAAATCACGGCGCTTCACGCGACTTCGAGTTCGGCGTGTTGCCGCACGTTGGGGATGGCTCCCGAGGACAGGTCGGCGTAAAGGTCGAGCAGATGCTCCTTGAGGTCATCAAGGCTGGTGCCCTGCGTCATGTAGTCGGGGTAGTTGTCGAGATAGCCCAGCCAAAAGTCGCCGTCTTGCCAGAAGGTGTAGCCGAGGGAGCGCATGGCAAGACGGTAGCGAGAACGTTTCAGCCGGTCAATGCGGTGGGTTTTCCAAGTTCCCAAGCTCCGGCTTGGAAACGCGATTGTCTGCGAAGCTCCAGCTTCGTCTGACAGCATCAAGGTAGGTCGGCTTGCCTGGAAAAGTGCGTTCGCAAGCTGGAGCTTGGGAACGAGGAGAATTCTGGCGGCCGACGGAGATGCGGTTCAATAGCCGCCACTACCACTATATATGGACTGAAGCATCCCATTAGCGAACGAGACTAAAATTTCTAGTGCCTCAGCATCTGGTCCTTATGCAAAAACTCCTCGCTTCGAATGCAAGCAAGCCAAAATCTAGATCCTCAGCGGCACCGACTTCCGAACTTCACACCAAGCGTTGGAGCTTGAGAACGGGGGGAATCCCACGGACGGCGAGGGACCGCCGTCCCTACCTTTTGGCCGACTCGCGCAGGTATTCGCGGAACTCGACGTAGAGGCCAGTCAACTCCTGCCGCATCTTCTGATCCTCGGCCTCCCACCGCTCCGGGCCTTTGCTGGCGATGAACGGCCGGGCGTAGGCGGCCTGCTGGTGGCGCTCCCTCATCTCGGCGCGTTCGAGCGCGTATTGCGGCCAGTTGAGATGGTTGCGCACGCCCTGCGTCAGGTTGGAGTGGGGAAACAACACGGCTTCGCCCCCGGCGGCGGCCTCGTATTGCTTGCGCTTTTCCATGTCGCGGATGAGCGCGCTGACGTAGCGCAAGGCCGCGCTGTAGGCTCCGTACGCCCCGGCATTCGAGGCGGGGGTAGCGGCCTGTTCGTCGCGGAGGGATTCGCGCATGAAAAGGAGATTCTCGCTGATGGCGTCGGGGATGCCGGTTTCCAGCGGGGACGTGACCCAGGCGGTGATGTTCGGGCCTTCGTTTTTGAGGATCTGGATTTGAGTGGGCGGCGGCGTGGCTTGCGGTGGCTGGCCCTGGGCGGATGCGGCCGCCGTCACGCCGACGGAGGTGGCGGCCAAGGCGACGGAGGCGGGCGGCCC
>CAHJWO010000282.1 GCA_903642295.1 PVC group bacterium | reverse complement strand
GGTCGGGTCGGCGATGGTTGCCGTCCGCCGAGCTTGCCCGAATGCATACCACCACCGCCATCACCATGCGCGTCCCGAAAGAGCGCATCTTCGAGACCGCCGCCGACCTCTCCGCCTGGCCGCGCATCCTGCCCCACTACCGGTACATCACCTATTACGAACAAGGGCCGACGCGGAACGTGGTCAAGATGGCGGCGAAACGCTCGGGCATCCCCATCGCCTGGACCAGCGAGCAGATCATCGACCGCGAACGGCTGGAGGTGCGGTTCACCCATCTGAAGGCGTTCACCAAAGGGATGCACGTTGTCTGGAAATTCACCGATACACCGGAGGGTGTCCATGTGGAAATCCTGCACGATTTGAAGTTCCGCGTGCCCGCGCTCGCGCCGCTGGCGGACCTGATCATCGGCAAGTTTTTCATCGACGCCGTTGCCGCACGGACGTTGCGCTGCATGAAGGCCCACCTGGAGAAGGATGCGGGATGCAAGATGCAGGATGCAGGATAAAAAGCGGACCCTATTCTCTATGAAGCGTGCTGTCATTACCGGATTGGGGCCAATCACCTGTGTCGGGATCGGACGCGCGGCGTTCTGGGACGGGCTGAGGGCGCAACGCAGCGGGATCGGGCGGCTGACGGCGTTTGATTCGGGCGAGTACAACGCGCACCACGCGGGGCAGATTAATGACTACGATGCGGCGGTGTTTTTTCCGCCGCACCGGCTAAAGCGCCTGGACCGCTACGCGCAGTTTGCCGTGGCCAGCGCGAAGCTGGCGCTAGACGACGCCGGATTGAATTATTCACCGGAAGACCCGCAAGCCCGGGTCGGGGTCAGCTTCGGGACGGCGCTAGGTGGCATCGCGGGGGCCGAGTTCCAGCACGCGCACTTTTTGAAGAAGGGCACGCGCGGGGTAAACCAGACGCTGGCGTTACAGGTGTTCGGCGGATCGGCACACACGAACATCGCCATCGAATTTGGCCTGCGCGGGGTCGGCACGACGAATTCCAACAGTTGCGCGAGCGGCACCGTGGCGGTCGGTGAAGCGCTCCGGTACATCCGCGACGGTTGGGCGGATGTCGTCGTGGCGGGCGCGGCGGAAGCGCCGTTGAGCCCGCTGACGTTCGGCGCATTTTCCATCATCAAGACGATGAGCCAGTGGGAAGGCGAACCGGCGGCGCGGGCGTGCCGCCCATTCGACCGGACGCGGGACGGTTTCGTCATGGGCGAGGGCGCGGCGTCGCTGATCGTTGAAGAATACGAGCACGCGAAGCGGCGCGGGGCGCACATTTATGCGGAAGTGCTGGGGTACAGCCTGAACAACGATGCGTTCCATATGACCACGCCGCTGGCGGACGGCGCGTGCGCCATCGCGGCGATGCGCGCGGCGCTGGACGACGCGCGGCTGCGGCCCGATGAGATCGAGTACATCAACGCGCACGCGAGCAGCACGCAGGTCAACGATTCAACGGAAACTTTGGCCATCAAAACGGTGATGGGTGAGCATGCGTACAAGATTCCCGTGAGCGGTACAAAAGCGTATCATGCACATCCGCTGGGCGCGACGGGTGCCATCGAAACGGTGGTCGCGGCGCTGGCGTTGGAGCGCGGGTGGGTGCCGCCGACCTTGCATTACGAGGAACCCGACCCGGCGTGCGACCTCGACATGGTGCCCAATGAGGGCCGCGAGATGCGCGTGAGTCGTTTATTGAGCAACTCGTTCGGGTTCGGCGGGATCAACTCCTGCCTCGTGCTGGGGAAGGTGTAGGGCGGACCCGCCGGAAAAAATTTGCGGTTTCGACTTTTGCCGACCCGTCCTCTCGTCCAAAAGGGTGGGTTTTTCCAACTATCCATGAATTCGTGCGCGTTCCTGGCCGACATCTCCGCCGAGCAGGCTGGCGAGATTGCCGGGGCCGGCATTGCTATTTGCGTTTGCGTCGGCATGTACGTGTTCGCGGTGTTTGCCATCGTGCGAGCCTTCATGCGCCGGACGACGGGTTGGATCATCGCGGGCAGCCTCGGCGGCCTGGTCATGCTGGTGACGTGGCTGTTCATCCTCGCGGGTGCGGTCAGCGGGGTGAAGACGGCGCTCGGTAAAACGCAGGCGGGCAGTGGCCTGGCGTCGTTGCGGTCCCTATCCGGCGCGCCGCAGACCGTGCAGGGTCACAGCGTTCCCTACACGTTTACCCTGCCGCCTTACTGGCCGCCGATGAGTAACCCGGCGGAATTCGACACCGCTTTCCATCACAACGACCTCTATTTCGGAGTAGTGGCGGAGGAGGTGTCAATGGGCACGCCGGAGGTGATCGCGGACATCGCCCGAAAAGCATTGAACCGCAAAGCGGCAGACGTGCGCTTTGAAGATCCAGCCCCGGAGCAACTCGACGGGCGCACCTGGTTGAAATACACGGCCCGCTGCCGCATCGGGACCATCCCGATCACCTATCAATTCCACGTTTATTCCGGGGACGAAGGCACCTTTCAACTGATCGGTTGGACCTCGCAGAATTTATATGACCGGGACGAAGGCGCATTGCGCCGCCTCGCCGCGACTTTCCGATTCCCGGCGGGTCACCCGGGCTCGCCCCAAGGCGCTGCCCAAGCCACGCCGCCATTGGCCGGGCCGACGCAGACCGTGCAGGGGTTCGACTTCGGTTACAAACTCACCCTGCCCGCCGACTGGAAGTTTCATCGCTCGGAGAGCGGGACTTTCGACTTGGTGGCATCGCACCGGAGTCTCTACGTCGGCGTCATGGTGGTCGAAGGTTTGGCGCGCACGCCGCAGGCGGCGGCGGACTTCAGCCAGAACAATTTGCGGAAGAATTCGCGCGAATTGCAATTGGGCGAAACGCACCCCATCCAGATCGACGGACGTGATTGGCTGGAATTTTCCGCGAAGTGCCAAACGGAAAACCTTCCGCTGGAGTACCGATACTTTGTGTATTCCGGGCCGGAGGGGACTTACCGGGTGGTTGGCTGGACCATGCAAAATTTGTACGAACGCGACGCGCCGACGATGCGCGATGTGGCGATGACGTTCCGATTCCCGACTGTCAAGCCGTCGCCTTCGCCGATCACGACGGCAGCCGCAGTCCCGCCCGAGCCGACGATGACGCCCGCCGCGTCGGCGACTCCCCCAACGGCAGTCTCCCCATCGCCGACCGCGCCGCCGAAAGGCAAACGGAGGAAATGACGTTGCCCGGCGTCAGACCGTGTTTTGAGCGTCCGGCGGACCCGGACGGTCCGCACCCCGGGGTTTCCAGGGGCCAACGGTTTCTCCAGATCTGATTTCATGTAGCTGTTCCCTTTCGTTGACATGAACGCACGCGAAGCGCTCGAAGCTTTTCTTACCCCGCCGAGAGCCGTAGAGTTCTCCTGGGAAACCAAGCTTCTTGCCTAGGCTGAGACCCACCGCGTGCGCCTCGGCCCGAACGGGTTTGCGCGGGGAGGAGACGCGGAGATTCAGGTGTACACGTGGGGAGAGACGGGTCCGACCGTGCTGTTCGTACATGGGTGGGGCGGCAACGCCGGGAACCTGTCGGCCTGCATCAAAACCGTGGTGCAAGCGGGCGGCCGGGCGGTGGCGTTCGATGCGCCCGCGCATGGGCGCTCCAGCGGAGAGTTTTCCAGCGCACCCGCCTTTGCGTGGGCGATCCAGGCGTTGGCGCAGGAGATCGGTGATTTGCAGGGCATCGTCGCGCATTCGCTCGGCGGTGGGGGCACCTGCCTCGCCCTGGGTCAGGGTGTCCGGGCGAGACGCGCGGTGTTGCTGGCCGCCTCCGCCTGGGTCGAGCCGGTGCTCATTGACTTTACCGAGAAGCAGGGGTTTTCCAAAGCCCTGACCGAGGAAGTGCTCCGACTGGCGGCGGCTGAGTTCAGCCCGGAAGAGTCGTCCGCCGTGGTCAACGTGGCGCACCTGACGGATACGCAAGCGTTGTTGATTCACGATCCCGAGGACCGGGAGATGCCGTACCGCCACTCCGCAGCCATCGCTGCGGCGTGGCCGGGGGCCGTTTTACTCGACCTGCCCAAGGTTGGGCACCGCAGCATCCTGCGCGCGCAGGCGGTGGTGACGAAAACGTGCGAGCACATTTTGTCGGAAGATTCACCGGACGAGAGCCAAACGATAAGTTGATCCCGGTCCGGAGAACACCGGCTTTGAGTCAAATCAGCATCCGTGACTCGCCTTCCCCGCAGGCAAACGATTGCGAAACGCCGGGAATCCATCCACTGTCGCCTTCGTTATGCCCGCCGCCGCCACCCTGCTCGCCGAAGTTCCACTCTTTCATCTCCTTGACGACGAGGAACGCGCCTCCCTGGCCACGCACCTCGACGTGGTGACCTTCCCCGTCGGGCACGTCGTCTTTAATTACGGCGAGCCGGGCGACGCGATGTACGTCGTGCGGGGCGGCCGCGCGGAACTCTCGTTCACAAACGACACGGGCGAGAAAATCGTGCTGGAGATCGTTGAACAGGGCGACTTTTTCGGGGAACTGGCGTTCCTCGACGGCGGTGCGCGCAGCGCTACGGTGCTCGTCACCGAGCCGATGGAGGCGCTGCTGATGGACCGCGGCGACCTGGAAAACTTCCTGCAAAAGCATCCGCACGCCGCGATGGACCTGCTCACCGCGCTGGGCAAACGCCTGCGCAAGACCTCCGAAATCCTGCGCCACACCGCCACGCGCAACGTCAACGAGGAGACCGAGGACAAGCGCACGGTCGTGCAAAAGATGGCGGACTGGATCGCCGAGTTCAGCGGCAGCATCGCGTTCCTCCTGCTCCACGTCGGCTTGTTCACCGCCTGGATCGTGTGGAACACGCAGCTCCCGGAACATTGGAGATTCGATCCGTACCCGTTCAACTTCCTGACGATGTGCGTGTCGCTGGAGGCCATTTTCCTGTCCGTGTTCGTGCTGTTGAGCCAGAACCGGCAGGCCGCCAAGGACCGGGTGCGCTCGGACATCGAATACGACGTGAACCTGCGCGCGGAACTGGAGATCGCCGAGTTGCACGCGAAGATCGACCGGCACCATGCCGACACGCTGGCGCGCCTGGAGCAAATCCAACCCCGGCGCCACCAGCCGCCCGGTACCCAGCACGCGGGCTGACCGGAGCCCGGGGGTGATGCGCGCCGGGGAGGCTGGTTGAAAGGCGCAGCGTCCGGCGTGGTGCGGACGTGCGTATCCGATGGACATTTTGCTTTCTTCCTCGCCATGACCTTGCCTTTTCTTTCGTCTCGTTGGAGTGCCCTCTGGTTGGCGGTGGTCCTGCTCGCGGGAGGCGGGGCACACGCCCGGGCCAATCGGGTCGGACCCGTGAGCGGGAACCCGCGCAACCTGGTGTACGGCAGGGCGGGCGGGCAGGACCTCAAGCTCGACCTCTATCTGCCCGAAACCGGCGGCGACGTGCGCCCGAGACCCGTCATCCTCTTCCTGCACGGCGGCGGCTGGAAGATCGGAGGCAAGGCCGAGATTGACCCTTACGTGTCGCTGATTACCACGGCGGGCTATGCCGTGGCCAGCGTGGACTACCGCCTGAGCGACGATGCGCGTTTTCCGGCGCAGATATTCGATTGCAAGACGGCGGTGCGCTGGGTGCGCGCCAACGCGGCGCGGTACGGGTTGAACCCGGCGCGCATCGGCGT
>CAHJWO010000281.1 GCA_903642295.1 PVC group bacterium | reverse complement strand
AGGGCGGGATGACAGCGGGAGCCGGAAACGGTTGATTCACCGTTGGAGCCAGCAGTCGGAAGGGACTGCGGCCCAATAGGGAAGGCCTCGGACCCTCCTCCCTCCCTTCGTGGCATCAGGCGGGTTGGGCGGTTTCGGTGAGCGGGGTTTCCAGGTCGCCTTCGTCGGCGCGGACGGTGATGGGTTCGGGGCCGATGGGGACGGCTTGCATCAGGATCGCCGCCAGCAGCAGGAAGCCGCCCCCTGCCACCACCGCCAGGACGCGGTCGTTATTGAGAACGTGATTCATCACCCAGCCGAAACCGAGGGCGGCGGCGATCTCGGGCAGCACGATGAAAAAGTTGAAAATCCCCATGTAAACGCCCGTGCGCTCGGGCGGCAGCGAGCCGGCCAGCATGGCGTAGGGCATCGACAGGATGCTCGCCCACGCGATGCCCACGCCCGTCATCGACGCGATGAGAAGGTACTTGTTGTGGATGAGTCCGACCGACAGGAGGCCCGCCGCGCCGCAGAGCAGGCAGACCGTGTGGATGACCTTCGGGCTGGAGCGGCGGCTGACGGCGACGAGGCCGAAAGCGGCGACGAAGGCAACCGCCGAGTACACGGCAAAAAGCAGGCCGCCCCAGGCCACGCCCTCGGTGTAGAGCACGGAGGTTTCGTCGGTCGCGCCCATGACGTTGCGCGCCACGGCGGGGATGAAATAAAGCCACATGCAGAACAAACCCAGCCACGTGCAGACTTGCACCCAGGCGAGGCGGCGCATGGTCGCGGGCATGTTCTCGACCGCGTCCAGGATTTCCCGGGCCCCGGCGGCGACGCCGCCGCGCCGGGCCTTCAGGCGGCGGAATTCGTCCAGGTCATCGGGCGGGTATTCGCCAGTCGTGAAGATCGTCCAGAGCACCGCGCCGAGAAAAGCCAGCGCGCCAAGGTAAAACGAATACCGCACGGCGGCGGGAATGACACCCACGGCGGCCCCGGTTTGCGCGACGCCGAACCAGTGCGTGAACATCCAGGGGAGGGCGTTGGCAATGACCGCGCCAAGCCCGATGAACACGCTCTGCATGGCGAAGCCGCGGGCGCGCTGGGACTCGGGCAGTTTGTCGGCCACGAAGGCGCGAAAGGGTTCCATGCTGATGTTGATGGAGGCGTCGAGCACCCAGAGCAGGCCCGCCGCCATCCAGAGGGTCGAGGATTGCGGCATGAAAAGCAGCGCGAGGCTGCTGAGGATCGCGCCGACGAGGAAGTAGGGGCGCCGCCGGCCCAGCGGACCCCAGGTACGGTCGCTCATGCTGCCGATGATCGGTTGCACAATCAGGCCGGTGAGCGGGGCGGCCAGCCAGAGCATGGGAATCTGATCGGGCTTGGCGCCGAGGTATTCGTAGATGGCGCTCATGTTGGCCATCTGGAGGCCCCAACCGAACTGGATGCCCAGAAAGCCGAAGCTCATGTTCCAGATCTGCCAGAAATCGAGGGGAGGTTTTTGCATGGAAAGGGAGGGGAAGGAGCAAGCTTCCAGTTTCAAGAAACCAAGCTCCAGGGGAGGAAGGGGGGTCCAAGGGTTAAAGGAACTGCTTCCAAGGGCGGTGTCGCCGAAGATTTGATTAAGCGCGCTTAGAGACGCAGTGTCAAGGGGCGGAAAGGCCCCAGAGAACTTGCTGGCGGACGGCGGGTAGGGCGGTTTATGGTGAGCTTTTTGCTAGTGGTGAGTTCGCATTTTCTCCCCTTGAAAATCCCGTTTTTGACCGTGAGTTGTCTGGTGGCCGCGCTGGTGGCGACGGATGCGCTGAGCGCGTGGGCCGATGCGCCGTTTCTCGGGGCAATCCCCGTGCAGTACGTCAATCCCGGCGAGGAGTTGGTGCTGGACATGCACCGGTTTTACAACGCTGGAGGGGAGCCGGACATCAAGGTGGCGGAGTCGAGGGATTACACCGCGCGATTCGATCCGGCGACATTTGAATTGCGAGTCAAGCCCGCGCGGACGAAACCGGGATTGGTGGAGATAGCGCTGACCACCGGGCGGGGGGAGCGATCGGTGCGAGGTGAGTTGACCGTGGTGGTGCGTCCGCGCGCGGTGCATCGGTTTGTTTGCAAGCCAGGCGACGCCATGAAGACGGTGAGTGTCGTCGGCGATTTTAACGGTTGGAGGCCGGATGCCACCCGCATGGACGGACCGGACGAGGCGGGGAAATACACAACGGACGTCATGCTGGGAGGGGGGAGGATTGGCTACGATTTCGTGGTGGACGGACGGTGGTTGACCGACGCAGGGAATCCCGCCACGGAGAGGGACGTGAAGCAGGGCGAGCACTCCGTGCTGGAGTTCACGCCGGAGGATGTTGACCGAGCGCCCAGTATCTACGCCGAGGCCTTTCGGTTAAACACGCCGAGCCCGACCCTGGAAGTCCGCGTCGTGCCGGGGCGAAACCGGGTGGTGAGGCTGTCGGCGGTGCAGGAATGTCCCGATGGAACCGTGTGGCGACTGGGGGGAACCATCGACGGGGAATCCATCCACGTGCCTCTGCCCCTTCCGGCACGGGCAATCTCCTCCATGAATGAAGGATTCATCCGGGTGATTGCGGAAGATGAAAAGGGAAATGTCAGCAATGTATTGCGTGTGACGAGAGGAGAATTATCTCACTGGCAGGATGCGGTCATGTATTATGCTTTGACGGACCGGTTCGCGGACGGCGATGTTAGTAACGACAGGCCGGTGTCCAACCCGGACGTGACCCGGCCAGCCAACTATCATGGCGGCGATTTGCGGGGCATCCGGCAGAAGATCGAGGCTGGGTACTTCGAGCAGATGGGGGTGAATGTCCTCTGGGTCGCCCCGCTAAACCGCAATCCCGAACGGGCGTATCGGGAGTATCCGGAACCGCACCGCTGGTACACAGGTTACCACGGTTACTGGCCCATTTCGCCGACGGAAGTGAACCCGCACTTCGGCGACGCGGCGGAGTTGAAGGCGCTCGTCAAGGCGGCGCACGCGCACGGGATCAAGGTGGTGGCGGATCTGGTGTTGCATCACGTCCACGAGGATCACCCGTGGTGGAAGGAACACCCGGACTGGTTCGGCAAGCTGGAGTTGCCGGATGGACGGAAGAACCTGCGGCTGTGGGACGAACAGCAATTTACGACGTGGTTCGAACCGTTTCTGCCGTCGTTCGATTTCTCGAAAGATGAACCGACGCGGGCGTTGATCGACAACACGGTCTGGTGGGCGGAAGAGTTCGATCTGGACGGTTTCCGCCTCGATGCGGTGAAGCATATTCTGCCGCGTTTCTGGTACAAATTCCGGGCGGAACTGCGCGAGCGCTTCGAGGCCAAACGCGGGAGGCCGCTCTATCTGGTGGGCGAGACGTTCAAGGACCGGGCGGGGATCGCCGGGTTCGTCGGGCCGAACATGCTCGACGGGCAGTTCGATTTTCCGTTGTACGACACGATCAAGGACGTGTTTGCGCTGGGGAAGGGGGATGCACGGATGCTGGAACAGGCGCAGAGCGAGAGCGAACGGGTGTACGGCAAGGAGGCGCTGATGTCGCCGCTGATCGGCAACCACGACAAGGCGCGTTTCCTGGCCTATGCGGACGGGGAGGTGGCCGCCGATCTGGACGGCAGCCAGGAAAGCGCCATCGGGTGGGCGCACCCGCCGACCGTGGATCATGCGGACAGCTTCGCAAAGCTGAAATTGGCGCAGGCCTATCTGATGACCCTCGACGGGGTGCCAATGCTATACTACGGCGACGAGGTCGGCATGACGGGCGCGGGCGACCCGGACAACCGGCGCGACATGATTTTCGGTGACAAGGTAGCGCCGGAAGGAAGGCGGGTTTTCGAAAACTTTCGGAAGCTCGGGGCGTTGCGGGCGAAGCATCCCGCGCTGCGGTACGGAAGCCGCCGCGTGGTGCGCGCGGAGGGAGAGGTAGATGCGTTTATCCGGGCGCAGTTGGAGGATCGCGTGCTGATGATCTTCAACCGCTCGAAGGATGTGGCGGAGATCAAGCTGGAGGTTGCCCCGGAGTTCGGGGACGGTGATTACATTGATGCTTTGTCGGGTCAGCCCTTGAAGGTGACGGACGGGAAGTTAAATTGCGCCATTCCAGCGCAGAGCGTGTTCTTCGTGGTGGTCCCCTGATCTTGAATATTTATGAAAACTTATGCTTGCTGCCTGTGGTGGACCTTCGGCGTTTTTGCGGCATTACAGGCGAAGCCGCTGGACGTGATCGGTGACGATGATGCCAGCAAGACGGAATACGGTTCCAACGGTTGGTCGTCGGAGAAAGGAGACGGCACGGGGTTTGGCAAGTGGGTGTTGCGGACAAAGGCGGACGGGATCGGAAACTCGCACGCGGGTTTCTTTATCGCCGGGGCGGAAAAACCGGATTTGAACGGCGTGGCCATCCGGGGGAAGGCTTTCGGGATGTATGCCAATGGGGTCGGATTCGAGGTGGCGACAGCGTTCCGGGATTTTGACAAGCCGCTAAAGGCCGGGCAGTCATTTTCCTTTCTGGTGGAACACGGCGAGATCGTGAAAAAGTTCGAGATGGATGCCGAGGGCGGCGGCTCGCTGGGGGTAACCCTGCGTAGTAGTGGTGAAGCGAGAAATACGGATGACTACAACAACGCGGCGAGGTTTGAATTCGGTTACTATCAGGGGCAGAAGGGGTACGTGATTTATGACGGGGAAGGAAGCAAGAAGCTGGACATCCCTTTTACCGACGCGGGGCTGGCGGTGACGTTCACGTTGGTGGGGGCGGATAATTATAATCTGGAGGTGACGACGTTGGCGGATCGGAAGACGGTTCGCTTGACGGGTCGGAAATTGGGCGGGGCAAGCGGGGCGGCAGTGACGAGTTTTTGTTTGTTCGACCGCAATGGGGAAAGGGATGACGTGTACTTTAACGGGTTCCAGATTTTGCAGGCAGCGGAGTGATACCACTGCGCGCGCTTGATTCGGGAGCGGTGACAGACGTCCAGGCGTTTATTGGGCGGTGCCGATGACCGCGCCGGTGAGACCGGGGAGGGTGACGGCGAGCGTTTCACCCACGTTTTTCAGGATGATGCCAGTGACGTTAGGAACATTGGAGGCGAAGAGAAGCATCGGTTTCGCGGCGAGGGCGGGCGGAACTTTCAGGTAAATCGTTCGCGGGTCGTTGTTGCGGTTGATGGCAACCACCAAAGTGCTGGTGCCCGTGCTGCGCATGAAGGCCAGGGTGTCGGCTTTGTCGTCGGCGACGAGGAGGGAGTAATCACCCGTGGTCAGCGCAGGTTGGGCGCGGCGGGTCGCCACCGCGCTTTGATAATAGGCAAAAAGATCGGGGTCGAAGACCAGCGATTGCGCGGGTTCATTCCCCTTCCGGGGGTCGTGGGTTTGCGGAGCAAATTTCAGGTCGGACCAGACCATCGGCTGGCGGTTGTCGGGGTCGTGTGCGCCCCACATCCCGGCTTCGTCGCCGTAGTAGATCATCGGCGCGCCGACGTAGGTCATCTGCATAAGCACGATCAGGCGCTGGATGGCGCGGTCGCGGTCGGAGGGCTTGAGGATGGAATAATTCGCGGCCTCTCGGAGATCGTTGTTGGTGTTGTAGTCGATCTGGTCGGCGTCGTGATATGGCGTCGATTCACCGTTGACGATCATGGAGGCAAGGCG
>CAHJWO010000280.1 GCA_903642295.1 PVC group bacterium | reverse complement strand
GCGCGGAAACGGGACTGGCGGCGATCATCGGGTTGCAGCGTGCCCGGATCGACGCACTCTGCCGCACGCACGCCGGGTACGTGGCCATCGTGAACGGGGAGGATTTCTTCGTCCTGGGCGGCGCGAAAAACGCCCTGGCGGCGTTGCGTGGCGAGGCGCTGGCGGCAGGCGCAACGACGGCAACCATCCTGCGGGTGGCCGTCGCTTCGCATACCCCACTGCTGGCGGAGGCGAGCCGACACTTCGGTGAAACCCTAGCGGGGAGGCACTGGCCCCGCAGCCTACCGGCGGGAATCCGCCTGCTGAGCGGCGTGGACGGCGACGCAGTGCTCGACCCGGCGGCGGGGAGTCGCAAACTGGCCGCGCAGATCAGTCAAACCCTGCGTTGGGATGCCTGTCTGGACGCCTGCCGAGCGGCGGGCGCGGAAACGATCCTCGAACTCGGCCCCGGGCGCGCTTTGGCCGCCCTGGTGCGCCAGACTTTGCCGCAGGCGCAAGTGCGCAGCATGGACGACTTCCGCACCCCGGCGGGCGTCTCGGATTGGCTGCAAAAAAGGTAGGGACGGCTCTCCGAGCCGTCCGCGCTGGTCGGAAAGGCGCGGCGCTGATTCCTGCGCGTCAGCCCGGGAATCACGGACGGCTCGGAGAGCCGTCCCTACCTTGGGTTTTGAAGCCGCGGCGCGGCTCCAAGCATCAAAAAACGCTCTGTGCCAACACCTATTTGCTTGCAACTCCCCGGTCGTAAACTCAGGTTAGCGGACAATCCGCAGGCAACCAGACGTTCCCAGCCGGTTCCCCCCCTCCTCCCCATGAACATCCGCTTCACCTTGTCAGTCCACCGCCGGGCCGCGCTGTTAGCGGCGGCCGCCGCGCTCCTCCTCGCCGCGCCGATTCCATCGGCGTGGGCCGACACCAAAACGATCAAAATCTCCCACCAGTTTCCCGGCGGGACCATCGACCAGGGCGATTTCCGCGACCGGTTGGTCCGGCGCTTCGCCCAGGAGGTCGAGAAGCGCACGAACGGCAGTCTCAAGTTCGAGATCTATCCCGGCTCGTCATTGATGAAAACCAATTCGCAGTACAGCGCCATGCGCAAGGGCGCGTTGGACATGTGCCTGCTGCCGTTGGCCTACGCGGGCGGGGAAATCCCGGAACTGAACATGACGCTCATGCCCGGGCTGGTCACCTCCTACGAGCAGGGTGCGGCCTGGCGCACCGCGCCCGTCGGCCAGGAACTTTCCAAGATCATGGAAGACAAGGGCGTCACGATCATCACCTGGATCTGGCAGGCGGGCGGTATGGCCAGCCGCACCGCGCCGGTGATCGAACCCGACTCGGCCAAGAGCCTGAAGATCCGGGGCGGCAGCCGGGAAGTGGACATGATGTTCAAGGCGGCGGGTTCCGCCGTGGTCGATCTGCCTTCCAACGAAATCTACGCCGGGATGCAGACCGGTGCGATTGACGCCGCGATTACTTCCTCGACCAGCCTGATTTCGTTCCGCCTGTCGGAAGTGTCGAAGTTCCTGGCCACCGGCCGGGGCAAGGCTTACTGGTTCATGTTCGAGCCGCTCCTGATGTCCAAGTCGGTCTTCGACGGACTCACGAAGGATCAGCAGGCGGCCGTGCGCGCCGTGGGTGCCGACATGGAGAAATATGCCGTCGAGCAGGCGAAGGCCGACGACCAGACAGTCGCCGATGTTTACACGAAAGCCGGGGCCAAGGTGGTGGACCTTTCCGATGCCGCCGTGGAAAAGTGGCGCGCGCTGGCACGGGATTCCGCCTGGAAGGATTTCGCCGCGCGCAATGCCTCTTGCGCCCACCTGATCAAGCTGGCCCAGGACGTGAAATAACCATGAGCAGCCACGGGGTTCAGGACGCCGCCGCTTCCCTGCCGGACGGCGTCCATGCCCTGCCCTCCGTGCCCCGGCCTGCGACGCGTAACCCGCTGGAATGGGCACTCTATTACGTCAACTGGTGCGTGGTGATCGCCGCAATGTTTGCCCTCGTGTTGGCGGCTCTGGTGCTCTCCTACAGCGTGGTCGTGCGCTACCTGTTCCGGTCGCCGACGGACTGGCAGGACGAGGTCGCGGTGTTCCTGCTGGTCGGCGTGACCTTCGGTTGCGGGGCGATGGTGCAGGCGCACCGCGGCCACGTCGGGATCGGCGTGCTGGAAAGCGTGCTTTCCCCGCGCGTCAACTCCCTGCGGCTGCTTTTTGTGGATACGGTTTCGGGCTTGTTCTGCGCTTTCTTCGCGTGGAAATCCTGGACGCTTTGCGCCGAGGCATGGCGCGAGGGCCAGACGACATCGTCCACCTGGGCGCCGCCGCTCTGGATTCCGTACTCGATGATGGCCGTCGGCATGACGCTCTTGGTCGTGCAACTGCTTTGCCAGATTCTCCTCCGCCTCACCGGCCCGGCGGCGGCCGCCCCCCCCACCCCATGAGCACCACCGAGGTCGGAATCCTTTACGCCGCTGCCACCTTGATCTTGATGCTCTCGGGCATGCCCATCGCTTTCGCGCTGGGCAGCGTGGCGGTGACGTTCATGTATTTCTTCATGCCGGCGTCTTCCCTGGACACTGTCACGCAGAACGTTTACGAGGAGATGAGCGGGATCACGCTGCTGTCCATCCCGTTGTTTATCCTCAAGGGCGCGGCCATCGGCAAATCGCGCGCGGCCCAGGATTTGTATTCCTCCCTGCACGCCTGGATGCGTCGCGTGCCCGGCGGACTCGGCATCGTCAACGTCTTTGCGTGCGGACTGTTCGCGGCGATGGCCGGTTCTTCCCCGGCGACCTGCTCGGCCATCGGCACCGCCGGTATCCCGGAGATGCAGCGGCGGGGCTATCCGCCTTCGCTGGCGACGGGGATCATCGCGGCGGGCGGCACGCTGGGCATCCTGCTGCCGCCGTCCATCACGATGATCCTCTACGCCGTGGCGGCAGAGCAGTCGTTGGGCAAATTGTTCCTCGCCGGGATCGTCCCGGGGCTGCTCATGGTCGTGCTCTTCTGCCTCTACGTGGCGTGGAAATACCGCCGCGAACACCGGGCCGCCACGGCGCGCGTCGCGGCGGGCGGGGAATCGTCCGCTCTGCTTGACGACACCGAAACCTCCCTGCGCGACCGTCTGCGCGCCCTGCCGCGCGTGCTGCCCTTCGTCGTGCTGCTGACGGGCGTGATGTTCGCGCTTTACGGCGGTTTTGCCACGCCTTCGGAAACCGCCGGGCTGGGGGCGATCCTGGCGCTGGCGCTCGTCGCGGTGGTTTACCGCGTCTGGCGGCCCCGCGACCTCGCGCCCATCCTTGCCGGGACGTTGCGCGAATCCACGATGCTCATGTTCATCATCGGGATGTCGCTGCTTTACTCCTACGTGATGAGCTATTTGCACATCTCACAGTCCGCGGCGGAGTTCATCGTTGCCCTGCACCTTTCCAAATGGGCGCTGCTCGCCACCATTCTCGGCTTGGTCCTCCTCCTGGGTTTTTTCCTGCCCCCGGTGTCCATTATCCTCATGACTGCCCCCATCATCCTGCCGCCCCTGCGCGCGGCCGGGTTCGACTTGGTGTGGTTCGGCGTGATCATGACCATCGTCATGGAAATGGGTCTCATCCACCCGCCCGTGGGCCTGAACATCTTCGTCATCAAAAACATCGCACCCGACATCTCGCTCGGAGAGATCGTCCGCGGCGTCCTGCCGTTTATTGCATTGATGGTCGTCGCCATCGTCCTCTTGTGTGTCTTTCCTGACCTCTGTCTCGGCCTGACACGGCTCGCGCACTGATTCGTCTGCACGCCGGGCAGCACGATTGCCCCGGATTCGGACACCTTGCGAAAGCCTTTGATTGATTAGCTCGTGATATCATAAATTAAAGAGCGTCCTTATTGCCTAAGGATGTACGAGAGGGTTTCCAGGTGGATGGCGATCTCCGAGCGCCCTGTTTTCGTGACCGCGCCGCGGTCTAAATGGCTTGGCAGCATGGCGGCTGCGCCGCCGGGAACACAGGGCGCTCGGAGATCGCCATCCACCGAGATTCTCTTTCGCAGATGCTTAGTAACAACGAACCAAGCTCAGCGACGGGCTATGGCGACACACGAGGGCAGCGCAAAGAAGACGGGAACGGCATGGCCCGTTCGCTAGAGCACATGTTTGGGCTTTCAACCGTTCTCTTCTTTGAATACGTACCAATCATCTGAGAGCGGGAGAATATAGAATCCATCTTCAACGCCACCCCGCCCGTCCCTCGGCAAGTCATGGTCCAGTGCACGCACAACGCTGGTACCTTTTAAGAGTCGGCTATTCTTTGGGAGGCAAATGTATCCCTCGTACGAATCGTGACAGACTGCGCAGCCGTGCCCCCAAACGTAGATCGAGATGGTGCCATCGGACCGACGCAAGAACTGGCCGCCCACTCCCTCTAAAAGCGCCGCATCTTCTCCGTTCGCGCCCCGGTCGGAAAAGGACGCGGCCAGTTGATTGGTCACGCGGGCAGCGAGGGCCGTGAACTGAGCTCGGTGACCTTGGAAGTAGCGGGCGGCTTTTTGATCGGATGGCAAGTGGAAGGAGACGAGCCAATCTCCCAGGCCGATCGCGGCGACGACAAGGAGAGCAAATCCAAGCACCAGCGCTATCACCTGTAGCGCGTTGTTAGGCCGGGGGGTGCCAAGCACGTCCAGTTCAGGGCGCAACCGGCTTGATGGTGGATACAAGCATGACGATGGGACGCAGGTGGTGGGTCGTGTGAGCGTGGTAAAGTGTGCCCCGCACAATGAAGTGGGTTCTGTCGAACGCATCCTTCGCTATCCGGTGTTTTGCCGGATCAATGTTGAGGTGAATCTCTGCGACGTTCTTTTCTTCCGTGTTGATCTCGTCGCCAGACTTGGCGGGTACAGAAATGCGCTGATCAAGGCGGAGAATCCAAGCTTGTTTGCCACGGTCGATTGGTGACGCATCGTCGCCAAAGCCTTCCTTGACGATGGTGCCGCAGAGCGTGACAACAGCGGGTTCGTAGGCGACTTGGTTGCTTTCGTCCGCACGAAGTGGTGTCCCGTTGAATGCCACCAGCAGAAAAAACATCAGCGCAAAAATAGTTTTCATTCGGGTAAGGGTGTTGAGCCTGACGAGCCAAGCTCAGCGACCGGAGGTTCGCTGGAACGAATGGTTAGGTTGGTCGGAACTAGCCGCGTCCTTCGCCCATGCCGGGAGCAGGTTCAAAACGGGCGTGACGGTATCCACAATGCGCTTTCTCTGTGCATCCGTAGGGGGGACGATCTTGACGCTGGCCAGTGGCTGTTCTCCAGGTTGCCGCCGTTCCTCCCGCAAAGCTTCGTCATGCGTCCAGAAGGCAAAACGCTCCTGACCGACTTGCTCGACCTGTAGCACCAGCCGCTCGCCGATAAACTTCTGGAAAAACGCGGAGGTACTTCCTTCTAGAACCTGCGAGTACCTGTTCCCTTGGAGCTTCCAGCGACCCCATGACATCTCGATTTCTGCCGGCTGAAGCGAATCGTGATCAGCGTACTGCTTGCGGGCAAAACGGCCATTGGCAAAACGCTCAATAATCCAGTAGCCGGTTTCTGCCGTGTCGGACTGCCAGCGGCCAACCAGTAAATCGCTTTTGCCTGCTAATGCTGGCGTGGTGATGCACGTCAACAGCAAGGCAATAAGAAGTGAATCAAGGCGTCTCATA
>CAHJWO010000279.1 GCA_903642295.1 PVC group bacterium | reverse complement strand
GGTTCCGGCTTTGCAGGCTGACCGCCCCGGTGGTGGGACAACCGCTCCGGTATCGCAAGAACGCGCTGGGGCCCGGCAACTCCCCACCGTGCTCAGCCTCTTCCCCGTTCCACGCAGGCATTCTCACAATTCCGCGCAGCCTTTCCCCCATCCTACGCAGCCTTTCCCCCATTCTGCGCAGCCACTTCCCAGTCCGACGCAGCGATTTCCCAATCCTACGCAGCCGTTTCCTTGTTCTGCGCAGGCACTCCGCAATTCTACGCAGCCGCTTCGGTGTTCTACACAAACACGTTCTCGCCGTGCGCAGCCGCAAACCTGTTCTATGCAGCCACAAGCCCCCTCTGCCCAGCGGTCCGCCTATCGTTCGCGCCACATCCCGTCGTGCGCGAGACCGGAAGCAAAATTCGAGCGGGTCTCCCTAATAGCGCGTCGCTGTTTGGACGCCCCCGTCGAACACCAGTTCGCGGCACCCCAAGAAAATGGCAACGGGCTCCGCTGCCACGAATGCACGCCCCTTGCTCCCTGCACCCAGTTCCTCCGAATTATATGTCTTCGGCTCCTGTTGCCGGGACGCGTTTAGCCGTTTCTGTTCCGACGGATTACACCGATTCGTCGGTTCCCGAAGTTCCGTCGCGCTCACGGACGTGCGGAATCTCCGACGAATTCGGGGCCAGACCGCTCTAGCCCTTGAGATAACCAAAGAAGGGCCATGGAAACACCGACGTCGGAAGAACAAATTGCTTGCTATTTGCGGACAATGCCGCCATGAAGGGCGCGGGCAGCCAGCGGACCGTGGGAAAACGGTTCCGCGAGTGACGAGAATGTTACGACACGGCGTTCGTACGCAGGGCCAAACTGAACGAAAAGAGGGGCGGATAAGAATTTGTTTGCTCCCGGATTGACCAATAATTTTATGCATTATCGAGTAAACGTTTTAGAGGTTCGCCCACTCCAGATCGGTCCCATAAGAAAATCTAATTTGGAGGTATTCATCCACTGTGGAGCCTTTTTGGCACTTTTTGTCGTAGTGGCAGTGCTCGGCATCTCATCAGCCACGGCGCAAAACACCTATTATTGGGATCCGGACTCCTCAGCGACTGGAAACACCACGTCTGGAACGAACTTGGGCGGTGCAGGAACGTGGAGTGCCGCTTCCTCGACGACGCGTTGGTGGCTACCCGGTACCGGGGATCAAGCATGGGGAGTCACAATCCCAAATGACGGTACCAATGCCGTAGTCTTCAACGGGACCGCAGGGAATGTTACCCTCGCGGCGTCTATGCTCGTCAGTTCTATGACCGTGGGGACGGCAGGATACGATTTCAGCACCGGAAGCACTAGCAACCGTACGATCTCGTTGGGCTCGGGCGGTCTAGTATTAAACAATTCTGGAGTGGTTACGCTGGGTCGTAACACTACGACCGGTGGTAGTTCTAGCGCTGGTGTGGTGTCTCTCACCACGGCTGTGGCGGCGACGCTCATCAACATCTCCGGCTCGGGCACGCTAAAGACAACCTACGCCAACGTATTCGATGCAACCCGGGGCCTGTCTCTGACCAATGCCACGGTAGACGACTTTGGCTATGACGAGTCAGTTATTAGCCTTACGGGTAATTCCGCATCGAAAATTACCAATAGCGATACGACGTACACTTCAAATCTGTCCATTACCGGCACTGCTTCCACTACATTTGCCGGGGTCATCGAAAAATTAATTGCCATTAACAAAAGCGGCAGCGGAACATTGACTCTGAGTGGTTCCAACACCTATACGGGAGTAACCACCGTAAGTGGCGGGACGCTATCTACCACTACTTTGGCTAACGGCGGCTCCGCGAGTGGAATCGGGCAATCTCCTAGTGCGGCAGCGAATCTACTGCTCGGGAATGGGACTACTTTACAATACACAGGTGCGACAACTATTTCGGACCGCCTAGTCACAATCAATGGCACGGCAGCTGGCAACTCGGCCACTTTAGATGCGTCCGGCACCGGCGCGCTCAACCTGACCAACGCGGGCAGCCTAGCGTATGGAACGACCAATCAGACGCGAACCCTCATTCTCTCTGGGTCGAATACGAGTGCTAACACGCTGGCCGCAACGGTGGGCGACAACGGCACGGGAGCTACCACGATCACCAAAAGTGGTGCTGGAACCTGGGTTCTTTCCGGGACGAATAGCTACACGGGCGGCACCAACATTAACAACGGCATCCTCTCGCTGGTCAGTGGCATACAGGTCCTAGGCGGAAACGGCACAATCGCCACGATCGGAACGATCAACTTCGGAGGCGGTACCTTGCAGTATAGCGTGAGTAATAACACGGATTATTCTAGCCGCTTTAGCGGAGGGACTAATCAGCTTTTCAGTATCGACACAAATGGACAAAATGTGTCATTCGGCGCTTTGCTAAAAGGCAGTGGGAGCACTCTCACGAAACTAGGATCCGGCACTTTGACGCTGGCTAGCACCGGTACTTCCAGCGCTTACACTGGAGGGACCACGATAACAGGTGGAACGCTCCTGTTCACAGGCACATCGGGCACACCGGTTGGCACAGGCTCAGTTTCGATTGGCGCTGCCGGTACGCTGGCCAGCGGCACGGGGACTACGACGACCGTTGTCGGCCTTGTCACCACCGCCGCCACGACGAGTATCATTGCTCCGGGGGCAACGGCAACATCCAACACCGGAACGGTCGGCGCATTAAGCCTCGCTGGCGGTCTCAACCTAGCGGCTGGCGCGACGATCCCGTTCGATCTCGGCATTAACTCTGATCTGATCAGCATTACGGGTGGCACATTTACCGGGGGGACGGCTGCATCGTCGGTCACCTTCGCCTTCAACAACCTGGGCGCGACCGATGGGACCACCTACGCCCTCATCAACTACACTGGCGCCACGGCCACCGGCGTTGACCTCACCGACTTCACTTCCACAGGTATCGGCGGCACCTTCGTGTTCAACGGCACCGAGTTGGATTTCATCGCCTCCGTCCCCGAACCCGCCACGATTCTCGGCGGTTTGTTGACGGTAGGCTTGCTCGGTTACAATCAGCGCCGCCGTCTGCGCGCGGTTTGGACCGGCGAAAAAAAATTGCGGCGCGCCGCGTAAAATAACTGGCCAAGGGGAGCGGCCGAACGCGGAAGCCAAGGGACGGTTTACCCATGAAAAACATCCTACGGAACACGGGGTGGTGGCAGTGGCTGATTCGCTTGCCAGGCAAGCTGAAACGGCGTCGAAGTCGAAGACGAAAATCGACGAGTTTCTATTATTGAAAATGCGCGCATTGTTCCCCCAACCATGTCCGCCGCCCGAGTCGATCCCAAACGCACCGTCGCCGAACTCAAGGAACTCCGCGCCCTCACCGGCGACGAAAACGGCGCGCAGCGCGTCGCCTTTACTCCCATCTGGGTCAAGGCCCGCGATTGGCTGAAAGCAAAACTGGCCAACCTGCCCGTCGAAACGCACACCGATGCGGCGGGCAATCTCTGGAGCACCCTGCGCGGAACCTCCGCCAAATCGCTCCTCATCGGCGGCCACCTCGACTCGGTACCCAACGGCGGGTGGCTCGACGGCTGCTTCAACGTCCTCGCCGGATTGGAAATCCTCCGCCGCATCCATGCGCAATACGGCGACGAACCACCCGTCACCGTGCGGCTCGTGGACTGGGCCGATGAGGAGGGCGCTCGCTTCGGCAAGAGCCTCTTCGGATCGTCCGCCTGTTCGGGCAACCTCGATCTCGCCGAGGCCCGCACCCTCCGCGACAAATCGGGCGTGCTTCTCCCAGACGCCCTGCGCGAACACGGTATCGACCTGGAAAACGTCAAAGCCTCCCACCGCGAACTCGCCGACGCTGCGGCTTACCTCGAACTCCACATCGAACAGGGGCCGGTCTTGCTCGACCTCGACAAACCGCTCGGCACGGTCCTCGGCACCTTCGGTGTCGAGCGCCACGCGATGACCTTTCACGGTCAGGCCGCCCACTCCGGCAGCACCCCCATGAACCGCCGCCGCGACGCTTTCCTGGCTGCCGCGCGGATGGCCCCGGAAATTTACCGCATCGCGGACCGCCATGGCGGCGTGTGTACTCTCGGCAGTTGCACGACCAAACCCGGCATCGTCACCAGCGTGGTGGCGGAGTGCCGCCTCACGCTCGACCAGCGCCACCTCGACGCCACCGCCCTCGCGCACATGCTCGAGGATGCCCGGTCCGCCAGCGAACGTTTCGCCGCCGAGGGCAACGTCACCGTCGAATGGGAACGCCTCTGGAACATCGCACCCGTTCCGTTCCATCCCGCACTGCTTGATCTCTGCGATGCCGCCGTCGCCGAGGTCGGCGCGAGCGTCCACCGCCTGCCTTCCGGCCCCTTGCACGACGCCGCCGAGGTGGCCCGTGCCGGGGTCCCCACGGTGATGATGTTTGTCCAGAGCCTCCACGGCATCAGCCACAACAAGATCGAGGACACCCGCGAGGAACACCTCGAACTCGCCGTCGCCGCCTTCGACCGACTCGCCGAAAAAACCCTCGCGTGGCTCACAACCCGGTAGCCGAATTTTCTTCTCGTCACACCCCCTGCGCCTCCCGTACTCTCTTCCCTTCGTCAGACCACGCCGGGAACCAGTCAGAGGGAAATCGAAGCGATGCCGACCTTAGCCACGACCGTTGACGGACTCAAACTGCCAAACCCCTTCATCATCGGCTCCGGCCCTCCCGGCACGAATCTCAACGTCATCAACAAAGCCTTCAAGGAAGGCTGGGGCGCGGTCATCGCCAAGACCGTCAGCCTGGATTCCAGCAAGGTGGTCAACGTCACGCCGCGCTACGCCAAGCTCTACAGCGCCGACCGCTCGGAGGTCATCGGCTGGGAGAACATCGAACTCATCAGCGACCGCAAGTTCGAGATCTGGCTCGACGAATTCAAGCGTTGCAAGGACCAGTACCCGGACGGCGTGCTCATCGCCTCCATCATGGAGGAATTCAACAAGGATGCCTGGGTCGAAATCGTCGAACGTTGCGAAGCCGCTGGCGTGGACGCCTTCGAGCTGAATTTCTCCTGTCCCCACGGCCTGCCCGAGCGCAAGATGGGCGCGGCGATGGGCCAGAACCCCGAAGTTCTGGAAGAGGTCTGCGGCTGGGTCATGCCCGCCGCGACCAAACCGGTCTGGGCGAAAATGACCCCCAATGTCACCCGCATCGAAGACCCCAGCCGCGCCGCCCTGCGCGCCGGTTGCCAGGGGCTCAGCGCGATCAACACCATCCGCAGCGTCACCAGTGTCAACCTCGACACCCTGCGCCCGGAGCCCACGGTGGAAGGCTACACCACCCCCGGCGGCTACTCCTGCAAGGCCGTCCGCCCCATCGCGTTGCGCATGTGCATGGAAATCGCCACGATGATCCGCCGCGAGTTCCCGGGGCGCACGCTCTCCGGCCTCGGGGGCATCGAGACCGGCGGCGACGCCGCGCAGTTTATCCTCCTCGGCTCGGACACCGTACAGGTCTGTACCGGCGTCATGAAGTTCGGTTACGAGTGCGTCAAACCTATGTGCGAGGAATTGCTTACTTTCATGGAAAAACACCAGTTCGAGACGCTGGCTGATTTCAAAGGCCATAGCCTCCACTACTTCACGACCCACGCCGAACTCGTCCGGATGCAAGCCGACCGGAAAGCCGCGCAAAAAGCCGCCGTCGCCGCCGAAGCGCAGAAGAAGATGGTCCTGGCCGACAGCGAATGGAGCGGTGATAGCTTCGT
>CAHJWO010000278.1 GCA_903642295.1 PVC group bacterium | reverse complement strand
CGTCCCTGATCAGCGGTCTGGAACGTAACGTTTGGCAGTCGCCGCTTTGATGTCAGTAACAAAGGGGACGGCAACGGAATGCCGTCCCTCCCTTTACGCCGCGTTGATTGTCACACCTTGCTTCTTGAGCAAAGGCAGCACACGTGCGACCAGCGCTTCGGCGGTCAGACCGTGCTTCTTGCGCAGGATCGGGATGGTGCCGTGCTCGATGAACTGGTCCGGCCAGCCCAGACGCACGACCGGAGTCGTGATCCGTTGCTCGCCGAGATGTTCCATCACCGCGCAGCCGTAGCCGTTCGGCAAAACGTGGTCTTCCAGCGTGCAGACAACTTCCACCGAACGCGCGAAAAATTCCAGCGTGCCGGTGTCCATCGGCTTGATCCAACGCGGGTTGATGACCGCCGCGCTAACGCCTTCCTTTTCCAGCATGTCGGCGGCTTCCTCGGCCATCGTGCACATCCCGCCCAGCCCGAAGAGAGCCACGCGCGGCGCACCTTGGGTGCCGTGACGGATGACTTCAGCCTTACCGACTTCCAGCAGCTTTGGTTGCGCCTTGGGCTTCGCGCCGGTCCCCGCTCCGCGCGGGTAGCGGATGGCGATGGGCCCCTCGTTGTAGTTGGCCATCGTCCAGAGCATGTCCGCGAACTCTTCCTCGTCCTTCGGCTGCATGAAAGCCACGTTCGGCACGTGGCGCAGGTAGCCGATGTCGAAGAGGCCGTGGTGCGTCGGACCGTCGTCGCCGCTGAGGCCGGCGCGGTCCATGCACAAGCGCACATTCAGATTCTGGAGCGCCATGTCATGAATGATCATGTCGTAGGCGCGCTGCATGAAGGTCGAGTAAATCGCCAGGAACGGCTGCATCCCCTGCACCGCCAGTCCGCACGCGAACAGCGCGGCGTGTTCCTCGGCGATGCCCACATCGTAATATTTCTTCGGATGACGCTTCTGGAACCGGCCCAGGCCCGTCCCGCTGGGCATCGCACCGGTGATGGCCACGATCTTCTGGTTGCTGTCGGCAAAATTCGCCAGCGTGTCGCCCAGGTACTCGGAATACGTCGGCAGAGGCGCGGTTGCCGTTTCGCCAGTTTCGAGCTTGTATTTGCCCAGGCCGTGGAACTTGTCCGGCTGCTTGAGCGCGGGGGGATACCCCTTCCCCTTCTTGGTGAGGATGTGGAGAATCACCGGTTCGTTCTGGGTTTTCAGGAACTCGAACGTCTTGATGAGTAACTGCGTATCATGGCCGTCGATGGGGCCGTAGTAGCGCAGCCCCAGGTCCTCGAACAGAACACTCGGCAGCAGCAAATTCTTCACCCCTGCCTCCAGCTTGCCCGCGAGGCTGACGGCGCTCTTCCCACCGATGGCCTGGATGAACCGCGACGCTTTCTCGTGGAGATGCTGGTAGGTCGGGTGGGTGGCGATGCGGTTGAAATACCCGGCCATCGCACCGACGTTCTTGGCAATGGACCACTCGTTATCGTTGAGCACGACGATCAGCCGCTTGGTCGTCTCGGCGACATTGTTGAGGGCCTCGTAGCTCACGCCGCAGGTGAAAGCCGCGTCGCCCGCCACGCAGACGACGTGTTCGTCGCCACCGCGCTGGTCGCGGCCCGCCGCCATGCCGAGCGCGGCACTCAGCGCCGTGCCCGCGTGGCCCGCACCGTAGCAATCATGCTCGCTCTCGGTGCGCAGCATGAAACCGTTCAGTCCTGCGTACTGACGGATCGTCTTGATCTCACCCGGGCGGCCTTTGGGCGTGAACATCTTGTGGACATAAGCCTGGTGGCTCACGTCGAACACGAACTTGTCCTTGGGCGTGTGGAAAACCCGATGCAGCGCGATGGTCAACTCCACCACGCCGAGGTTCGGCCCGAGGTGCCCGCCCACGCCGGAGGGGTTCGCCTCGCTCATGACGTAGATCAACTCCTCGCGGACCTCCTGCGCCAACTGCGCGAGGTCGCTCTCGGGCAGGGCCTGCAGGTCGGCGGGCGACTGGATCTTGTCGAGCAGGCGCACGGTCGGTTCGGAAATCGGCGGGGCCTGGACTTCGAGCGGTTCAAAAGAGGCTGACTTCATGTGGATTCTTGGCGGGACGGCCAGCGGGACCGTCCGGCTGGTCAGGAACGGACTTCGGTTCCTTGGAAGATTTCGGCGGCGGGGCGGCGGGCAGCGCGCCGGTGGGCGGCGGATACTCGGCCACGGCGGTTTGGCCGGTGGCGTCGCGGGTGATGATTTCGATGCGTTGTTCGGCGGCGGTCAGTCGCTCGGAACACAGCCGGATGAGTTGCGTGCCTTCCTCGTAACAGCGGATCAGTTCCTCCAGCGGCAGCTTGGAGTTTTCCATCTGCTCGACCACGGCTTCGAGCCGCTCCATCGCGTTCTCGAAGCTCGGCGGGGCGGGATCGACCGCCGGGGTCGGCGGGCTGGATGGACGGGCGGCGGGCATGGGTGAGCGATCAGGCTAACAGGGCGGTCAAGACGGAAAGATTGAACGAGGTGAAAGGGACCAATATCTAATGCTTTTCGGCCAAAGGGCAAGTGCGGGGTCGCGGTTCCGCATCCCACGCTTCAAGGGCCAAACAACTCGCGGAACCGTTCGGCAAGTTCCGCCTTGGTCATCCGGCGTTCGGCCACCGCGACCAGAGCCTCGTAAAGCGGCATCGAATCCCTCTGAGTGGTGATGCCGTTGAACTGTAGAAATGCCAGTGCCGCCAGAATGGCAGTGCGCTTGTTACCGTCTAAGTAAGCTTGAGCTTGGGCAATATGAAACGCATACGAAGCGGCGCTCTCAAAAGGATCTGCCGCCCCGTAAAAATAATCGTTGACCGGGGCACCCAAAGCGGACTCCAAGCTATCCGCTGAGCGTAAACCTTCGCTGCCGCCATACTGCTCTAACGAAGCCCGGTGCCATTTATCCACTTGTTCCCGGCTCAGGAACTTGGGATCACCCAAAGGCATAGGTCTATTCGGCCAACTTCCTGAGCAACGGGCTGTGCCACTCGAAAATCTTTTTCATGGCTTCGTCAACTTCGGCGTCGGTCGCGTAGCGGATAGGCGAACGCTGATCGGGCGTTGCAGGAGCTATGTCCGCCCTTATGGAAGCATCCACCAAGCCATTTGGCTCAATAGCGGGTTCAACCGTTTTTGTATCCATAAAAAGTATCATCGACTATCCGGCGCAGGAGGTCAACTCTACGGTTTCGCCACGTCTTCGATTCCGGCGAACACAAACCTTGGAGGAAAACGCCCAGCCGAGTGCCGTTCTTGGCTCCGAAGGGGCCAAGAAGGTGCCCCCAACGCTAATTTTATTACACCGAGCGGTCAAGAGAAGCGGTCTAACTGCAGGAACGGTTCCACATCGGCGACTTCGATACGCGAGCAGCGAAATGAACTTCCAACGTCGTGTCCTTGTATAAAACAAACTTGAACGGAAGGCGAGCGGCTTTGGTCGTGAAATCCAAGTATCATGGTTAAGCCGTTGATTGCGTTCTGGTGGTTGAAGCCGTCAAGCCGAAGGTTGTTAACACCGTGGAAACGGAGGGACACCAGAGCATCCTTCCCGGCATGATGCGCACCGATCTGTGTCGCCTCAAGCACCTGAATCTTTGCCGTCAATGTCGGCTCTACCCAGATGTTGCGCTCCGGGCAAATGTCACCCCGCCACAGATCGAGTGCAATGACCTCGGCATCGTGGAAGGAAGGCCATGCGCCGAAGAAGCTGGTGAGCCGTTGACTGGCTTCAACGAAGGGAGCGGGATCATCCATGATGATTCTTTCAATGAGTCTGTAAAAACCGATGCACGTCTTCCGCCAGCTTCTCGCTGATTCCATTGACCTCCGCGATGCGCTCAACGCTGGCCTTTCTCAACCGCTCTACTGAGCCAAACGCCGCCAGGAGCAGCTTCTTGCGGTTCTCGCTGACACCAGGACAATCGTCCAGGACACTCTCGTTCACCCGCCGCTTCATCAAAAGCTGGTGGTAGCCGTTGGCGAATCGGTGGGCTTCGTCACGGATGCGCTGCAACAGCCGTAGCGCCCCCGAATCGTCCGGCAGCCGCAAAGGCGCGGGCCGACCGGGCCGGTAGATCTCTTCGAATTCCTTGGCGAGGCCGATAATGGGCACCTCGTGCAGACCGAGGCGCTGCAACTCCGCGCAGGCCATCCCGAGCTGCCCCTTGCCGCCGTCCACCACGATCAAATCTGGCAGTCGGCCACGCCGGGCGGTCGAGCGTTCGCGTGGCTCGTCGTCCTCCACGATCTGCGGGTCTTCCTCGGTGATGTGTGTGCCTTCATTGCCGTCACTGCTGGCTTCGCCTTCGTCCTGATCCGCCTCCAGCGCCTCGGCTTCGATCTCCCGCTCCATCTCGGCATTCAATTCCGTGTCCGTCTCGTCCGCCTCGTATCCCGGCCCCTCGATGACTGGACCGCCTTTCAGATTCGCGTTTCCGTCGGGCCGCGCGTCATCCCCTGCTTGCGGCTCACCCCGGAGCGCGAAGTTCGCGTTTTCCTTTCGCAACCGCGCCAGCACTTCCTCGGGATTTTCCTGGCTGTACTCCGCTTCGTTCGGATGCAACGCCCGGGCCTCCTGCAAAATCCGCGCATACCGCCGCCGGATTACCTCCGCCATGCTGGCAAAATCGTTTTGCGTTTTCACGCCGCGAATGCGGAACCGCCGATAGTTCGCCTTGTCCGGAATCCCGTTCTTGAATGAGACCATGCTCGCCACGATGTGCGCGCTGGAGATGTTGGAAATGTCAAAGCACTCCATGACCAACGGCAAATGAGGCAATTGGAGCGCCTCGCTCAGCGCCTTCAAATCCGCCACCGGATTGATGCTCGTCGGCAGCGAATGGCGGGTAAAACGCCGTGTCGGCGCGGTCGTGCGCTTCAGGTTCTCGACCATGTCGCGCAACTGCGCGGCCTTCTCGAACTGCATCTTCCCGGCGGCCTCGTGCATCTGCGCCTCCAATTCCGCCACGGTGTCGCGCGATTTTCCTTCCAGAAAGTCACACGCCGCCAGCACGCGCGCACGGTAATCCTCCGGCGAAATTTTCCCGACGCAGGGCGCGGGGCATTTCTTGATCACCGGCGCCAGGCAATGCTTGTAGTCGTACTCTCCCGGCTGGTACGGGCGGCAGGAACGGAGACCGAACTTGTCGCGCATCAGATTCAAAGTCGCCCGCAACGCGCCCGCGTGCGCGAACGGCCCGAAGTAGCGCGCGCCGTCGTCCTTGCGGATCCGCGTCAACTGGAAGCGCGGGATCAGGTCCCCCGCGTTCACCTTCACCAGCAGGTAAGCCTTGTCATCGCGCAGCGAGACGTTGTAACGGGGGCGATATTCCTTGATCAGCCGACTTTCCAGCAGCAGCGATTCCGGCTCGGTTTTGACGACGTGGCACTCGAAATCCCAGATGCTTTCGATCAGCGCGCGGGTTTTCATGTCCGCCGTCTGCCGGCGCGAAGGCATGAAGTAGCTACCGACCCGCTTGCGCAAATCCCGCGCTTTGCCGACGTAAATAATTCGGTTGAGGCGGTCGCGCATCAGGTACACGCCCGGTTTGTGCGGCACATCGCGGAGCTTCTTGTTGAAGTCGGCCTTGGTTTTTCTGGGGAGCGGAGCGTCCACGGGGAAGAAAGAGTAATCGAACATACACCGCCCGCGCGGCCCGCGAAAGTTTAGCCTATGCGCTTCGGTTGCTCGAATAGACTTCCGGCAAAAATCGGAAACCGTCCGCCGATTTCGCCGATTTCCGCCGATGGAAGGGAGGAAAGGACCACCCAGGCAGTCCCGCTGCTGGTCATCGGCGGAAATCTGCGAAATCGGCGGACTTTTGCCGGAGGTCTAAGCATCTGCGAAATGGAATCGCGGTGGATGGCGATCTCCGAGCGCCC
>CAHJWO010000277.1 GCA_903642295.1 PVC group bacterium | reverse complement strand
TTGATGAGCACGAGCAGGGTCTCGGCGGAGAACTTGGCCATTTCGAGGTACTCGCGCTGCTCGCGGTCGAGTTTGGTCTCCAGGACCAGGTCCGTCATGCCGATGATGCCGTTCATCGGCGTGCGGATCTCGTGGCTCATGTTGGCCAGGAATTCGCTCTTGATCCGCGTGGCGAGTTCCGCCGCTTCCTTGGCGTGAAGGATCACCGCTTCCCCTCGCTTGCGCTCGCTGATGTCCGAGAAAACGACGACGGCCCCGCTGATTTCGCCCGTGTTCACGCGCATCGCGGCCACACTGTATTCGACGGGCAAAAGGCTGCCGTCCTTGCGCCGGAAGGTTCCATCCGAGACCTTCCGCCCCTCGCCGCTGCGCAGGGCGCTGCGGATCACGTTCTCGTTCACCCGGTAGAAGCTTCCGTCTGCCTGAGGAGGCGCGGGTTGCCCGCTCAGTTCCTCCGCCATGCAAGCAAGCATCCGCGCCGCCGCCGGGTTCTCGAAAACGATGTTGCCGGACGCATCAATACCGTGAACTCCCAGCCCGATGTGAGCGAGGATGGCGGCCTGGAACTGCTGCAAATGGCGCAAGTCGTTCTCCGCTCTCTTCCGCTCGGTCACGTCCGTGGCGATACTGAGGTAGCCGTTGATCGCGCCCGCTTCGTCGAGGGTGGCGGTCACGTCCAGGTTGACGGTGAGCGGGTGGCCGTCCTTGTGCCGATAGGTCCATTCCCGTGATTCCAGCCCCCCCCGCCGCGCGCGCTCCACGAAAACGTCGAACCCCCCGACGGGCCGGCCGAGTTCCCTCGTCAATTCCTGCCCCCGGGCGATGATTTCGGACTCCACGTGCAGGAGTTCCGGCACGAGCTTTCCGATCACTTCCGACGGCCGGTAGCCGAGCATCCGCTGCGCGCCGGAGTTGAACAGGGTGATGTGCCCGTTGACATCGCCTGCGATGACCGACACGCTGGTGGCGGCATCGAGCACTTCCCCCAACCGCTTTTGCGCCACGATCAGCGCCGTGGTGCGGAGGGCGACGCGCGCTTCGAGTTCTTCGCGTGCCTGGCGCAGCGAGCCTTCCGCGACCCGGCGCTCCGCATCGGAGCGACTGAGCGCCCGCGCGGCGAACCAGATCAGCGTCGTGAAAATCATGACGCTCGACAGGAGCGACAGCACGAGGCCGAGGTCCATGTCAAACCATCCGGCGCGTTGACCTGACTCACGGAGCCAGCGCAACGCAAACGGCAGCGTCACCGCGAACGGCAGGAGGCGGCGGGCCATCACTCCGCCGACTTGTTCGCTGGTGACCACGCGCATCAGCCCTTCGTCCGGCCGGGCCAGGATCGTGCCGGCACCGAGGAGGATCAAAAGCCAGTTGGTATGAATGGCCGCGGGCGTGTGGCCCGGCTGCCGGTGCGAGGTGGAAGTGTGGTAAACGTACCCCAGCAGCCCGGCCGCGCCGATGAGCAGGACGAGAACGGCGAGTCCCTGCGCGGGTCGGCGATACCGCTGCGGCGTGCCCGTCAGGACCAGCGATAGGCCGAGCAGCACGAAAGACAGCGCGGACGACGGAGCCATTCTTCCCGGAATCGCCTCCGGAAGGGTGAGCCAGTCGCGGATGAGCCATTGATCGATGCCGAGATTCCACCCGAACCGGTCTTCACAAAGGGTCGCTGCGCCAACCAGGGCAATCAGGATCGCGCAAAGCCGGCCGCATCGCCGGAACGCTTGAGGAATCGGAACGGCCGCCCCGTTTTCCCGCAACGAGACCAGCGCAATGCCCGCCAGCAGGAGGCAGAGCGCGGTGTTCGGTTTCATCGTGACGGCACCGGGCAGAAGGGTGATCAGCGCCGGGAGGTGGCACAGCCAGCCGGTCAGGACCGCGATGCCGCCCGCAATGCCAACGACGGCCGCCGCCCGCGCGCAAGTCCGGTAGCCCCGCGACAGACTCGAAATATGTGGAGCCGCGTGCATGATCGATTCAGCGGATGTTCGGAACCGAAATTTGCACGGCCCGGTCCAGGCGCGGTGCCTGGCTCGTGTGAAAAGCAGCGGCAGGATGGCGACCCGAGACCGACCCGGCAGACCAGTTCTCCGGCGGGAGAACAGGGCGGGGGCGGATTTTCATCCGCTCCATGATAGCTGGATCAGCACCAACACGAAGCAGGACGACTGCGTAGATGGCGTCCAGGGTTTTCCCTGGAAGGAGAAGCTCACGCCGGGCTGGCGGTGCTTCACGCCGCTTGTTCCAGTCCTCGCTGGACTCCTCAAGTTTGCCGTCCTCATCGGGAAGAGCGCGCTCGTGTTCCAGCGCGCTTTCTTGCCGGTGGGCGGGGGGTGTTTGCGGTTCGCCCGAGCGGCTGCCCTATTCTCGGCACCGCCATGCACGCTTCGTTTCTTCGCCGCCGCCGCTTCGCCCGCCGTCCTGTCGCCGCCCGGTTGGTCCTGGCCGTCGGCCTGCTCGCTGCCTGGCAGCCGGCCCACGCCACTGTCTACACGTGGACGGGCGGGGGCGCGGACGGCAACTGGACGACGGCCGCCAACTGGTCCGGCGGCCACGCTGGCCTTCAGCCGCACGGGCAGCTTCGGCAACGTCACGGTCAACGACGGTGGACGCTTCGGTGTCAACGCGGCGGCCGGCGGCAGCAGTCTCAGCGGCCTGTCCGGCATTCATCTGAGCGGCACGGACGGCCTCGTCCAGACGGCCTTCGTCGGCCCGCAACTCATGGCGATGCCCGGCACGGTCAACGGGCAAAGCCTCACGCTGGGCAGCGGCAGCGTCTTCGCCTTCAACGTGCAGAATGCGCAAGGGCCGGCCGGCCGCGGCTACGACACGACGCACGCCAGCGGCACGCTGACGCTCGCGGCGGGCACGGCGGCGGGCAGCCAGATCACGATCAGCGTGGCGTCGTTGAACAGCGGCGGCACGGCGGGGCCGGCGTCCAACTTCGACCCCAGCCGGGATCCGGTGTTCGTCTCGCTGCTGGACCAACTGCCGGCCGACGCACGCCAGTTCAAAACATCAGCCACGTCTACGCCACGAAAGACGGGATTTACTTTATCGGTCGAAATCAGGTGATGCGCTGGTCGTAGGGACAATTCCGGGTCTGGCCGCTGCCGGTGCCTGCCGCTGAGCTTGGGTTCGTTAGTAATACTCTGTTGAGTTGTGTAGGTGCTTCAAAATTAGCCATCGCAATTTTGATGCTGCTGACACACTCAACCTGCACGACGAACGCGGAACGATCAGGACGGTCGCGGCGTGGTGTGCTCAGGGCTGGCAGACACGGGCCGCCCAGCTTTCAGCTTGCTACACGATGCGGCGCGCCGTTTTCGATTGCGAGCGGGGCTGGTGACCGTACAATCCGCGGATATGGCTTCCAAAGCCTCGGGTATCCTTCGCCGCTTGCGTTGGCTGTTTGCCGCGCTGGTGGTCGTGCTTGCCGGACTGCTCATCGGAGGGTTCCTCGCCCTGCGCGGCAGCCTGCCTGCGTTGAATGGACGGCAGACCCTCGTCGGCCTGGGCGCGGAAGCTGCCGTGGAACGCGACGCCAATGGCGTCCCCACCGTCCACGCCGCCAGCCGCGAGGATGCCGCCCGCGTGCTGGGTTACCTTCACGCGCAGGACCGTTTCTTCGGCATGGACCTGCTGCGCCGGCAGTCGGCGGGCGAACTGGCCGAACTCTTCGGCGCGGCGGCCCTGCCGTTGGATCGGGATTTGCGTCGGCATCGTTTCCGCGCCCGGACTGCGGCGACGCTCGCGGTCATGGACCCGGCCAGTTTGCGCCTCCTCGACGCCTACGTGGCCGGGGTGAACGCGGGGTTGGCCTCGTTGCAGGTGCGCCCCTTCGAGTACCTCGTCCTGCACCAGGTTCCCCGGCCCTGGACCCGCGAGGACACGCTGCTCGTGGTGGACAGCATGTTCGTCTCCTTGCAGGAGCACGACGGCCTGGACGAACGCACCCGGCTGGCCCTGCGCGAGGTTTACGGCCCGGAGGCCGAGGCTTTCCTGCGGCCAGCGATGACGGAGCAAACCGCCGCGCTCGATGGAAGCGCCGGGCCGGCCCTGGCCGTGCCCGACGCGGCGCACCTCACTCCGAAGCCCGGCTTGGCACCGGTCTCCGAGCCAGCCCCAACCCCCAAGGTCGCCGCGTGGTCGCTGTCCGCACACGACCCGGACGCGATGCCCGGCTCGAATGAGTTCGCGCTCGCCGGCCCGCGCGTGGCGGGCAGCAGCGCGCTGGTCGCCAACGACATGCACCTGGATCTGTCGGTGCCGAATATCTGGTACCGGGCTTCGCTGGCGCTGGCTGGCCGGACGGTCACCGGCGTGTCGCTGCCGGGCGTGCCCGGGATCGTTGTCGGCAGCAACGGCGACATCGCTTGGGGCTACACGGACGCTTACGCCGACACCAGCGACGTGGTGGTCGTCGAACCCGATCCTGCCGACCCGACGCGCTACCGCGTTCCGGACGGCGACGGCTGGGAACGGTTCCGCACCGAGCGCGAGACGATCCGGGTGGCGGGGCGCGCGCCGGAAACCCTGGAGATCGTCGAAACCCGCTGGGGTCCCCTCCTGACTCCGGTGCCCCGGGCGGGCAAATCCGGCCGTGTGCTGGCGCTGCATTGGATCGCGTATGACCCCGGCGTCTTCAACCTCCACGGTCTGAACGAAGCCCGATCCGTCGACGAGGCAGTCACGATTGCCCACGAAGCCGGCGGTCCGGCCAACAACCTCGTGGTCGGCGACCGGGCGGGCAACATCGCCTGGACCATCGTCGGGCGGGTGCCGCGCCGGGTGGGGTTCGACGGATTGCTGCCCGAGAGTTGGGCCGACGGTTCCCGACGGTGGGACGGCTTCCTGCCGCCAGATCTTGTGCCAGTGATAAAAAATCCGGCCTCGGGACAGCTCTGGACCGCAAACAATCGCGTGGTTGGCGGCGAGGCGCTGTCCCTGCTCGGGAACGGCGGCTATGATAGTCCCGCCCGGGCCGGGCAAATCCGCGACGATCTCACCTCGCTCGCCACCCGCGCCGCCAAGCCGGCGGACGGCCTGGCGATCCAACTCGACGACGAGGCGCGCTTCCTCGGGCGCTGGCGCGAACTGCTGACTGGCGTGCTGACGGACGCGGCGATCAAGTCCGACCCCTCGCTGGAGGAGTTGCGTCGGCTGGTCAACGCCTGGCACGGCCACGCCGCCGTGGACGAGGCGGGGTACCGACTGGTGCGCACCTTCCGCCTGAACGTGATCACGGCGGTGCTCGACCCCCTTTATGAGCCGGTGCGCCGGTACGATCCCGCCTTGGAAATCAGCCACACCAACTTCGCGGACGCGGAGCAGCCGGTGTGGAGTCTCGTCACACAGCGGCCCGCCTGGGTGCTGCCGCCGGGCGGACCAGGTTGGGAGGCGCTCCTGCGGCGCGCCGCCCACGAGACTGCGGCGCTCGGCACGACCCTGCCCGGCCACCCCGGCCTGAGCGCTTGCACTTGGGGACAGCGCAACACGCTCAAAATGCAGCATCCCTTCAGCCGGGGCTTGCCGGGCTTCCTGGCGAGGGCACTCGACATGCCCGCCCAATCGCTGCCAGGGGATAGCAACATGCCCCGCGTGCAGGGCGTGAAATTTGGGGCGTCGGAACGCATGGTCGTATCGCCGGGCCGGGAAAAAGAAGGGATTTTCCATCAACCCGGCGGCGCGAGCGGCCATCCGCTCTCACCCTTCTACCGCGCCGGTCACGACGATTGGGTACGAGGCCGCCCTTCATCTTTCCTGCCCGGGGCCGCGAAGTACAAACTGGTCTTGGCACCCGGCGCTTGAAGTCTGCCACGAACCAAAGGCTATCGCGTTGCCGACAAGAGCGTTGTCGAATGGTCGGGGTGACAGGATTCGAACCTGCGACCTCCTGGTCCCAAACCAGGCGCTCTACCAAGCTAAGCTACACCCCGAACTCACTGCTTTG
>CAHJWO010000276.1 GCA_903642295.1 PVC group bacterium | reverse complement strand
CGGCGTCGAAGGGGGAGCGGTCGCCCGTGATCTTCCAATATTGGTAGGCGAGCCGGATGGGGTAGCAAAGGCTGTCGAGTTCGTACTTGCGCTCGTGCAGGCCGGGCTTCATGTCCGTCAGGTCCGTCTTCCATTCGCCGACTTTGGCCGGGTCCTTGTAGAAGGCGTTGGCGTAGGGATCGAGCGCGAGGCAGCGGGTCTGGCGGCGGATGAGGCCGTTGACCAGCGCGGCGAGCGGCAGGTCGTGGCGGCGGCAGAGCGGCAGGTAGGGGTTGACCTGGGCGGAGGAGTCGCGCAGCCACATGGCGTCGATGTCGCCGGTGATGACGTAGGTGTCGGGCACGCCGTTGTTTTGCTCGGCGGGGGTGAAATCGACGGTGGTGTCGAGCGTGTTGGGAAAGCAGTTGGCGAAAAGGACGGCGAGATCCGGGTCGGAGAGATGGGAGGTGACCTCGGCGAGCATGGCTTCGACGGCCTCGCTGCGGAAGCGGCGTTTCTCGGACGGCGGGCGGTGGTTGGAGAGATTCAGGGGGGTGGGCATGGGGAAAAGCAGGTAAGAAAAGTCCTTTTTCTCTTCTGACAAAGGGTATATTTTGCAACGGAAGTTGCAAATGCGACACCACTAATCTTCAAAATGAACACACTCCTCGACATCATTCGTAACCTGGCGGTGCCGATCTATGGAATGTTATTACTTCTTGCTGCATCGTCCGGCTGGGTTCGTGGGTATAAAGAAGCGATGCGAGGGTCCGGGTTCGGCGAGCAGGCGACCAACAAGCGGGCAGTGGCGGCATTTTTTCTTCGACTGAGAGAATATCTTGCCAACCAAGACGACGCTTTCGTGGATGTCGAGGGATTGGGTAGATTGGCCTGATGACCAGTTGGGAGATCTTCTGGTGGGGACTGGGGGGAAAGCGTGGCGGTGGAAATTGTGACTCTGGCGCGGTATTTCTATCCACCGCACACCCAGTTGCCAAGAAGATACCACCGAGCAGCTTACTATGTGGTCCGGGCGTTGCTCGCCGTCGTCGCCGGAGGACTGGCAGTTGCTTACGGGATCGATAAACCTCTCCTTGCTTTGCACATCGGAGCGGCCACGCCACTCATTGTACAGGCGTTCGCTCAAAGACCGCCAACGTTGCCTCCGAGCCGGTAAAATTGTCCGCCGGTTCGTCGTAACTTTCTGGAGAGAACCCGAGCAGTGGAACCTCTTTCAGGCCCTCCTTCGTCGGCGGAAATCCGCGGGCGACATTTTCTTTCTGGAAAGTTACTCTTTCAAGGGCAGGTTGACCGTTTTGCCGGTTTGAGCGGACTGGCGCGCCGCGTCGAGGATTTCGCTGACCGTCACGTTCGTTTTCAGAGAAGAAACGCTGTTTTCCTCGGAGATCTCGCCGCGGATGACGGCGGCCAGGTAGTGCAAGGGATCGTCGTAGGGCGCGGGGATCGGGTCGGTGGAAGACGTTTCCTCCTTGCCCGCGCCGGGTCGGCGGAGGGCGAGCATCGCCGGGTCGAGCGACCGGGCCGAGCCGGTCTGGCCGTAGAGGTCCATCTGCTTGAGGCTGTAGGGCCAGTTCCAACTGGCTTCGATGATGCCGACCGCGTGCCGGTAGTTGAGGAGGATGTTGGCCTCGTCGTCCGCGTCGGGGTAGGCGTCCGGCTGGAATTGCCTGGTGACCGCCGTGACGGAGAGGGGTTTTTCGCCGTGCAGGAGGGCGGTCAGGATGTCCGGGCCATAACAGCCGAAGTCGTAGAGGGCACCCGCACCGTTGAGCTTGGGATCGGTGAGGATCGTGAAGAACTCCGGGCTGACGCCGATGAGCTTGGGACCCTGGTGGCCGTCGCGGAAGACGGCCTTGACGACCGGTCCGAAAGCGTTCTGGTCCAGGAGACGTTGGGCCGCCGCCACGCTGCGGTACCAGCTCGTCTCGTAGTTGACCAGGACGTGGATTTTGCCGCGTTCGGCAGCGGCCTGGATGGTGAGGGCGTCGCGGTAGCTGACGGCGAGCGGCTTTTCCATCATCACGTGGATGCCCAGGGGGGCGCATTGCTCGACGATCCTGGTGTGCTCGCTGGTGGCGGTGCAGACGAGCACGGCTTCGGGGTGCGCCTTGGCAGCCAGTTCCTCGATGCTGGAGAAGTACAGGTCGGGCGAGAGGTGCAGGCGTTGGGCGTAGCGGTCGAAGAGGGCGCGGTCGGGCTCGACGATGCCGACGAGGCGGGCGTCCGGGCGGGTGAGCAACCCCCCGGCGGGGACGAGCCCGCCGCCGCTCAGGAAGCCGCCGACGTGGCCGTGGGTCAGGCCGACGATGGCAACCTTGAGAGGTGGGGGCGGGGTGACGGGGTCAGCCGCTGCCGGGCGAGTGACGGCGGTGAGAAGGGAGAGCAACAGCGCGCGGAGTTTGTTCATGGGAGAGAGGGTCAGTAACTAACGTCGGCGGGTGGAACGTGAACGGAAGCGCCGGATGGGAAGGTCCTTCGGCTCGTTACACTCGCTCAGGATGACAGACATTGAGATGAGTTTGCCGTGGCTCCTTTTCAGGCTTTCACTGCCGGTTCGGCGTGGTTCAAATCGAACTGGAACTCGCTCAGGCGGCGGTAGAGGCCTTCTTTGTTGTTGAGGAGGTCGGCGTGGGTGCCGCTCTCGGCGACCGTGCCGTTTTCGATGACCACGATGCGGTCGGCCTCGCGGATCGTGGCCAGGCGGTGCGCGATGATGAAGCTGGTGCGTCCGCGCATGAGCACGTCGAGGGCGTCCTGGACGAGGCGCTCGCTCTCGCTGTCGAGCGCGCTGGTGGCCTCGTCGAGGATGAGGATGGCCGGGTCCTTGAGGATGGCGCGGGCGATGGCGATGCGCTGGCGCTGGCCGCCGGAGAGCTTGATGCCGCGCTCACCGACCAGCGTCTGGTATCCTTCGGGGAATTTCTCGATGAAATCGTGCGCATTGGCCTGGCGGGCGGCGGCGGCGATTTCGTCGGCACCCGCGCCGGGACGACCGTAGGCGATGTTGTCGGCGATGCTGCCGCCGAAGAGGAGAACTTCCTGCGGGACGACGGCCATCTGGCCGCGCAGTTCGCGCAGGGGGTATTCGGCGGCGGGCCGGTCGTCGATCAGGACGCGGCCTTTCTCCGGGTCGTAGAAACGGAGCAGGAGGGAGACGAGGGTCGATTTGCCCGCGCCGCTGGGGCCGACGAGGGCCACGCGCTCGCCCGGTTCGGCGTGGAGCGAGAGGTCGTGGAGCACCTGGACCTCCGGGCGCGAGGGATAACGGAAGTCGATGCCTTCGAAGCGGACGGAGCCGCGGAGGCGGAAGGATGAAGGAGGAAGGATGAAGGATGAAGGCGGGGATGCAGAAGCGGCGGCCGCCTTGCGGCCGTTCGTGGACTGGAAGATGAGCGGAGTTTGGCCGGAGATGGGGACGACGGGCTCGGGTTCCTCCAGCAGGAGTTCGCGGACGCGGGACGTGGCGCCGACCGTCTTTTGGATCTGGCCGTAGAGGTCAGCGAAGCTGCCGACCGCGCCCGCGACGAAGCTCGTGTAGATCGTGAAGCGGGTCATGTCGCCGATGCTGATCTTGCCTTCCTGGAGCAGCTTGCAGCCGTACCACATTATCACCACGATAGCCCCGAAGATCGCCAGGATGATGAACGCCACCAGCGCCGCGCGGTAGCGAACGCCGCGCAGGACGGCGGCGAGAAACTGGTCGATGCTCGCCGAGTAGCGGGCGATCTCGAAGGTCTCGTTGGCGAACGCCTTGACGTTGGCGATGCCTTGCAGGGTTTCCTCGACGACGGTGTTGGACTCGGCCAGTTTATCCTGCGCGAGGCGCGAGACCGCCCGCATCTTTTTGCCGATGAAGATGGCCACGAGGATGATCGGCGGGAAGCAGGAGAGCATCACGAGGGTGAGGCGTCCGCTGGTGAAGACGATGAAGGCGAGGCTGCCGAGCAGGAGCGTGGTCTGGCGGAGAAATTGGGGCGTGGCGTTGGTGAGAGTGTCCTCGATCTGGGTGAGGTCGGCGGAGATGCGGCTGGAGAGTTCGCCCACGCGGCGCTGGGCGAAGAACGTCATCGGCAGGGCGATCAGGCGCGAGTAAGTGTCGCGGCGGATGTTGACGAGGGCTTTTTCGCCAACCTCGTTGAACCAGATGACCTGGACGTAGCCGAAGCCGGATTGGAGGAGGAGCTGGCAGACGAGCAGGCCGAGCACCTGGTTGAGCGTGAAGCCGCGCATCAGCGAATCCGCCCAACTGGGCGCGCCGTTGGCGGCGGTGCCTGACATGCCGGGGAGGCCGGCGGCCAGCGCGGAGAGACGGCCCGGACCGAGCGCGGCGTTGAAGAGGCTGCCGATCAGGAACGGGAACGCCAGGCCCAGCGAGGACGAGCAAAGGAGCGCGGCCATCGCGGCGAAGAACTTGCCCTTGTAGGGCAGCATGTAGCCAAAGAGGCGCGCAGCCTGCCGGAGAGTCTCGCGGTTGACGGGAACCTTGGGCGGAGCGTTGTGATCGGTAATGGCGGTGGCGACAGCGTCGGGCATGGCGGGACCGTAAAGGTAGGGGGGAAGCTGCAAGCTTCAACTGAGGAAAGGAACCAAAGCCCGGCAGAGCCGGGAAGATCCAGGAATGGAAGGAACCAAGATCCAAGGAACCAAGGAAGGTCCAAGATTCAAGGAAGAGGCCACCCGCGTGGAACAGGCTACCGCCGGAGACCGAAGGGCAGGCGATTAGGAAGTATGAAAACGATCCTGCTCTCCCTGGGAATTTTTTGCACGTGTTTATCGGCCTGCACCAAAGACCACCCGGCCCCCAACAAGCCGGGAGATACCGCCACGGTCGGTAAGGGCGTGGGCGGGCAATCCGTCGGAACATCGTTCGGCGGCAGCGTCGGCGCGGGCAACAGCGAAACCCGCGGAAGCAACGTGGGACAGGAAGCCCCCGGGACGCATTGAGCGACGGGCTCCGGCGTGGGCGGGGCGGGCGGCTGCCGTTTGAATCGACTTTACAGGGCGGCGGGCGCTGGCTATAAAAGCCGATGCCCGTCAGCGTTTGCGTTTTGTCTCCTCCTTCCATGCGGTGCCTGCTCCGTCGTCTCAACAACGCTGGCCCGGGGCTGATCTGCGCGGCTCTGCTGGTCGTCGTGGCGCTGGGGGGATGCGGGCGCGGCGGGCGCGAACGCGCGCAACGGGACATCAAGCAGGCGGGCAAGAATTTTACCACGGACGATTTCGTGCGCGCCGCCGCCGACGGCGATAACGCCCTGGTGGAAGCCTATCTGCGCGGCGGCCTGGACCGCAATGCGCAGGACGCGCGGGGCATCAGTCCCCTGATGGCTGCCGCCGTGGCGGGCAAGGCCGATATCGTCAAGCTGCTGCTGGACGAAAATGCGAGCCCGAATTTGCAGGATAAAGCGGGGAACACGGCGCTGATCCTGGCTGCCGAGAGCAATCAGGCCGCCACCGTGCGCACGCTCGTGGAAGGGAACGCCGACGTGCGGATTCGCAACAAGGAAAACCTGACGCCGCTGCTCAAGGCGGCCCATCTGAAACTTGCCGGGGTGGCCGACGTGCTGCTGGCGACCAGCAAGGATCAGCTCGCCAAGGATGGCCAGATCGACCGGGCGCTGCTCGTCAGTGCGCTGCTGGACGACGGCAAGACCCTCAATCTGCTCCTGGACAAAGGCGCGAATCCGAACGCCAAGATCGAGAACGGCCAGACGGCGCTGATGTTCGCCGCGAGCTTCGGCAAACAGGAGATCGTGCAGACCTTGCTTGGCCGGGGGGCCGATCCCCGGCTCGTGAATAAAGACGGAGCGAACGCGGGCGTGCTGGCGCTCCAGAAGGGGCACCCGGAGATCGCCAAGCTGCTGGAAGCGAAGATGCCGGGCGGAACCGCGCTGGTGGCCGCGACTTCCAACCCGGCGGGCGGGACCGGCGCGAGCGCGACCAGCACACCGCCCGCCG
>CAHJWO010000275.1 GCA_903642295.1 PVC group bacterium | reverse complement strand
TTCGCCGAAGGTCTCCCGTTGCACGCGGGCGTGCTGGCTTCCGGCGACCGGCTGATGGCGCTCAACCGCCCGCCGGGTGAAGACCTTCCCCAACCTCTTCCCGCCACGCGTCTCAACGAACTCTTCGCCGGATTGGACTTTCGCGTCCTCGCCGATACCCTCGAAGACAGCCGCAGCCTGACCAACGAGGTCTGGCGCACATTCCTGATGGCGATGGCCGTTTGCATCCTCGGCGAAGCCTTGCTCTGTATGCCACCCAGACGCGAGCCTGCCCCGGAAGCGAAACGCCCCACCGGCTTCCCCGGCGCGACTCCGGCCATTACTCCTGCACCCGCCGAGACGTTGGCATGAAGGTCCACTCTGCCCATTCAGCGTCGCTTGCGACGCTTCGTTCTTGTAAAGTAGGGACGGCTCTCCGAGCCGTCCCTGACTGTCCGCCCAAACCGCAGACCTACCCTGACGCGACCAGCCAGAGACATCACGGACGGCTGGGACAGCCGTCCCTACCTTATTTCCTGCAATCCGCATGAAACCCACCCCCGCCAGCCAGAGCCTCGTCTGGACGCACACGCCGCTCTCCGTGGCGGTGGGCATGGCGTTCGTGCTCGTCGTGGCGGCGCTGGGCTTTCTCGCCTGGCGACGCAGCGGCTACCGGCGTGCCACCGGCCTGCTCGAAGCCCTGCGCCTGCTCATCGCGGCCTGGATCGCCGTCACGCTCAACCAGCCCGAGTGGCGGGAAATCTTCCAGCCCGACTTCAAGCCTACGCTGACGATCCTCGTGGACGACTCGCACTCGATGAACACGCGCGATGTCCTCGACGCCGCCCAACCCGGCGCGGACCCCCGCAGCCGCGCCGACGCCGCCAAACCCCTCACCGACCTCGCCGCCTGGAAGGAAATTAGTAAGCGCATGGACGTGGTCGTGGAACCCTTTTCCTCCGCCCAATCCCCGCCGCAGGAAGGCACCGACCTCAATGGTGCACTCTCCCAGGCCGCCGAGAAACACCCGCACCTCGACGCCGTGGTCCTGCTCAGCGACGGCGACTGGAACAGCGGCGAGCCGCCCGCCCAGGCCGCCATGCGCCTGCGGATGCGCAACGTCCCGGTGTTCGCCGTGCCGCTCGGCTCGGAGTCGCGCCTGCCCGACGTGGCGCTCACCAGCTTCGACGTGCCCACCTTCGCCATCGCGGGCAAGCCCCTCCGTGTGCCGTTCACCGTCGAAAGCTCCTTGCCGCGCGATGAATCCGCCATCCTGGAGTTGAAATCCTCCAGCGGCGACGTGGTCACGAAAGAGGTGGTCATCCCGGCCATGAGCCGTTTGCAGGATGTCATCACCATGCGCCCCGACAAACCGGGCGAAACCAGCCTCACCCTCACCGTGCCCAGGACCGGCGGCGAACGCTTCCTCGACAACAACGCCCTGACCGCGCCGCTCTCGATCCGCAAGGAGCAACTGCGCGTGCTGGTGGTGGATTCGTTCCCCCGCTGGGAGTTCCGCTACCTGCGCAACGCCCTGGAGCGCGACCCCGGCGTGGAGGTCAACTGCCTGCTTTTCCAGCCAGACGTGGGCAAGGCCGGGATGGGTCGCGGCTACCTGCCCGCCTTTCCCAAGGACGACGCGCTGACGAAGTACGACGTGGTGTTCCTCGGCGACGTCGGCGTCGCGCCGGGGCAGCTCACCACCGAGCAGTGCGCCTCCCTGCAAAAGCTGGTGCGCGACCAGGCGGGCGGGCTGGTCTTTCTGCCGGGGTTGCGCGGCTACGAATCTTCCCTGGAAGGCGGCCCGCTCTCCGACCTGGAGCCGGTCGTGTGGGACGAGGCGCAGCCCCGCGGTTTCGGCACGTCCTTGCCGGGGAATTTCGCGTTGACGGAAGCCGGCGCCCATAGCCTGCTCACCAAACTGGAAGACACCGACGAGGCCAGCGCCCGGGTCTGGCAGAACCTGCCGGGTTTCCAGTGGTATGCTCCCGCCGCCCGCGCCAAGGCCGGTTCGGAAATCCTCGCCACCCACGGCTCGGAGACCAACCGCTACGGGCGCATCCCGCTCATCGTCACCAAGACCTACGGCGCGGGCAAGATCCTCTTCATGGGCACGGACGGCGCGTGGCGCTGGCGCAAGGGCGTCGAGGACAAATACCACTACCGTTTCTGGGGCCAGGTGGTACGATGGATGGCCTACCAGCGAAACATGTCACAAGGGGACAAGATGCGTCTGTTCTACTCGCCCGACCGCCCGCGCACCGGGGCGGTGCTGACGCTCAACGCCAACGTCATCAGCCAGACCGGCGAGCCGTTGCGCGAAGGCGTGGTCGTCGCGCAGATCACCGCGCCCTCGGGCAAAACCGCCAGCGTGCGCCTCGCCCCGGCGGGCGAGGAAGCGTGGGGACTTTTCACGGGGGTCTTCACCCCGGCGGAACCGGGCGAGCACCGGGTCCATCTCAGCAGCGCGGATGCCGGGGCAGCTTTGGAGACTACCGTCTCCGTGCAAGGGACGACGCGTGAAAAACTGGGCGACCCGGCGAAGTTCGACGTGCTCAAGGAGATTGCGCAACTCACGCGCGGCAAGCTCCTCGACGGCGCGAACCCGGCGGCGGTCGTCGCGGCGGTGGCCGCGCTGCCCCAGCCCGAGCCGCAGGAACGGCGGGTCCAGCTTTGGGCGCACCCCGCGTGGGCCGGAGCGTTGGTCTTTCTGCTGGGGATCTTTTGGGTGGGCCGGAAGGCTGCCGGGACGTTCTAGAATTTTTGCCCGTAAAAGTGTGCCAAATCCAGTTTTAAGTCGCAGGCGTCGCAAGCGTCGCAGGTGGATGAGACAAAGCTCAAAATACCGTCCACTTTGTCCCGTACTTTGATCACCAATGTTCATTCGCTAACCGAGGAATAACCAAACCATATGGAAACTCCGCTGCCGCCCATCCTCGAAACGAAACTCGCCGATTTCCGGCGGCGTGTCTGGACCGTCAAGCTGGCCGAAGGACTGCTGGCGGCGCTGTTCGGGATCGTCCTCTCGTTCCTGGCGGTCTTCGGGCTGGACCGGTTTTTCGAGACGCCGGGCTGGCTGCGGCTCGCACTTCTACTGGCCGGGGCGGCGACGCTCGGGTTGGGTTTGCCGCTGAAGTGGCACCGCTGGGTGTGGCGGCAGCGGCGGCTGGAGGATGCCGCCCGGCTCCTGCGGCGGACGTTCCCCCGGCTGGGCGACCAGCTGCTGGGCATCGTGGAGTTGGCCCGGCAGGACCACGCGGCGGCGGGCCGCAGCGAACGGCTCGTGCAGGCCGCGATGGCGCAGGCGGCGGAAGCCGTCCGGGACAAGGATTTTACCCGGGCGGTTCCCGAGGCGCGGCACCGGCAGTGGGCGTGGGCGGCGGCGGGGGTCGCGGTGATCGCCCTGGCGGCGTTCGGGACGGTGAACCATGCCGCGCGCAATGCGCTCGCCCGGTGGATCATGCCCCTGGGGGAAACCCGGCGGTACACCTTTGCCAAGGTCGAGCCGCTGCCCAAGACGCTCGTGGTCCCCTACGCGGAGCCGTTCAAGCTGCCGGTGAAGCTGGCCTCGTGGACCGTGTGGTCCCCCCGAGAAGGGTCGGGAAAAATTGGCGATCAACCCCGGGTAAACGCGCCTTTGCTCGGCGGCGCGTATGAGTTGGGGTTCGCGCCACAGAAGCAGGATGCGCCGCTGGCGGTGTCGTTGGGGGATGTCAGGAAAACGGTGTTGATCCAGCCCCGCCCGCGGCCGGAATTGGAGGAGTTGACCACCCGGCTCAAGCTGCCCGCTTACCTGCAATACAAGACGGAGCCGAGCATCGCGGTGCGCGGCGGATCGGTGGCCGTGCTCAAGGGGGCCGAGGTGGCATTCGCGGCCAAGGCCAGCCGCCCGCTCGCGGCGGCGGAGTTGGACGGACAGCCGCAGACCGTGCAGGGCGAGGAGATCGTAACGGCCTATGCGCCCGTCAGCACGGACGCCGACCGGCGGTTTACCTGGAAGGACACGGATGGGTTGACGCCACGCGAACCGCTGGTGTTGAAGGTGCATGCGGTGGAAGACGAAGCGCCCCGGATCGTCGCGCGGCGGGAGTCGCTCGAACAGGTCGTCTTGGACTCGGAGGTGGTGACGTTCGAGGTAAACGCCACGGACGATTTCGGCGTGAAACAGGTGGGCCTGGAATGGACCGAGACGCAGACCGGACCGGACGGCAAGACGCCCCTCCACGGCGAGAAAATCGCCGCGGTCGGCGCGCCAGAGCAGAAGGAGCTTCCGGCGAAAGCCACGTTCTGCGCCACGCGGGAGGGGGTCGAGCCGCAGGCCGTCGAAATCCGCGCCTGGACGGACGACTACCTGCCGGGCCGCAAGCACGCCCGCTCGGCGAGCTTCGTCTTGCAGGTGCTCAACAAGACGGACCACGCGCTGTGGTTGACCGAGCAGTTTGGCAAGTGGCTGGAAGTGGCCAAGGAATCTTACGAGCGGGAGCAGCAGTTGCACGAGACGAACAAGGAACTGCGCGCGTTGTCGCCGGAGGAACTGGACCGCCCGGAGAACCGTCGGCGAGTGGCCCAGCAGGCCAACTCCGAAAACGCCAACGCCGCGCGGCTGGACAGCTTGAACCAGTCCGGGCGCAGTCTGGTCGAACAGGCGACCAAGAACGATGAGTTCGATGCCAAACGGCTGGAAACCTGGGCGACGATGCTCAAGTCGCTCAAGGACATCGCCGCCAACCGGATGCCGAGCGTTGCCGATCTGCTCAAGCAAACCGCCAACGCGGCGACCGGCAAGCTGGCTGGCGTAGCGAGTCCCGGCACTTCCGGTCAAAGCACCGCGCCGCAAGGTCAGGCCACCCCGCCCCCCACGGATCAGCAAACCCCGACCGCCCCCCCGGCGAAGAACGGGATGAGTATCGCCCAGGGCGCGAGCCAGCCGCCTGCCGCCCCCCAGGCCGGTGCGCCCGTCGATCCCAACGCCACACCCAAGCCCGCCGCGCCGAGCATCGCCAGCCGGGAAAGTGGCTTCAGCAAACCGCCGAACGCCAAGCCCGCCGACCCCAACGCCGCGCCCAAGCCGCCCGGCGGCGGCAAGCTGCGTCTGCCGACGACCACGCTGGGGGCGGTGGCCGACAACAAGAAAAAGGACGACGACGCGCCCAAGCCGCCGGAATCCCCCGCCCAACAGAAAATGGACGGGGCGGTGCAGGAGCAGAAGGACCTGCTCGCCGAATTCGCCAAGGTGTCCGATCAGTTGAGCGAGATTCTGGGAAGCCTGGAGGCCAGCACGTTCGTCAAGCGCTTCAAGGCGGCGTCCAAGGAGCAGATGAAGGTTGCCAACCACATCAGCACGCAAACGCTGGATGCGTTCGGCGTGGGACACGACGAGCCGAAGGCGGGAGCGCCCATCGCCAAGCAGGCCCGGGACCAGAGCGAGGTCGTGCGGACCATCCAGAACGACCTGGACGCCTACAGCCAGCGCAAGAGTGACGCGCACTTCAAGAACGTGCTCACCGAAATGCGCAAGACCGAGATCGTGCGCGAGTTGGGCAGGAACGGCGAGCGGGTTTCCACCAATCTGACGGGCGAAGGGATGATCGGCTCCGAGTATTGGGCCAACACGCTGGACCGCTGGGCCGAGGAAATGGTCGCCGCGAGCCAGTGCAAATCGCAGTCCAATTGCAGCGGGGACAGTCTGCCGCCGGAGATCGTGCTGAAGGTCATGCAGGCGTTGCGCGACGAAATGCACCTGCGCGACGAGACCCGCGAGATGGAAACCGCGAAGCCGGGGCTGGCGGCGGAAAAATTTGACGCGGAAGCGAAGGGACTGGGGACAAAGCAAGCCGACATCGGCCAGCGCACCGCCGGGGCCGCCGACGACATCCGCGCGCTGCCGCAGGGGGACGAGAAATTTCCCAAGGAGCTGAGGCTGCTCGCCGCCGTCACCGGCGTGATGGGCGAGGCGCAGGAATTGTTGAACACTCCGGAGACCGGGCCGAAGACCCTCGCCGCCGAGACGGAGGCCATCGAACTGCTGCTGCAATCCAAGCGGCAGAGCCCCAAGGGCGGCGGGGGCGGCGGCTCCACGGCGGGCGGCGGCGGGCGCGCGG
>CAHJWO010000274.1 GCA_903642295.1 PVC group bacterium | reverse complement strand
ACGGCTGCGCCAGGTGCTGCTCAACCTGCTTTCCAACGCGATCAAGTACAATCAGGAGGGGGGTCAAGTGAATCTGAGCTGCCAGCAGACGCGTGATGGGCGGATCCGCCTGCATGTCAAAGACACCGGCCCAGGCATCGCAGCGGAAGGATTGGAACGATTATTCGTGCCGTTCGAGCGGCTGGGCCAGGAACTGGGTGAAGTGGAAGGGACCGGGTTGGGGTTGGTGGTAGCCAGGCAGTTGGTGGAAGCCATGGGAGGCCGCCTGCACGCGAAGAGTCAGGTGGGTAAGGGCAGCACGTTCTCGGTCGAGTTACCGATGGCGCCGGACCCAATGGAACCAATGGGTGCGGCGTCCGGGCCGGTCTCCGGGCCGATCACGGTCGCAAAGGAATCTCCGCCGGCCGTCGTGCTCTACATCGAGGACAACGTTTCCAACGTGCAGGTGATCAGAACGGTCATCGAGCGGCTGCGGCCACAATGGCGTTTCCTCTCGGCCCGGGATGGGCAAAGCGGATTACAGCAGGCCCGCGAACATTTGCCCGACGCGATCCTGCTCGACCTGCAACTGCCGGGGATGAATGGCGACCTGGTATTGGCAGAAGTGCGGGCGGATTTGCACATCCGGCATACCCCTGTCTTGTTGCTAAGCGCTGATGCCACGGTGCATAGCCGTGAGCGCTTACTGGCGCTTGGTGCAAATGATTACCTTCCCAAACCGTTTAACGTGGCCCAGTTGTTGGAGCGACTCGATGCCCTTTTGTTGATGACTGGCCCGTAAGCCCGCGAAGTCCACCGCCTTTGTGGGCTGGCCGCGCCCATCCAGTCGCTTGAGCGATTGGTGTGAACGGCTACTTTCTAACCCCCGGGCGACTTCTCACGGGGATTGAATCCTTGTGCCTGACAGGTATTCCCCTAGTAGTGCCGGGGTAAACTCCCTGTTGATATATACCCATACCGGTACAAAATCTGCTCATCAACAGCGGTATGTTACCCGTTTTATGAACACAAAACTTCGTCTGGTGCTGGTCGATGATCATAACGTCACCCGTGATTTGGTCCAGTTTCAGTTGGTCCGGAGTGACCCTCTGCGCTACGAAGTCGTGGGGGCCGGGAGCACCGGACAGGAGGCGGTTGACATCTGCCTGCGAACCCAACCTGATCTTCTGCTGCTCGACATGATGCTGCCCGGCCTCAACGGCGTCGAGGTGCTTCGTCGCCTGCAACCGAAGCTGCCGCGGATGCGCACCCTGTTTTTCTCGGCGAGTTCACGCACGCCGCTCATCGAGGAAGCCATGCAACTCGGCGTCAGCGGTTTTGTCGGCAAAGCGCGCCCGTGGCAGACGGTGCTCGAAGCGGTCAATCTCGTGGCAGCGGGCGGTAAATATTTCGATCCCTCAGTCGCCCACCTCGCCGGCCGGCCGGCCCAACATCCGGAGCCGGAGAAGCTGACGGCACGCGAACGCGAAGTCGCGCAATTAATCGCCGAAGGCCACAGCACGAAAGAGATCGCAAGCTTGCTCAACCTGAGCGTTAAAACCATCGACAAACATCGCACTCGGATGATGGAGAAGCTCCATGTGCACGACGCCGTCGCCGTGACCCGGTATGCGCTCAATGCAGGCCTCATCTCGCTCGACTAAACAGCCGACCGTTCGAAACCAGGGATTCTCCGGTTCCAACCCTGGCACTGGCGAGTGCCCCACGGAACACAGACTCCTGCCCAAAAAGAAGGTCCTGAGGCCGAACGACCACCGGGTCTGATCGGAGGTGTCCGTCCCGGCATTGCCAGAAACTGATCACGGGCTTATCAGTTTCCCATGTCCACCACCCGCTGGCTGCTTCCCCCGGTCGATCCGGCGGTCGATGCTGCCGCGCAGACGCTCGCGCGAGATTTGGACGTGGCCCCGTTCGTCGCGTCGCTGCTGGCGCGGCGCGGGTTGCGGACCTCCGCTGCCGCGCGGGATTTTTTGCATCCCAAGCTCAATTTACTGAGTGATCCTTTTGGCTTGCCGAACATGGGGGCGGCCATCGAGCGGATTTTGCGGGCGCTGGCAAACGGGGAACGGATCGTGTTGTACGGGGATTACGACGTGGACGGCGTCACGTCGCTGACCATCCTGTCGGGGATGCTGGAGGCCTACGGGGCAGACGTGAAATGCTTTCTACCCATGCGGATCGAGGAGGGGTACGGACTGAGCGAGGAGGGCGTCGCGCGGTGCGTGCAGACGCTCCGGCCCGGGTTGCTGATCGCGGTGGATTGCGGCACGGCGAGTGCGCGGGAGATCAATGGCCTACAGGCCGCTGGGGTGGACGTGATCGTTTTTGATCACCACGAACCGAAGGAGGAGTTGCCGGTGTGCGTGGCGGTCGTGAATGCGAAGTTGGGGGAGACTTATCATTATTTATGCAGCGCCGGATTGGTATTCAAGGTGTGCCACGCGCTGCTCAAGCGCCGACCACTGCCCGGGTTTGATCTGAAGGATTCGCTGGACCTCGTGGCGCTGGGAACGGTGGCGGACCTCGTGCCGCTGGTGGAGGAAAACCGCATCCTCGTGCGTCGCGGGGCGGTGGAACTGGCGCGGTCGAGGAGGCCGGGGATTCGCGCGTTGATGGAAGTCGCGGCGGTCAAGGGGCCGGTGCGTCCCGTGCACATCGGATTCCGGCTGGGGCCGAGGTTGAACGCGGCGGGGCGGCTGGGCACCGCGCAGGATGCCCTGGAATTGTTGACCACGGCGGATGAGGGCCGGGCAAAGGAACTGGCGGTGGCGTTGGATGCACAAAACAAGGAGCGGCAGACCGTCGAGCACCGTACGCTGGCGGAAGCGCAGACGCAGTTGGCGCTGCTCTGCGGCGAGGACGGGACGCTGCGGCACGCGGCGATTGTGGTCGGCGCGCGGGGGTGGCATCCGGGGGTGTTGGGGATCGTCGCATCGCGGTTGATGCGGCACCACCACCGGCCCGCGCTCGTGATTGGTTTCGACGAGAAGGGCGTGGGGAAGGGGAGCGGTCGGAGCATCGAAGGGCTGTCGCTGGTGGGGGCATTGGGGGAATGCGCGATGCTGCTGGAGAAGTTCGGCGGGCATGAGATGGCAGCCGGCTTGACGTTGCAGGAGGCGTTGTTCCCGGAGTTTCAGCGGAACTTTTGCGAGGTCGCGCGGACTTTGTTGAGTGACGAACAGTTGTTGCCGCTCCTGCGGCTGGACGCGGAGATCCGGCTGGACGAGTTGGACGCGGACTTCCTGGGGTGCCACGAGGCGTTGCAACCGTTCGGGATGGGGAACCCGCAGCCGGTGTTTCTCGCGCGGAAGGTGGTGCCGACGGCGGAACCGCGTGTGCTGAAGGAGAAGCACCTGAGTTTCACGTTGCGGCAGTTGACGCCGGGAACGCCGCGCGACCGGTACGCGCCGACGACACGGGCGATCTTCTTCAATGGGGCGACGCCGGATTTGCCGCCGCCGCCGTGGGACATGGCGTTTCAGGTGGAGACGAATGAGTACCGGGGCCAGACGGAGTTGCAGGTGCAGGTGCAGGCGCTCCGGGCGGCGGCATGACGAAATTTCAACGCGGAGACGCGGAGAATCGCGGAGGCACGTTAAATCGCCTGCTTCAGACGCTTGGAGAAAACAACGTTGCAAAACCTGCGAGGAGCTTTACATTCGTCCTCCCAAAGCACCCTTTATGGCAAAGACTTCCTGGATTGAACGAGACAAGCGCAAACGCGAGACCGTTGCGAAATACGCCGCCCTGCGCGCTGAACTCAAGGCAAAAAAAGACTACCACGGCCTCAGCCAACTCCCGCGCGACGCCAGCCCGACCCGCACCGTCAACCGCTGCTTGATGAGCGGCCGCCGCCGCGCTTTCCTGCGCCGCTTCAAGCTCTCGCGGATCGCTTTCCGCGAACTGGCGTCCAATGGGATGATCCCTGGCGTCACCAAGTCGAGCTGGTAAATTTCGGCGGCATTCTCCGCGATGCCTATCTACGAGTACGAGGTCGAAGGGGGCGACTGCACCATCTGCGGCGGTCGCTTCGAGTTGCGGCGGCCGGTGGACCGGGCGGAACTGGCGGACTGCCCGCTGTGCCGCAAACCGGTCAAAAAGGTGATCTCGCAGACGCACTCACCCAAGATCCTCAAACCGACCTCTATCTCCGACGCCAAAAAGGCGGGTTTCACTGTGCTCGAACGCCGGGACCAGGGGACCTACGAAAAGCTCTAGCTAGAAAAAAGAAGTCGCGCCTGCTTCCCGGGGGATAGGGTTTGAAGCGGCGCATCGGGAGTTCCGGTGTCAGGTGCCCAGCGAGTTTTGACCAACCGCCGGGCCGACCAAGGATCAAACCCGGCCAGCATGAACATTTCTCTCGTCATCGGCAGCCTTCACGCCGGCCATGCTCTGCCTGGCCCGCTTCTCGCGGCGGCGGAGCATCTCATCGCGCGGGAATGGGACGCGCCGGGCGTCATCCTGGGCAAACTGGGCATCATCGTCACCCTGGTGCTGCTCAACGGCTTTTTCGTCGCCGCCGAGTTTTCGTTGATCAAGGTGCGCGGCACCCAGCTTGATCCATTGGTGGAAGCGGGCGACGAACGCGCCGTCCGGACGCGCTACCTGCTCGACCGGCTGGACGCCTATCTTTCCACCACGCAACTGGGCGTCACCCTCGCCAGCCTGGCGTTGGGCTGGGTCGGCGAGCCGTTCGTGACGCACATGCTGGAACCGTTCTTCGCGCTGTTTCACGTCCAGTCGCATTTCGTGATCTCGACGGCTTCAGTGGCCCTGGGCTTCCTGCTCATCACGGCCTTGCACATCATCTTCGGCGAGACGGCCCCCAAATACCTTTCCATCCAGAACGCGCTCCCGATGGCGTTGACCATCGCCAAGCCGTTGCGGGGGTTCTACATCGTGTTCAAACCGGCCATCTGGCTGCTCAACGTCACGTCCAAGTTTCTGCTCAAAAAGTTGTTGCGGATCGACATCACCGCCGGAGCGGAGTCCTCCGCGCCCAACGAGGAAGAACTGCGCGTGATCCTGAGCGAGAGCGAGAAGTCGCAGGAGGTGACGCCGCTGGGCAGGGAATTGCTTATCAATGCGCTGGACCTGCGGCAGCGCGTGGTGCGCGACATCATGACCCCGCGCGGCGAGGTCGTTTATCTTGATCTCGATGAGCCGTTCGAGACGAACCTGACCAAGGCGCAGAAGTCGCGGCACACGCGGTTTCCGCTGTGCAAGGGGTACATCGACAACCCCGTCGGGTTGGTACATATCAAGGATTTGCTGAACCTGATGCGCGAGGAGCAGCCCAATTTCATGAGCATCAAGCGCGACGTGCTGGTCGTGCCCGAGATGATGGTGCTCGAACGGTTGCTGACGACGTTTCTCTCCAAGCACGCCCACTTGGGGATGGTCGTGGACGAGTACGGCGGCACGATGGGCATCGTCACGCTGGACAACGTCCTGGCGGAGTTGGTGGGTGACATCCACGACGAGTTCGACGCCGAACAAACCGAGTTCAAACGGTTGAATCCCGACGAGTTCGAGGTCGAAGGCGTGCTGGGGTTGTACGAGCTGAACGACCTGACGGACCTGCAACTGACGAACACGGAAGTGAGCACGGTGGGCGGATACGTCACGCAGTTGATGGGGCATCTGCCCAAAGCAGGCGAGCACGCACGGGTGGGGGATTATCTGGCGACTGTCACCAAGACGGATGGCCGCAGGATCGACTTGCTGCACTTCAAACGACTGCCGCCGGAGGAAACCGCCGACGACGAAAAGGTGGCAGCGGCCAAGACGGACCCCGTGGAAACGGAATAAGGTTCGCGGCGGAGTTCCGCCGGTGGATGGCGACCGCCGAGAGTGATTTCACAGAACGGGCACGGTGGAAGGTCCTTCGGCTCGTTCACCCGCTCAGGATGACAGAGTTTTGGGAGCGGGCGCTTGGCAAACGCCATTAGGAAAGAAGTCTAACGCCCTCCGGAGAGGCAAGGGAAGGGCTCGGAGAGCCCCCTCTACTTTGGTTGAACATTCTTTGTGGCGGAAATCCTTACAAACTCGTTTCACCCGGTGGCAACGAAGCTGCTGTGTGAGTAGGAATGCCAGTTACTGGTGACATCGCCGAGCTTCCCCTGCCCGAACTGCTGAACATGATGCGGCACCGG
>CAHJWO010000273.1 GCA_903642295.1 PVC group bacterium | reverse complement strand
ACGGATATTTCCATCGTCGAATACGGCGATACCCACGAAGGGGGCGGTGTCAATCTGGAAGCCAGCCTATTGTTCCGCGATTCGAGCAGCGTGGCGGGCGATGCGCTGATGAAGGAAATCATCGAGTGCGTGCTGCTGCCGACGCTGGGCGCACCGTACCGCGACGAGGGCGAAGTGCAGACGCGCTTCGAGAATTTTTTCAACGCGGCGCACCAGAATGCATCGTCCAAGGCGAAGTGGTCGCGCATCGTGAAACTGGTTTTCATTCCCATCGTGCGCCAGTGGCTCAAGGACGTAGCGGAGAATCGCTACGGATCACCCGAGACGGGGTTTGGCTGGTCGCCGGACCGCATCATGGGCGCGGAAGGTCCGCTCGTGGACGTGACGGCGCTCAACGAGTTGAACGAGCTATTCTTGAACACGGGATTGGGTGAGCACCTGATGGAGTCGTCCACGCCGATCAATTACGACCCGGAGCAGGTAAAGACGGCGATTGAACGCGTCTTCTCACCGGTGATCAACTCGCTGGCGAAGTACGTGACGGCGTTCGAGGTGGACCTGGTGACACTCAGCGGCAAGCCGTCGGAGTTGCCGCAGATTCGGATGCTGTTGGAGAAGCTGCTGCCGGTGCTGCCGCAGAGGATCATCCAAGCGAAACATTTCCCGGCGGGGGATTGGTATCCGATGAGCGGCGACAACCGCGTGGGCGATGCCAAGAGCGTCACGGCGGTGGGTGCGGCGCTTTATCAGGCGATCAAGAACGGACTCATTAACGGGTGGAGCATCACGCGGCAGAGCAGCGAACACGTCATCCCGGCGAATTACTGGGGCGCGATGCCGGTGCGCAATCGTCCGTACCAATTCAGCCAGCTTTACCTGACCCCGGAGGAGAATTTGAAGACGTGCCGGGTGCAGGTCAACGCCTACATCGGGCGCAAGCTGCTGCCCAGCGCAGCCAAACCCGAACAGGTGTACCGGTTCCGTTGGAAAGACCCGGGCCAGTTCACCGGCGCGCACCATAACATCCTCCTGGACGTGACGCTGGAGCGCGTGCCCGCCGAGACGCCGGGCGAGGCGGAATCGCTGCGGTTGGCGGAGGTATCCGGGCTGGCGGGCACCCGGCAAATCACCTTGAACGACGTGGAACTCAAGCTCTGCACGCTGGAAGGCGAAGAGTTCTGGATCGACAGCGGGCGTTTTGAAGTCGTGTGGCCATGAGCGACGAGCTGATTCCAATTTGGGGCAACCTGCTCAAACAGCGGGTGGCTGAGTTGGAGCGGCGGATGGCCGCACTGGAAACTCCTTCGGAGCAGTCGGCACCAACAGGAGACGGAGTTTCCGACGAGGTATCGGCACCAAAGGATCGTAACGCCATCGTCGCCAACGAAAATGATGGTGAGGTGGAGAAACGGCGGCAGGTGCTGGAGGATTTGCAACAAGAAATCCGGTCCGTGCAAACGCGACTCGATCAAGCACGCAAGGAAGCGGATCACGCCGCGCAACAGGCAGCGGATGCGAACCGCCAAGCGGAAGACAGCCGCGCCGCACTGGCCGCCCGCGCCGCCACCGTGCAAGCGGAAGCCGACAAGCTCGACCTGACCCGGCGGGTGATCGAACGCATCTGGCCGCGCTTCATGCTGACGGACACGTTCGCAGAATGGAAAGCAGGCATCGAGGCGGCGCTCTTGCAGGATACCCCTCCCCCGTCCGCCGCCCTGCTTTTTGCGAACCTGCACGGGTACACGGCCTGTCTGCTGGAAGGCGACCAGAAATACCTGCGCGACGTGTTGCGCGACATCAGCCGTTTTCTCTACGCCTGGTTGAAGGATAGCGGACATGACGAGGGCGCGGCGTTCGACATCGCGCAGGCGTGGGCCGTCTCGTTCAACGAAGAGTGCGCGGGTCGATGCGAGATCGAGGTCCCCGAGCCCGGGACTCCGGCGAACAGTTTGTCCATGACGTTTCCACCGCGCGGCAGTTCGCCCGACGTGGTGTCCGTGCGGACATGGTGCGTGCGGGATGCTCAGAAACGGGTTATTCATCGCGCCGAGGTTTTTACCTGATCACATTTTCTCAATTTATGCCGCTTACCCCCCTTCCCGATCAAGGCATCGAAGTGCCGCTGAGTGAGTACAACCGCCTGCGCGCATTTCAGGGGGGCGGCTGGTTCTGGGACCACGACAATCAACAGGTGATCCGCGAGGTGCTCGGTGATTTTCTGCCGCGCGTCGAGGAGCGCCGGGACCGGGGCGGCGCGCTGTTCCAACATTTTGTCGGCGGCGTGGAGGCCGCCTCGAAAAGCCAGGCGGTCGGCGCGCAGATGAACCGCGTGCCGAAGAAGGAATTCAATCGGCTGCAACGCGCGCTCGAAAATCTCAAAGGCAAAGCCCAGGATCCGCACACCGATCCCAACGCGCGGCGAATCATCGAGAAATTCTGCCTGCCCGATCCGACGAAGGACCCTGATTTGTACCGCATGTACGGATCGTCGTGGAACCGCCGGTTGCTTGTCTTGTGGGGCTGCGAACGGGAGGAGGGCACGTCGCTCGCCCCCGCCGCTGCGTTGAACAAAATCGCGGTCGAGCCGTTGGGGGCGACATTCCTGCGCCGGTTGCCGTTGTTGTCAGGCTTATTGCTGTTGCTCTTGCTGCTGGTGTTCGCGGCGGGTTGGTGGTGGCATCAGCACGAGGCACAGCGGCGGGACCCGTTGGCAGTCGCGGCGGCCTCTGCGACCGTGCCGCCAGGGGCAGGCAACCGTGCGGATGCTTCTACTCGAACCGCCCTGGAAAAATCCGATGTAACACCCACGACTACCGCACAAGATCCGGGCGACCCGCGCCAAGCCGGGAGCGTGAAAGAGGGCAAATCCAACGCGTCGGGATTATCTGCGTTAGATTCCCATCCCTTGCCTCTGACCGCGTCGGCCTCGCCTGGCGCTACCACGGAACAATCCTTTTCCGACGCTGCCAAGCCTTCCAGCACCCTCGCGCCACCGGCGGAAACACCGGGAGACGCACGAGAAAAGTCCACGTCGGCAACCGGTGTCAATCCCTCCTTGAAAGCACGGGATCACGCTGTTACACCGTCACCCGACGAGTCAAAGAAGGGTTCCTCTACAACCATGACCAAGGAGACGGACGCCGCTTCCGACTCCCAGCGAAACGCGATTTCTCCGCCGTCGAAGAACGAGACGACCGCGCCTCCAAAGAAAAGCACATCGCCGACGCCAGCGGGTGCCTTGGCGGACACGGTAAACGGCGCAACCGATGCGGATACCGGCAGTGCGGCAGCCGCCCCGGGTGGGTCGCCGACGGTAGCCGTCCCGCGCACGCCGCCAAAATTGGAAATCCTCAAAGCGCAAAGTACCTCCACACCGCATGACGGCAAGATGGACACCATCCTCATGGCCACCGCACACGACGGCGACGGTAGTCTGACCCCGGTGGATATCACCCGCTGGAGTGTCGATGGCAACCCACAACGTGACCACGCCGGGCACGATACTACCACCGGGCAGATCAACCTGTCCCTGACGCCGGGCGTCCATCGGGTGAACGTCGTCGGCACAGCGCACGGCGTCGCCGTCGAATCGGAAACCGAGGTGAATGTGCAAATCAAATCGGCGGGCGATGTGTCACTGAAACCGAAGGCGGCGAAGTAATCGAGACAATCTCCAACGTGATCGAATCCGCTGTGTAGCAGGAGAATAGAAACTCTTTCAGCATCTTCTTATGTCCATCAATCTCACCAAAGGTCAGAAAATCTCGCTGGAAAAAACGGCGGGCGGGGCGTTGCAGAAAGTCGTCATGGGGCTAGGCTGGGACGCCAAAAAATCCGGCGGATTTTTTGGTTTCGGCGCGAAGACGCAGGAAATCGACCTAGATGCCTCGTGCGTCTTGTTTGACGACGCGGGCCACTTCACGGATGCCGTGTGGTTCCGGCAGTTGCACAGCAAGGACGGGAGCATTACCCACACGGGAGACAACCGCACCGGTGCGGGCGAAGGCGACGACGAACAGATCATCGTCGATCTCTCCCGCGTGCCCGCGAACGTGAAGACGCTCGTATTCGTGGTCAACTCTTTCACGGGACAGAATTTCAGCCAGATCGAGAATGCCTTTTGTCGGGTGGTGGACCAAAGCTCGAACCGGGAGATCGCCAAGTACGACCTCGGCGCGGGCGGCAACCACACCGCGATGATCATGGCTAAAGTGTATCGCCACAATGGAGAATGGAAAATGAATGCCATCGGCGAAAACGCCAGCGGACAAACGTTCCAGCATCTGCTTCCGGCGATGACGCCGCACCTCTGAGCGAAACCAGAGACCGGTGCCTTTCTGCTTCAGCCATGCGTCCGCTGCGGGTCTGGTACAACGAGAATCTTTCGAGTACGTACAACGCGATCCGGTGGTTGAGGGACGTGCCAGACGCGACGCGCCCTTTCGTGGTATGCACGCATCGCAACCCGGACTTCCCGGCTTTTGAGATCAGCGACCAGGCCGCCCTGGAGCCGCGAAGTCTGGATGCCGACGGCTACCTCGCGTTTTGCCTCGATTTTTGCCGACGCGAATCCATCGATGTATTCGTGCCGGGACAGGGCATGGCACGGGTTGCGGAAGCACGCGCCGAGTTTGAGCGAAACGGCACGGCGCTGGTGTTGGCGGCGGACGCCAACACGATGCGCCTGTTCGACGACAAGGCGCGTTTTTACGCCACAGTACCCACGGATGTATCAACAGTTCCAGCTTTCCGGGTCGTCAATACGGCCGAAGCATTCGGCAAAGCCTGCCGCGAAATCGCCGACGGCGGGCGGCGGGTGTGTTTCAAACCGTCGCGCTCCACCGGCGGCCTGGGGTTCCACATCCTCGACGACTGTCAGACCGAACTACGCAAGCTCTTCAAGAGTGAGCCCATGCGACTTTCGACCGCGGCGGCCACGCGCATTTTGTCCACGGAAAACACATTCCGGGATTTGCTGGTCATGGAATACCTCGACGGCGCGGAGTACAGCGTCGATTGTCTTGGCAAGGAAGGACGGTTGCTGCGGGCGGCCGTCCGGCGCAAGCCGACGCGCGTCGGCGGGTCACAATTCCTGGAGCACAAGCCCGGGTTAACAGAAATTGCCCGGCGAGCTGCGGCGCATTATTCGTTAAGCGGAATTTTTAACGTGCAGGTGCGTTTTGCGGGCACGCAACCGAAGCTTCTGGAAATTAATCCCCGCATGTCTGGAGGACTGTACTTTTCATGCTTGTCGGGCGTGAACTTCCCCTTTTGGGCGATCCAGCTCGCCGCCGGACGTGCGGACGAAGCCGTGATCCCCCACCCTCGCACCGGCTTGCGGGTGCAGCAGCAACTCCGGGAGTTTATCCTGGAAAATTCCGTCGCAAACACGTCGATATCGCCGGGATCAGAGAGGTCCGATCGACCTTCCAAGCCGCGACTCTTGTGAGGAACCTTTCACCCGCATTGCCCACCGATTCTCTCGGGTTGCCAGAATTCCAGTCGGATGGCTCCTGGCTCGCACGGGTGCAGGGCGGCGAACTGCGCTGTCAGATGTCGCGCGAGGAGATCCCGCTTCCGGCGGCCTGCGGTTTTGCCGCCCGGAACAACGCCCGGCGGCGGTTTCTATTTGTCAGCCGTTTGCTCGGACGGCACCTGCCTACCCCTCCGCATCGGCTGACCGATGCCGCCCGGCAATTGGCAGCGAAATTACGAGCAGCCGCCTTGCCCGGGCCACACCTTTTCGTAGGGATGGCGGAGACTGCGACCACGCTGGGTCAGGCGGTGTTCCGCGAGTGGCAGCGGATGGGGTTGGATGCTGGAAATTCGCTTTACATCGACAGCACGCGCCGCCGCACCGGCGGGGAAGTTGCCTTCGGTTTTAGCGAGACACATTCGCACGCCACCGGCCACGTCATCCATCGCCCATCGCTCGAAAATGATCCGAACCACGTCTTTGGGATGGCGCGTTCGCTCGTGATCGTGGACGATGAGACCACCACCGCCCACACGGCGGCGCAGTTGCGCGAAGCATATATCGAGTGGCGGCGTTTACACGGTAATCCGGAGCCGGTCATCACCCTTTTGGCCGTGCTGCTGCGCTGGCATCCGCCGTCCGGGCTGGAAGCGGCGGACGATCATGACTCGTTGCGTTGCCTA
>CAHJWO010000272.1 GCA_903642295.1 PVC group bacterium | reverse complement strand
CTAGGTCGGCCAAGGTGAAGCCTGGATCAGCGGCAAAGAGCAGCCGGTCGTTGGTGGACGCCCCGTTGTCCGTGCCCGCGAGGCCTGTCCAGTCGATGATGTTCACGAAGGAGCCCCGGCCACCCGCCGCCAGGCTGCTGAAGACCAGCGTGCCGCCCGCCGCCGTGTTGCCGAAGTCGATGCTCGCCCGTGCGGCGCCGCTCGTGCCTGCCAAGGTCAGCGCGCCCACGCCCACGATCCCGCCGCTGCCCCCGGCTGCCGTCGGGACCGTGCCTTCGCTCAGGCCGCTCGTGGCAAACCTGCCCCCGCCATTGAGCGTCACCGCCGTGGTGTTACCAATGCGGTCGGTCACCGAGGTACTGCCGGTCAGCTGCAACATGCCCCCGGCATTGATGACGATCCCACCCGTCGTGGCCGTCACCGTGCCCGCTGCGGTGGTGCCGCCGTCGTTGGCGATCTGGAGGGTGTTGCCGGTGGAACCCGTCGCGCTGCCGACGGTCACCGTGTTGGCCGTGACCGTGCCCTGAACGAGCAGCATGTTGTTGTTGCTGCCCGCGTTCTGGCCGATGAAGACGCCCCGGCCCGTGGCGGCAATGTTGGCCGTATCGCCCTTGCTCAAGGTCACCTGGTTGGCGGACGTGTTCTGCCCGATGATCCAGTCGTCCCGGGAAACGAAGCTGATCCCGCCGGTGATCCCCGTGCCGTTGCCGGTGTCGAGCGTGGTCACCGAGCTGACCGTGCCGCTGTAGCTCTTGCCGGTAAAACCGTTCGCCCCGAGGGCGCCGATCAGGAATTGGTCGCCGTCCAGGCTCAAGGATTGACCGAAGTTGTAGCCAGGCGTTCCGTCGCTGGCGATCAGCTTGACGTTCTCGACGATCATGCCCGAGGCTGTGTCCAAGTTGCGGAACACGTAGGCCGCTCCCTGGTTGAAGTCGCCGGTGCCCCTGGCCCCGTAAGCTCCGACCAGCGCCGTGCCACCCGAGAGGCTCACGGCACAGCCAAAGGCGTTGTTGCCATTGTTGCCATTATTGGCCGCTCCGTCGCTGGCGATCAGCTTGACGTTCTGCGTGACGACACCCGCAGCCGTGTCCAAATTGCGGAACACATAGGCAGCCCCTTGGCTGAAGTCGCCGATCGTGGCGGTGGTAGCCCCGACCAGCCCCGTGGTGCCCGAGAGGCTCACGGCATAACCGAAGTTTTCGTGAGCCGCCCCGCCGCTGATCGTGAGCTTGACGTTCTCGGTGAGCGCGGTGCTCGTGGTCGTGTTCAGGTTGCGGAACACGTAGGCCGCTCCCTGGTTGGTGTTGCCGCCGACCGTGGCTGCAGGTGCTCCGACCAGCCCCGTGCCGCCCGCAAGGCTCACGGAGAAGCCCAACAAGTCTCCGGCCGCGCCATTGCTGGCGGTAAGCTTGACGCTCTCGGTGAGCGCGGTGCTCGTGGTCGTATTCAGGTTGCGGAACACGTAGGCCTCTCCCTGGTTGGCATTGCCGCCGACCGTGGCGCCAATAGCCCCGACCAACCCCGTGCCGCCCGAGAGGCTCACGGTTCTGCCGAAGTAACTTTTGGCTGCGCCGTCGCTGGCGGTGAGCTTGACGTTCTCGGTGAGCGCGGTGCTCGTGGTCGTGTTCAGGTTGCGGAACACGTAGGCTGCCCCTTGGGAATCGTTGCCGCCGACCGTGGCACCAAAAGCCCCGATCAGCGCCGTATCGCCCGAGAGGCTCCCGGCCTCACCGAAGTAGCCGACCGCGTTCCCATCGCTGGCGGTGAGCTTGACGTTCTGGGTGACGGTGCCCGACGCGGTGTCCAGGTTGCGGAACACGTAGGCCGCTCCCTCGAGGGGAACGTCGCCAACCGTGGCCCAGTAAGACCCGACCAGCCCCGTGCCACCCGCGAGGCTCACGCCACTACCGAAAAGGTACTGGCTCCCCCCGTCGGTGGGCATCTCGATGGTCTGCGGCTGCGGCGGGCTGCCCGCCGTGGAAGACGGCAGGCGCACGTCCGCACCTGGCTGCTCCCCCCGCCAGTTCGCCTTCGTTACGCGAGCTACTGCTCCCGAAACGTCACTGCCTCCAGGCAAGAACGTGCCCGCACCAAAGAGCAGGTTGTCTACGGGCTCGGAGGTTTTGGCGTTGGCGCCATTCTCCCCGGGCGTGAACCAGGAAATTCCTCCGATGCTTGAGGCGCGGAAGTTGCCGTCGGAAACTTGGACCAGAGCATTGCGGATTTGGCCGTCGGATGAAAACTGTGCGCCATCGAACTTCACGGTCAGATCCTGGGCAAGCAGGACGCCAGGCCAATTCAAGGCCCCGGCCAACGGCAGCATGCAGATAGCCGACGGCAAGAAGCGGTGCGCCGTTTTGCGGACGGTGACGAAACGCGGAAAGGCAATGGAAGCGAGCAACGAGTTCACAGGGTTGAGGTGGATAGGAAGGGAAAAAAAGGTGTGCTGCGAGGCGGATGCCCGGCTGAGACGGCGCTCGGCATCCCGGGGCTAGAGTCGTCGGCCCCGCAAACAGACGTGAGTACAAGGGCGGTGCTGGAACGGGATCGGTGTGAAATGCACATGGGTGAAGCCGGTGGTAATCAAGCGATGGAGCCGAGATGAAAAGCTCCCCTCCATGGAAAGCGGCAAAAAAACCCGTCGCACGACATACTTTCTGAAAAAATGTTTGCTTCCCGGTCGCCGCCGGGTGCGTTAGATTGCCGGACCTTGCTGCCCGGGCCTCCGCGCTTTCCTGCATGAGCACCGCTTCGACCCATGACGTGACCCGCCTGCTGCTCTCCTGGAACGAGGGAGACCCCGCCGCCGCCGAGCGATTGATGCCGCTCATCTACGAACATCTGCGCGAATTGGCTCGTGAATACATGCGCCGCGAACGCGGCGGGCACACGCTCGGATCCACCGCCTTGGTCCATGAGGCTTACCTGCGCTTGGTGAACGGCAAAGCCGTCTCCTGGCAAGGCCGCGCGCACTTCTACAGTTTGGCCGCGCGCGCCATGCGCCGCATTCTGGTGGACCACGCCCGCGCCCGGCAGACCCTGCGGAGGGGCGGACAACAACAGCGTGTGCCGCTCGAAGAAGCCGAAGCCGTGACCGCGCCCACGGCAGACATGCACGAGGACGACCTGTTGGCGCTCGACACCGCGCTGGATCAGCTCATCGTTGATCACCCTCGTTCGGGCAAGGTAGTCGAACTGCGTTTCTTTGGCGGCATGGAAATGCGCGACATCGCCGAGGTGCTCCAAGTCAACATCCGTACCGTGGACCGTGACTGGCAATTCGCCAAAGCGTGGTTGCACCGCGCACTCGGCAACCGGCCTAATCTGCTGGCTTTCTCTCCCCTCTCTCCCGCATGAACTCCGATCCCAACGCCGTCCCTGCCGTGGCCGCTCCCGCCGACCGCTTGCTCGACCTCGTGGGCGAGGCGCTGGATCTCCCGCCCGACGAACGCGCGGCCTTTCTGGCCGGGGCGTGCCAGGGTGACGCCACCCTGCTGGCCGAGGCGAGTTCACTGGTAGAGCACGGTCAGAATACAGGCGAGTTCCTCGGGCGACCCGCCTACGCGCTGGCAGCAGGCGAAGACCTCGGCGGCCTGGAGGCGGGCACTCTACGGCCCGGCGAGATGCTTGGTGAGTGCCGGGTGCTCTCTCTCCTCGGGGAAGGCGGCATGGGCGAGGTACATCTGGCCGAAGACACGAAGCTGGAGCGGCGGGTCGCCGTCAAGCTGCTCAAACGCCGCTTGGACGATGCGAGCCTCGCACGCCGCTTCCGCCATGAGCGCAAAGTGCTCGCCGCGCTGACCCACCCCAACATCGCGCGACTCTACGGAGGGGGAATCACGCCGGAGGGTCGCAGTTACCTCATCATGGAATATGTCGAGGGTGAGCGGCTGGACCGTTTCTGCGACACGCGGCGCCTTGGCGTGACGGAACGCTTGGCGTTGTTCCGCAAGGTCTGCGCCGCCGTGGCCTATGCGCACCAGAACCTCGTCGTCCACCGCGACCTCAAGCCCGCCAACATCCGCGTCACGCCCGAGGGCGAGCCGAAGCTGCTGGACTTCGGTATCGCCAAGCTGCTTGACCCGGAGGACGGCACTGGTCCCCACGCTGATCCTACCGCTACTCTGCCCGGTGCCATGACCCCGGAGTACGCCAGCCCCGAGCAGTTGCGCGGCGAGACGATCACCACGGTCAGCGACGTGTATAGCCTGGGAGTGGTACTCTACGAACTGCTTTGCGGCCAGCGTCCCTACGCCGCGCTCAAAAGCCGCCGTCCCGACGAATTGGCGCGCGCCATTTGCGAAGAAGAACCGCCGCGCCCGAGCACGGTGGCGAGCCGCCCCCCCACCACGACGGCCACCGCGACCGTGCCCGCAGGTCAAACCCCCGTGACCCGCGAGCCGTCTGCCCGCCTGCGCCGCTTGCTGGCGGGCGACCTGGACAACATCGTGGCCCAGGCACTCCGCAAGGAGCCCGTCCGACGCTACCCCAGCGTGCTGGCGCTCTCCGAGGACATCCGCCGACACGCCGAGGGGCTGCCGGTGACCGCGCGCAAAGACACGCTCGCCTATCGCGCGGGCAAGTTCGTACGCCGCAACACCGTGGGCGTGGTGGCGGCGGTTCTCATCATATTGGCTCTATTGGGCGGATTGGCGACCACCGTTTGGCAGGCGCGAATCGCCAAACAGGAACGGGATCGTGCCCAGCTTGCCCAGAGGAAGGCTGAAACCGCCCAGCGAACGGCGCAAACTTCGCAGAAGCAAGCACAACAAACCAGCGACTTCCTCCAGCAGATTATCTTTCAAGCCAGTCCGATGGACGGAGGCGGCAAGGACGTGAAGATCACCCAAGTGCTCGATAAGATCGGGGCGACGATGGAAAAGGAATTGGCCAGTGAACCCGAGGTTCTGGCGCAGATGCACAGTACCCTTGGCCGCACCTACATGGCGCTGGGGATGAACCAGCAAGGTGGCCAGCAACTGCGGCAAGCAGTCGAGCAAATGCGCCGCTTGTATGGAGAAGACGACGCACACACCCTCTCGGCAGAGTTTAACTTGGCCCAGCAACTTGGTAGCATTTACCACTTTGACGAAGCAGTGCCACTGCTGCGCCGCATCGCAGGGTGGTACTCGCGGTATCCGAAGGCGGATGAGAAGCTGCTCATCAACACGTACATGACTCTAGGTTTTGATCTTTGCCAGATGGATCAATTGGCCGAAGCGGAGCAGGTGACCAACGAGGCCTTGACTCGTTGCGCGAAAGCGTTTGGCGACGATAGCATGCGGTATGCTCTGTGCCTGTCCAGCCGAGGTCAAATCGAGCGCAGGCAAAAGCGTTTTGATGCCGCCGCCGCGGATTTCCGGAGGGAATTAGACATCCTCGACCGGCAAGCGCCCGACCAGACCAACGTTGTGATCACTGGGTTCAACCTATGCAACATCCTGTTCGACCAAGGAAAGTTCGCGGAGGCGGAAACGCTGCTGGAGCGGACGAAGCAAGATTGCCGGCGTATCCTCGGTGACAAAGAAAACTTCTTTTCTGACGGCTTGGCGTTCTACTTGCTAGCGCTCGATTTCGCCCGACATGATTTTTCCAAGGTGGCAGCGGAAGGCAGACACACGCTGGATCGTCAGGTAGCAAATTTTCCAGGCAGTCACTCTATCGTTGTTTCCATGCGATACATGCTCGGCATCAGCCTGACGCAAACGGGCCGAGCCGCAGAGGGCGAGCCGTTGCTGCGACAGGCGTTGGCCGATTACAAGCCCGGGGGGGACGCTTTTTTCTTCCTCTTCGGCAACATCGAAACGGCCCTGGGCGACTGCCTGCTCGCGCAGAAGCGATACATCGAAGCCGAACCGCTGCTGCTGACCGGTTACGATAAGTTGAAGCAGGATCTCAACAAACAACCTGTGGAAATCAACCAAGCTGTGACGCGTCTGCATGGCCTCTACATCGCATGGAACAAACCTGCCGAGGCTGCCCGGTACGCCGCTACCTCTCAAGATTTTCCCGCATCGCCTGCGCGCTGATTAACGGCTTTCTTTTAATGCTCGACGATTCGACGATGGCTCAGGAGCTTAGGAGTCGGCCATGAAATTTGCGATTCTTCTTCCTATTCTCAAGCCGGCGCAGATGGGCGAGACAGCGACATTTTCCTGATTGTGCATCGTCCCAACTTCCAGC
>CAHJWO010000271.1 GCA_903642295.1 PVC group bacterium | reverse complement strand
GGCAGCAACGACTCGTGGCTCTGTCCTCCGCGCTCGACGGCGCGGTCCGCCGCACGGCCATGCAGCCACGACGCGAGGCGTCCGGCATCGTAAACATCGAGCCTCTGGCCCAGGAAAGCCGCGCAAATGCCGGTCAGCACGTCGCCCATGCCGCCCGTGGCCATCCCGGCGTTGCCCGTCGAATTATAGGCGAGCGGCTTGCCTCGCTCTCCCACGAGCGTGCGCGCTCCTTTTAGCAGCAGGGCCGCCGGATACCGCTCCGTGAAGTGCCGCACGATTTCCGCCCGGGTTGCCTTTTCTCCGAGCCCCCCGCCCCGGATGGCATCGCCTTTGAGCAACCGCGCCATTTCGCCCGGGTGCGGCGTCAACAAACGGGGACCGGCGGCGCGTGTGAGCGGGGAGAGGTCTTCGGCCAGGACGTTGAGAGCGTCCGCGTCCACGACCATCGGCTTGGGCCACCGCGCAATCACCTCGCGCACGGCCTCGCCGCCCGTGTTGCCGAGGCCGGGCCCGAGGGCCAACACGTCGAAGTTCATGCCGAGTACATCCAACGGGGACTTCAGCGGTTTTACCATGACCTCCGGGGCGGCTGCTCCGGCCACAATCGGGTATATCTCCTCCTGGGTCAGCAGCGTAATGAGACCCGCTCCCGCCCGCGCGCAGGCATGGGAGCACATCACCGCCGCCCCAGTCGCGCCGACCGACCCTGCCAGGATGCCGATCCGTCCGTACATTCCCTTGTTGGACTCGTGCGGGCGCGGTGGCAGCAGGCCCGAAAAACAGGCCCGGGAGGCGACGGTTCCGCGCTGGGCGGCTTCCGGCGCCCGGGTGGCGGCGTCCGCGAACTCCGACAACGCAATGATCTGGATTTTGCCGACGTGGTTCGTCGCGGCGTCGGTGAGCAACCCGGTCTTGGCAAATCCGACGGCGAGGCACTCGTCGGCAATCACCGCGTCCGGGTCCGCGCTTCCGCTGTCGGCGTCCAGCCCCGTAGGCGTGTCGATGGCGAACACGTAGGCCCCCCGCCTCGTCCTTAACTCGTTGATCTCCCGCGCCGCTTCGCGGATGGGATCACGCAACGCCCCCTGCGCGCCGATGCCCAGCAATCCATCGACCACCAATAGCCGTCCAATCCGGGCCGGAATCTGTTTCGCCTGCTCGGCCGTCAGGCGGGGAAAATCATCCGGCGGAAGTGCGTCGAATTTTTTACGGGCCAGCTCTCCCATCTTTGCGGGGTCATCGAGGGCGACCCGCAGCTTGATCGCGACGGGAATATGCCATTCGCGCGCCAGATGCCGCAACGCTTTCGCCGCGACGAAAGCGTCGCCGGCGTTGTTCCCCTTCCCCGCGTAAAACAGCACCGTCCCCCCGCCGCGCCACAGCCGCCGAATCAGGTGTCCGGCCACGTGCCGGCCGACTTTTTCCATCAGCGCTTCCGCCGTCGTCCCAGCGGCGAATACCGCTGCTTCGACCGCGCGCATTTCGTCGGGGGTGACGATCATAAATCAGTTTTAGCGGTGCCGTCGATGACGGGCGCTGGAACTGGTGTGCGCATGGCTGCTTCCACTGGAATGGCCGTGCGACCGACCATGCGATGAACGGCCATGCGACCGGCGGCTGGATCCACGCCCGCGCGAGCGGCCGCTGGAGTGATGGGATGAACGCCCACTGGACACCCGCCGCTCGCCGGTCACCGGCGGCTGATAGCCAAGCCCGACCGGATCACCCTGGCGACTCTGCAAGAGGATCGCGCTGGCAACGTTTTCGGCCCAGCGCTGGCGGTAGGAAGGATTGAGCACGGTTCGCGCCTCGTCGGGGTTGGTCAAAAATCCACCTTCCAGCAGGACCGCCGGGATGTTGGTCTTGCGCAACACATAGAACCCGCGCCGCCGCACGAACCGATCCTCCGTCGCCAGCGTGGCGAGTTGCGCCCGGTGCAGCCGCGTGGCCAGGCCGAAACTGCTCGGGCCGTAATAGTACGTTTCAAATCCGTGCGCATCCGTCCGGGGGGCGCTGTTGTAATGCACGCTCACGAAAATGGCATCGCGGAACGAATTGGCCACTCCGGTCCGCACCGGGAGCGGGACGAACACATCCTCGCGCCGCGTCATGATCGTGCGGAATCCCCGGCGGCGCAATGCGCGCTCCAGACGCTGGGCCGTGTCGAGGGTGTACGGCTTCTCGGGAATCTGTTGACCCGGCCCACCGCCCCGGTCGATGCCGCCGTGTCCCGCGTCGATGACCACCGTGTTAAATCCCTGTGAACTATAAGCACAGGCGCGGTTTTCTACCGATCCCAACAGCAAGCCTGCCAGCAGCAGGATGCACCACGGTTTGAACGAAGGTCGGCGGATGGCAGGTCGCGGCATGCGGCAGGATATTAACGCGGGAACGCGCGGCGTCAAAAGGCACCGTGACCAGTATTCGCCAGTAACCCTTCGCGCACGCTGCCGAAATGCGGTGACCACCCCGCTTTTAACGCGCGGCTGGCTTGGGCATTCCTGCGGGCCGGTCGGAGAGCTTGGCGCCGCCGTCTCGCCCGGAAGGTCCGACACCGCCGGTCGGCGTTACTTGCGCCTGGCCGCCGCGGACGCTCACGTCGCCGCTTTCGCTTTTCACCAGCATCGGGCGACTCGTGCCGGACCGCACGTAGGCCTTCTGGTCCAACCGTTCGCCGTTCAGGTTCACCACGGTGTACATGAACGTTCCCGGCACCGCTTCCTGCATTACATGCAGGACATTATTGCGGTCGAAAAATTCCTGCGGTTCCCTCCCGGTTAGAACCAGACGCCCGATGGACTGGGTGGTATAAACGTTGTCGCCTTCCTCATCGCGTACCCGCACGTAAAGCATCATCCGGTCCGTCAACTGATGGGTGAGCAACGAGACCTGCCTGACCTCGTTGTTGGAACCGGGTACGCCCACGGTCTGGCGCCAGAGCAGCTTGCCGTCGGTGAGATCGAAAGCCGCGTAATTGGAGTAAAAAAACTTTTGGGTATCGGCAAAATAGATGATCGCGCGCATCCGGTGGGTCCCCATCTCCCGGATCGGGAACAGCGGCGTCACATCAATTCTCTTCTGGAGCGACTTGCCCGCCGGGAGCAACAGCGGATGCAATTTGTAGTCCGGGTCGTACGGCGGCACGAGGGCGCCGCCCATTTTGCTGACTTCGATGTTGAACCACTGCATGTTCTGGTCATCCGCGAGTTCCACGTCGCGCCCGGCGTTGTTGGTGACCGTCACCGTGGCGATCAGAGGCTCGAAAAGGATGAAGGACCGACGGCTGAGCTTGAGCTCGACTTGCAACTGCGCGTGCGCCACGGCAGTGCTGCCAAGGATCGCGGCGACCAGCACGGCGGCGCCGATGGCACGCGAAGAGAACCGCAGGAAAGAAGTGAGCATATAGGTATGGAAGCAGGAGGGAATCAGCAGCGGGAGGAAAATGAAAAGATTGTTATTTGGCCGGCGCGACATCGGAAACGGTGCGGAAACCGACGCGCTCGTCGTTCGATATATCGGCCACCTCGGTCACGCGGTTGGTCAGCTCCACGCTGGACGAATGGAAATTGCCGCCGCAGATCGCCGGATAGTTCAAGCTGCCGCGCGGCGTCACGTCCGCCGTCCACTCGCTGACGTTACCGGCCATGTCCATCACGTCGTAAGGGCTTTTATCGCCGGTCATGGCATCCACCGGAGACCACCGGTTATACCCGTCCAACTCGCCTTTTGCCGCGCCGTCCTCGTGGAAATCCACTGAAGTGTTTACTTTGGAAATTTGCTGCGGATCATTGCCCCAGGGGAACCGGCGGCCATCCGTGCCGCGCGCGGCCTTTTCCCATTCTTGCTGGGTCGGCAGGCGGTGGCCTTTCCATTTGGCATAGGCGTAGGCATCGAACCAGTCCACGAACACCGCCGGGCAATTCAGGTCCACCGGGGCACCGTGATAAAGGCCGCCGCTCCGGGCCACGGCGTAGAGCCGCGCCCATTGCATGTTGTCGTGGCGATGGGTCTTGGGCACGTTCGGGGCCTCGTACCGGTCGGTGGGGTTGCCCTGAAGCATCTCCAAAAATTGTTGATACTGGCTGATGGTCACCTCGTACTCGTCGATCCAATAAGCCTTGGTAGTGACGTGAATCTTCTGCTGGTAGAGAAATTCCCCGGCGGGAATCGCCAGCATCCGGTCGAAGCTGCGGGCGGAGGTCACGCGGAAAAACTTGAGATACACCACCGTCGCCACGGCCCAGAACAAGGCCACCATGCCGAGCGTGGTCAGCAGGAGTGCCCGCTTCTGCCGCCGCTTGGCTTCCTGCACGGCGGCGGTGGCCGCCGCCTCGCGGGCGCTGAGCTTGAAGGCGTCCTCGGGGACGACCTTCGGTTCCAGCGCCTTCACGCCCTGGAGCAACGCGACCCAACTCAGGAATCCGACCGCACCTTCCAGCAGCATCCGGCTGAGCAAGTCGCGCAGGCCGCGGCTGGCCGCGTTGCGGCTGGGCAGGCAATCGGCCACCATGCGCGAAAGGGCGCGGATGTCCTGCTGCGTGGACGGGGTTCGCACGTCCGGCAACGACGCGAGGTTGTTGATCCGCGCCCGCCCATCGCGGCCCAGATAAACGTCGTCCGAGGTGATCGCCGGGTGCGCGATCTTCTGCTGGTTGAGATAGCTGAGCGCCTCCGCCGCCACCTTGACGCATTGCAGGGCCGTCGCATCATCCAGCGTCCTGCCCTCCGCATGGAGATGGGTGAGGTTGATCCCGTCCACGAACTCCCGCGTGTAAAAGTAGATGCCGTCCTCGTGACCCGCCTCGTACACCGAGAGGATGGAGGGATGCTGCACGTTGGCCTTCGCACTCGCGCTCGCCAGGAAGTTCTGGACGGCGGAGTCGTTTCCCTGCAAATCCGGCGATAATACCTTGAGCGCCACCACCCGATCCATGGTGGTCTGGACGGCTTCGAACACCTCCGTCCGGTCCCCCTGCCCGATCTTGCGGCGCAACTGGTAGGGACCGATCATCTTTTCCGCCAGGCTGGCGTCAACCGGGCTGCCGGCTTCCTCCGGCGGGTGCTGGCTGGTCCGCTCGTCCCGCAGACGCACCGCCTCCATAATCAGGTGCTCCCACCCGCCATGAATCGTTTGCGTTTCCGGCTGAATGCCGTCGTCGAAGGAGAATTGACCGGCCGACCAACCGATGATCTCGAAGGCGGCCTCCTCCGCCTGCAACTCGCCGCTGACCGCGTGGATGATCTGGCCCGTGCGCAGATAAAGGATTCCGCGCTCCGTCCGCCGGGCGATCAACAGCCGTCCCGTCCGCTTGCTGATGCAGCAAAGCTGGATGATGTCCACCAGATCGAATTGATCGAGCTTGCCGGTGAACCCCTGCTTGCCGACGAGCTTGCGCAGCCGCGCCGATTGCGTGCGCTGGTCGTTCGTCAACGACGCGGTGGTCGTGCCGTTACTGCTGCGGGTCGGCACGGTGATCTCGTCCGCTGGAACCGTCGGGGCGGTCGGGTCCGCCAGCGCGGTCACGAGCGCCGCAGCGTCCACGGGCTTGTAGAACAGCGGCGCGCCGTCGAGGTATTCCCGGTAGGCGCTCAGATCGTATTCTGTGACAAAAACCGTGCGCAGCTGGGGATGGTGTTCCCGGATCGTTTCGCGCAGGTTGAAGCCGTCGCTGCCGTGGAGCACTGCCTCCGTGACGAGCACGTCCGGCGCACCCCCCTCCCGGACCGCCGTCAGGGCAGCCTCGCTGCCGACCGCCGGCTCCACCTCGTAGCCGGTCAGCTCCCGCAGAGCTTGCGCCAGCGACTCGGCAGCCTCGGCTTGATCGTCAACAACCAGGATTTTCATGGACAGGGGGGACGGCGGTCACTGGCGCGGACGAGTATCCGCGTCGCCGCCGGAAAGTTTCGGGAATTTAATCGGGGGACAAGGTCATCGGCGGCGGGAACTTTTGCAACAGGCGGACCGGGTCGGCCTGCACATCCTGCAACTGGCGATCATAGTAAAGCCGCACGCTGTAGCCAAGGTAAGTTCTGACCTGCGCGGGCGCGGGCGTCGGAGTGGCCGCCGCGGAAGCTTCCGCAGCCGCTGCTTTACCGTGGCGGCTCCCTTTTTTGGCCGGGGTGGCGGCCGGAGCCGGCGTGGGGGCGGGCGCAGCCTTAGGACGGAGGTAGGTGGTTTCGAGGATTTC
>CAHJWO010000270.1 GCA_903642295.1 PVC group bacterium | reverse complement strand
CAGGTAGAGCGCCCGGTCGATCAGGGCATGGCCTTTGGCTGTCTGCCAGGAGAGGAACACCCCGATCTGGCAGTTGTCGATCTTGCCCGAGGCCCCGCAGTACTGGCGCTTGACGCCCACGCTCTTCTTGCCCTGCTTGATGAAGCCCGTCTCGTCGATGGCGAGGACCGCATCCTCTTCGCCCAGGCCCGCGAGCACCACGCCGAGCTGCTCGTCGCGCAAGGCATCGGCCTCCCAAGCCCCGCGTCCGAGCAAGTGCTGAAAGCGGTAGGGCGCGTCAAAACCTGCCGCCTCGGCCATCCGCCGTGGTAAAGCGCCAGTCGACCTTCTGGGCGGCGGCGTTGCGTGCGGTTTGCCAGGCGGCGACTTCGCGGGCGAGCACCTCCTGGCTGGCCACGCGGCGGCGCAGGCACTGGCGGCTCAAGACCGAGAGTTCGATCTCGGCCATGTTCAGCCAGGAGCCATGTTTGGGCGAGTGGTGGATTTCCAGTTTGCGGGCCAGGCGGCGGGCCTCGGCGGGCGGGAACGCTGCCTACAAGCTAGCCGTCGAGTGGGTGTTGAGCTGGTCCATCACCAGCACGATCTTTCCCGCCTGCGGGTAAAGCTCGTCGCAGAGCGTTTTGATGACCCGAGCGAAGTCGCGGGCGGTGCGCCGCTCGTGCACCAGGGCATGACGCACTCCGGCCAAGGGTTCGGAGAGCATGAACACGTTGGCCGCCCCCGCCCGCTTGTACTCAAAATCCTTGCGGGCACGTTGGCCCTGGGCGGTGGCGGGCAGCGGCGCGCGGGTGTCAGCCACCGGTTGGAGGCCCTTTTCGTCCAGGCAGACCTGTGGACGCGCCGGATCGAAGGCCCGGGTGTACACCTCCAAAGTGTCTTCCAGGCACGCCACGAACGCCGCACTCTGCTCGGGCGGGATGCACCACTGCACGGGTTTTAACCAGGGCTTGAGCACGTTTTTTTCCAACGGGCGGCGCCCGGTTTCATGGGAACAGCTTTCCACGATCTGGAGCACGACGAGCCGGTCGGCCAGCAGGCGCAAGCTCCACTGCGAATGACCCTCCGGCGGCGGACTGCAGGCCAGGGCCACCAGGTGCGCCTCCTTCTCGCCGTCGAGCTTGGGCCGTTTGCTCGGACGGCGTTGTGGGCGGCGGGAGAGCGCCGCCTCGACGCCTTCCTCAAAGCAACGCCGCCGGGTGCGCTCCACCGTCGTGCGCGCGACCTGGAGCGCCTCGGCAATGCCTTGGTCGCTGCGGCCTTCGTCGGCCAGGAGCAGCGTGCGCGCCCGGCGCTGGCTTTGTGCGCCCGCCCGGCCTTTGGTGGTCATCTCGCGCAACTTCGTGCGCTCGGCGTCGGTCAACTTTACAGGATAGAGCTTGGCCATCGCTCAACGTGCCATCGCCAAAATGTTCCTGCAAATCAACCGTGACGGACTACTAGACCGCTGCGCGGTCCCGAAAACCTGGCGCTCGGAGATCGCCATCCACCTGGAAACCTTCTCGTCCATCCTTACTGCCGATCCGAAAAACCCGGTTCCCAGCCCCGGCAGGGGCGGCAGAGTTTAGCCCGGGGCGTAAGCCCCGGGGAAAAGCGCCATTCGCCCGAAGCCCCGGCAGGGGCGTAAGAAAAACGCGTGGGTTTTCCGGATAGGCAGTTAGCATGACCAACAACCTGCCATGGGCTTGCTCGACTGCAAAACGCTTTAGGAGTTGTGATTCACGTGCAAGCTGCTCCCGGCCAAAGGCCAAACCAACGGAGCTACTCGCTTGCGAGAATTGAAGAATCCGTTCATTCAAAGCGGCCTTTGTTCTTCTGCCTTTTGAATGGCCGCGTCGATCCACCAGAGAAGACGCTGATCCACCTTTGTGCGAGCCGCCTTCAAGGCGGGAAGCGCCGTTCCAGGTTGCCGTGCCAGGGCGGCTACCGCCGCTTCGCGCTGCGAATAGTCCGGCGCGCCGAGCTGCGCGATGAGCTTGGCCACCTGCTCCGCCGGGTCCACGTCCACGTCGAAAGGCAACACGGCCGGAGCCACCTCGGTTTGCAGGAGAGACCCGTAGCTCTGCGCTTCCATGCGATGCGGGCCTCCGGGCACGTTCTCCAAGGTGACAAGGGTGGTCGGTTCTTCCACCGACAGCGGGGTCCAGGGTCCACCGTCCAATCGCCATCGAAACCGTCTGCGACCGCCGACGGGAGGGGCATCGGTGATCAGCCGGATCAGTACCCGGTCTTTTGTCTTGGCCGTCGCCGTATCAGCGGCAATTTCCCGGGCGAGCGTGGTGCGTGGCATAGCACCCGCGCGCAGGAACATTCCTACCGTGCCTGCGTAGAGATGGTCGCTCACCAAAAATGCATTTCCCGCCGCGTCAACCGACGCGGCTTCCAGCCGGTCGCTGCACGAAGCGGGATGTATCTCACCGTGTGCAAATACGGGTACGCAGAAGCCATCTCGGTAACGATAGAGTTCGTGCTCCCGAATCAACCACCAGCCCTCTTCGTTATCCTTGGCGAACCCGTACATTGGCGGTGGAGGTTGCAACTCATGGGGCGGAATGCGTGGTCCCTTGCGAGCCACGTCCACATCCGACAAGCCTGGTTCGCCTGGGAAGCCGCCCGGTTGCGAGAGGTCTGGCTGATACCAGAGTCCGTCAGCGGGATCAAAGGCGGTGTTCAGCGCCCGGGACGATTTTGTCCTCACCCACACCCGACCATGCGCATCAAATTTGAACACGTCGGGGTACGTGTTCGCATCCATCCCCTCCGGCAACGGGTGGTCGAGCCACTGCTCGCCGTCCCATTCTCGAAGAGTGTGGGATTTTTCACTGTATGTCGTCCATTGGTGCCCTCGCGGGTCCGTCAGGATGACCGCCGGCGTGGACACGACGCGCAGGCGCGGGTTGTCCGGTCCCGCGTGCTTGATCTCCAGCGCGTCCGGGGTGCCGACCCCCGGCAAGCCATCGTTCCAACCCAGCCAACGGCCACTCGGCAGTTTGACCAGCTGGCGGGCCGTCAACCGAAAAGGGATTCGCCAGTCAAGCTGGATGGGTGCGGTATGGTCGTCGGGAATGTACCAAAGTCCGTTGCCGCTGCTGGAAAGATAACTGCCGTGTTCTGCCTGCACCCAGGGCCGGTCATGCATTCCGCTGTGGTAATAAAGGGAATCCACGCCATCGACGATGCGCTCCCAGCGACCATCCTCCGACAACCGGCATACCGTACAGGCTCCTTCGGACCGATTCGTTCCCATCACAAAGAGCCAGTCACCGCGTTGGTTTTGCACCGCGAACGTGGTCGAACTTGCCTCCGGCGGCTGCTGGGGGGCGCGCTCGGCCTGGAAGTTGGTGGTGTCTAGAACGTAAAGGCCGTCGCCCTCCCGGCCCATCCAGAAATGCCGTGCATCCTTGCGGATCAATTCGCTCAACGGCTTTGGTCCCTTCCCGCCCGGCACGGGAAGGTCGTGCGGGACAAATTCCTTGCCGTCGAAGAGAATCGCGCCGCGGATCGTCATGCCATGCTCAATGAAATAATCGGCATGGTTGGTCCAGAACCATAGTCTCCCATCCATGTCTTCTAGGACCAAAACTCCACCCCAGCCCAGTTCTCCCTTCGCGGGATCAGGGGGCGGGTCATCCGCTGGCACGACGCTGATCGGACTGGTATTCGGAATTTCGCCGCCTGCTTCCCCGGGGGAAAGACAGGCCGCGTCCGGGATGCGGTACATGTGCTCGGCGGTGCCTTCTGGTGTGAGGCGATAGATGTCGGGGCTCTCTGCCGTCAACCACATGCCGCCCTTTGAATCGCTGAAAAGCCGGGGAGTGAGAAAAACCGCGTGAACGTTTGGAATCCGAAAGGCACTGTGTACAACGGCGCGATCACCCCGGTGTTCGCTGCATTGGTAATACTCCTGGTTGAGTTTCCATAAACAGATGATCGTGCCATCGGCCCGGAGCGCCGCATCCACCGACCAGACGTTGCGGTTCGTGACGCCCGGCAGCTTGATAGGCTGCCATTTTTCGTGCTCGTCGAGCGTGTAAATCCGCCCGGAATCTCCCTGAGTGAAGCCCCACCTTCGGCCGGTACCGTCCACCAGCGTTACCTGGATGGCGGGGCCCTCGTCGGCGGGTTCGGCCTGAAGAATGCCGGGCAGCCCCACGAACAGGAACGCCACTCCCAACAACCAGGCCTTGCCCAGCCGAATCCCGAAGAGACGTAGGGTCATCATTTACCAAGTATAATGGACCGTGTAAGTGACCGTTTTTTCTTCGTCAGGCTTCACCTGCACGGCAAATTCAATGGTCTGCGCGTCGCTTTTCTTCCAGAGATTCGACGCCTGGGCGATTTGCCAGCTCGTCCAACGGTACAGATGTTCGACCACCCGGATCTCGACCGGTTCCGGCTTGTGGTTGCGCAGCTTGATCTCGAAGGATTCGTCCACGTAGTGGCTGGCCTCCATCTGGATGTTGGTCCGCTTGCGTTCGCCCGTCAGATCGAAGGCGTTGCCCGTGTAGGCCCGGATGATTTCGTCCTTGGGGGTGTGGTCGATGGTGTTCTCGCCGGTGAACTCCAGTTGCCCGTCGCTATCACGCCGATAAAAGCGCAGCCGCCCTTTCGGCAGCGGCAACCCGAGGTGATTGTCGGCGGAGTTCTTGAACTCGCGCATGACGTTGACCTTGGGGTTCGACTTGGTGCCGTAGTCGGACTGGACGCGGATGTTCTCCATGGGATAACCGCGATACGACTCCTGATCGAGTTTCAGGCCGTCGTACACGTAGAAGAGGTTGGAAGCGATGCCCTCCGCGCGGACGAACTCCACCTGTTTGGTTTCTCGGTCATGCAGCGTGACCGGGCGGGGCAAGCTGTAAAGATGGTACTCGTCGAAGGTTTTTTCGGTGACGCCGGGAGCGTCGGCCAACTCCCGCCGGGCCGCGCTCCTGAACTCGGCGTAACCATAAGAACCATCCCGCCGCACTTTGTTCACGTCGCCAGCCATCAGCTTGATCTTCGCATTGGCAAACGTCTTGCCGCTCTGGTTGTCCATGGTGACGAGTCCAACCAACTCCAACTGATCGCCTTTTTCCGGTGACACCACGCTGTAATCGGCCTCCCAGGTCATGCCGCCGGTGACGTAGCCCAGTTCGGCGTCGAACTTGGCGGCTTGATCACTCTGGATTTTCCAGTTGAGGGTAGGCTTGAGAATCGTGTCATCCGCCAATGCCGGGAACAAGGGCTGGCCGGGCAGGGAAAAACGCAACCTGCCCGCCACTTCGATGATGGGAGCACCCATGCCGGAGCGATCATTGGCGATGGCCATCTGCCTCTGGTAATAGGCGTTGCCGTAGCGTTGCAAGTTGTCGGCCTGTGGGACGTAGCCACTGCGGATGATCTTGCCTTGCACGGTGGTCGATACGGCGTTCGGTGTCTCCACGAGGAAGTCGAGGGTTTTACCTTCGTACAGGGAGAGCAGCAGCGATTGGGAAACCGGATCGGCGCGGTAGCTTTGTTCGAGAATGGAGAGATGCACTTTGCCCTCGGGATCGCGCAGAATGACTGAATCGGCTTCAAGTTGGGTGGTCGTATCGGCAAAGTGCACCTCGTTGGTACCGACTTTGAGATCCAGTGGCACGGTGTCGCGCACGACCGCGAAATCCTGGTTGTAGATGGTCAAGGCTGGATCGGCTCGCAGAACAACCGCCGAGGAGAGCAAGGTTAAGAGGATGGGTACGGCGCGCATGTGTGATAAGGGGAACACGGTTGGAGGATACAAGTGAATCAGTGGCCCGACATTCTGCGGCAAATCGAGGCGTCTTCCAAGGATAACGGCGGTCCCGGCATTTTCTTGGGGGGACATCAACAACCGGAAGGTACAGCGGTTGCTTCCCCGTTGTCTCAGCGGACATCCCACGCTTCCGTTCGTGACGGTACCTGCCACGACACTAAAACGGCTCCTCTGGCCGCTTGGCAGACTTGGCGGTGAAGTCTCGACTGTCCTGTTCGACCTGGGTGATCGTTGCCCTTTGCCACGCGTCGAGTTTGGCTGCGGGCTGGAGCAGCAGCCAGGCCAACTGCCGGGGCGAAGCCGACGGCGGGGCGTCGGCTTGCACTGGCAATCGCTCGATCAGTTCTTGGTCTCTGGCATGCTTGAGCACATTGCGCAGATCAATAGTGTCAAGGTTCACCGTCCGTGGCGATACGCCTGCTCGCAGTCGCTTCTCTCGATAGCTGTGGATCATGGATGGCGTAATTTTTTCGACCCGTACTCCGCCCAAAT